>JAHEXX010000022.1 GCA_023251895.1 bacterium
GACGTTCTTGCCGACCTTGTCGCGGAATCGGCCCAGGCCGGTCTCCTCGTAGGCGCTGCGGGCCAGGCGCTCCGCGTTGGCGATGCCGGCGGCCCGGATGGCCCCGATGTAGGCCTTCCGCCGCTCGATGCCTTCGGCCGCCAGTTTCCCCTGGGCCATCCGCGCCGCTCCCACAGCGTCGTCGACCGTCGAGAACAGGCCGTTCCCGCCGGTCGCCGACACGTGGATCACACCGGCGCCGTCGGAGGGCGCAGGCGCCGTCGCGGAGCGGGGTTGGGCATGGACCGGCAAGCGGAGCGACGGTGCCTCCGCCTGCCCGGCCACGACCTGCGCCACCACTCCCCGGACCAGGTCCTCGAGGTCCGCTTCGGTCTTCATTGGAGGTCCCCTACTTCTTCGCGGCGGGTGTTCCGATGGGCAAGATCGCCCCGAGCGCCTCGGCCGGCTTCGCGATGACGTGGACCGAGACCACCTCGCCGACCTTCGAGGCCGCCGTGGCCCCGGCGTCGGTGGCCGCGCGGACCGCCGACACGTCACCCCGAACGATCGCCGTGACCAGGCCCGCGCCGACGGACTCGTACCCGACCATGTCGACGTTGGCCGCCTTGACCATCGCATCGGCGGCCTCGATCGCGGGAACTTGCCCCCGGGTCTCGACCAGCCCGATCGCGTCGTTGCTGTTCGCCATTCCGATCGCCTCCCTACTTCGCGTCGATGTAGCCGGACACCGAGGGGTCCGGGCTGGGGATCACGGACACCGAGACCACCTCGCCGACCCGCCGGGCCGCCGCGGCTCCTGCGTCGGTCGCTGCCTTCACCGCACCGACGTCGCCGCGGACGGCCACGGAGACGATGCCTCCACCGATCTTCGTGTACTTCACCGCATCGACGTCGGCCGCCTTGAGCATCGCGTCGGTGGCTTCGACGATCGCGGCGAAGCCCTTCGTCTCGATCATCCCGAGCGCCTGCTGCGCCATGTTGGTTTCACCTCCTGTCGGGAATGCCTCCACCTGCATCCGCGGGGGGCGCCACGGGCAAGCCGCCCCTCGTCGCGGGCCCCTGGCCCGCCGTCTTGCCTCACACGAGCACCACCCCGTGCGTGACGCAGTTCACGCCGGCGGCGTTCGCGTCGTCGGTGTCGAGGTGAACGATGAGCTTGTGGCCGGGGTGCGCGCGCACCAGCACCTCCGGGAACGTGATGCCCTCCGGGCCGGGGATCCGCACCGCCACCACGCCGTTGCTCGAGAGGCCGAACGCGGCGGCCTGCTCGGGGGAGCAGTGGATGTGCCGGGCAGCCCGGATGACTCCGTCGGTCCGGACCACCCCGGCCGGGCCGACCAACGTGACGGACGGCGAGTCGTCCAGGTCGCCGGAGTTCCGCATCGGGACGTTCATCCGGATCGAGACGGCGTCGGTCCGCGAGATCTCGATCTGGGTCCGCTTGCGCTCGGGGCCCAGGATCCGGACGCGTTCCATCACCCGTCCGGACGGGCTCACGACCGAGACCGTGTTCTCGGTGGCGAACTCGCCGGGCTGGTAGAGCCACCGCTTCGGCCGGAGCTTCGTGCCGGGACCGAACAGCGCTTCTACGTGCTCCGACGAGAGATGGACGTGCCGAGCCGACACGCCGAGCGGGACGGTCCGGGGGTCGCTCGGGTAGAGGCCCTGCTCCCGCAAGGCGTCCTCGACGCGGGACCGGACCATGTGCTCCAGCAGTTCCTGCGCGTCGGGCCCCTCCCAGTTGCGAACCGACAAGCACACCGTGCAGTCGGGGCAGTCCGCCGGGGGGGCTGTCTGGGAGGCGAGGTCCGCGGTGGCCTGGGACATGTCAGGGAACCAGTTCCAGTTGCGCATCCATGTGGTGCCACGGGATCATCCGGTCGACCCAACACTGGACGCGGTCCACGGCGATCAGCAGGTGCTCGATCAGTTCCTTCATCTCCGCCCCATCGCGGCAGCCGATCTTCCGGGCGAACGCGACAACGTCGGAGAGCAGGACGATGACATCGAGCAGATGCCACTTCGACAGGCGGACGGCCGAGCGCAGGCACGCAGCGGCCAGCATCTCGTTCAGGTGGTCGACGGGGATCGTTCCGGCCCGGGCTTCGTCCCGAACGGTCTGGAGGTTCTCGCCCAGCCAGAACAGGTTGAAGTTCGCGTACATGATCCCCGGGATCTGGCCCATCGGCGGACGGGACAGCTGGCGCAGGCGGCGAACGTCCTGGGGTTCAGTCTTCCAGCACAGCTCGGTGAACCTATCGAGTCGGTCTGTCATCTCGGCGAGCGACGCCGGCGTGGCCCGGTCGCGCCGCTCGTAGACGGCCGGCTCCATGCACCCGCCGCAATGCGTGCAGAAGTCCGACCCCGACTGGCGGCCGTGAACGTGGGTGGGGGCCTCGCGCTCGAGCTGGATCGTTGCGGTCGGGCGGGCCCTGCCGTTGCCGTCCATCCAGCCTCGCTGGTGGAGCGCCTCGAGGACGGCCTGACGGACCATCGTGTCCAGGTCGACGCTCACGCCAGCACCTCCTCCGCCGTGAACGGGACCGAGGGGTCGTGGAGCCGGACGGAGACCGGAAGGCTCCCCTCCCGAAGGATCTCCTGGCCCCACCGGCGCAGGATCGGGAGGTGCTCCTCGTGGCACCTCGCGAACACCGACACCTGCCCGAAGGGCTCGGTGGGACCGTAGAACATGCAGATCGTCTGGCGGCCCGGGTAGTAGCCGACATCGCCCGGCTTGACCCAGAAGATCTCGTTCTCGGGGTCCTCGAAGAACGGAACCATCACGATCAGCTCGTCGCCGGCGAACTTCGCGTGAACGGAGAACGAGTCGACGGGGAGCGAGCGCGCGAAACTCTCGCAGACCCTGGGGGCCTCGGCGTCGAGCAGGTCGAACACGGCCCGCTCGTTGCCCACGACGATCTCGAACGCGCGCGGCATCGCAACCTCGAAGGGTGCGCCTTGCGCCGGGCCGATCCAAGGTCCTCTTTGCTCACGATGCCTTCGGTAGCGTGTGCCCGAGGCATCGAGCAGCCCGCACACCGTTCCCGGCGGCCGATGTGCGCGCCGCTCATCGCGAGCCCGCTGCCAGGTGGGATACCGTGACCCCGTGGAGTCGGCCGACGTCGTCGTCATCGGTGCCGGGATCTTCGGGGCGAGCATCGCGTTCCAGCTTGCCCGCCGGGGCGCGGGACGAGTGGTGCTGATCGATGAGCGAGGGCCGGCGGGTGGTATGTCGGGACGGACGTTCAACCAGGTCCGCAGGCACTACTCGAACGAGCTCACGATCCGCCTCGCCAACCGGGGGTTCGAGGTCTTGGACCACTGGGCCGACGAGGTCGGTGTGGGGGATCCGGGGTACGTTCGGTTCGGGTACTTGCTTCTGGTGCCGGAGGAGGCGGTCGAGGCCTGCAAGGGGAACATCGCGCTCGGCACGCGTTGCGGCGTGGACACGCGGTTCCTCGAACCCGGGGAGATCCCCGACGTCGAGCCGCTCGTGAACCTGGACGGCGTGGCAGGGGCGGCCTTCGAGCCCGACGGCGGGGTGATCGATGTCCACAAGATGATCCTGTCGTGGGTGGTGGCGGGGATCGGACACGGGCTGGTGACGCGGTTCGGCGCGGCGGTGGCCGCGGTAGAGGCGGAAGGCGACGGGGTGACCGGCGTCCGGCTGCGAGGTGGAGACGTCGTGCGCACTCCGGTGGTGGTCAACGCGGCGGGCCTGTGGGGGCGTGACCTCGTCGCCCCGCTCGGCGTCGCCCTGCCGATCGCGTTCTTCCGGCTCCACATGGCCTACCTGCGTCAACGGGTCGGGCAGCTCCAGCTTCGGGTGGCGGTCACCGACACCGCGGGCGGGTTGGTGATGCGGCCGGACCAGGGCCCGCTGGCGCTGGCGGTCGCCTACGAGAAGGACCAGGCGCCGCGGGATCGGCCCTCGGACGATGCCGGCGTGGCGCCGGGCTACGAAAGGTTCCTGCGGGAGACGCTCCGGCGGAGGGTTCCGGCGTACGCGGACGCGACATGGGAGCGCGCGGTGAGCGGCCTGTACGACGTGACGCCGGACTGGCACCCCATCCTGGGTTGGGCCCCGGGGGTGGAGGGTCTGTACCTGGCGCTAGGGTGGTCGGGCCACGGCCTAAAGCTGGCTCCGGCAGTGGGAGAGGTTGTGGCCCAGGAGGTCCTGAACGAGACGCCATCGATCGACATCTCGCCGCTCCGACTGCAGCGGTTCCAGGAGGGCCGGCTGATGCACCTCGCCTACGGACCCGGCGCCAGGGCCTAGCATGTCCTAGCCCCCCGCTGCCGCGCGGGTTTGGGGAACTAACGGCGCGAGACGAACTCGTCGCAGGTGTCGTCGGCCCGGATGACCCCACGCACGTAACGGCAGCCCCCGATGGAGAGCCGTGGGAACATGAACCGGCACTGCTCGCAACGCACCTCGGGCCTGGTCGCCGGTCGGTAGTTCGTGGCGGCTTTCGACAGCCCCCAGATCATCTTGGTCATGTCGCCTCCTACGGGGGCGGGTTGGATGGCGTCGATCCTACGCTCCTTCAGCCAGCGCCGAGCAGCTCGCGGGCCTGGCGGACGAGGATGCGTTCCTCGTCGGTGGGCACCACCCACACGGCCACCGGCGCGTCGTCGGGGCCGACCTTCGCCTCGCCGGTCGCGCTGTCGTTGCGAGCGGGGGTCAGGTGGATGCCGAGGAATCCCAGCTCCTCGCAGATACGGCTGCGTAGCCGGCCGGAGTTCTCGCCCATCCCGCCTGTAAACGCGAGCCCGTCCAGCCCGCCCATCGCGGCGGCCAGCGCGCCGATCGACTTCCGGGCCGCATAGGCGTACGTATTCAGCGCGAACGCCGCGCCCGCGTGGCCCGAGGCATCCGCGGCCTCCAGCTCCCGCAGGTCTCCGGACAGGCCGGAGAGCCCAAGCAACCCGCCCTCCGAAGCCAGGGCCCGGGCCGCCTCCTCGAGGGTGACGCCTTCCGCGGTCAGGTGGACCAGCGCGAACGCGTCGAGGTCGCCCACCCGTTCCGCCTGCGGCAACCCCGACTGCGGGGAGAACCCCATCGTGGCGTCGACGGCGGCCCCGTCCACGATGGCGCACAGTGACGACGACCCGCCCAGGTGACACGAGATCAGCCGGCGGACGTCCGGCTCCAGCTCGGCCAAGCGTTCCGAGATGTATCTGTGCGATGCTCCGTGGAACCCGAAGCGGCGCAAGCCGTACCGTTCGGCCCATCCTGCGGGTAGCGCGTAGGCCCGGGCCTCCGGGGGCCAGGTCGCGTGGAACCCTGTCTCGAAGCTCCCGATCAGGGGGACCCCGGGGAGGATCTTCGCTATGTGCCTGATTGCGAGCGCGTAGGGCGGGTTGTGCGCGGGGGCGGCGGCCGCGAAGCGCTCCAGTGCGGCTGCCGCGGCATCGTCCAGGAGCACCACGCCGGTCGCGTCGTCGCCGCCGTGCACGACCTTGAACGCGGCGGCCGAAACCGCAGGGAGGTGCGTTCCGAGTGCCTCCACCATCGTGTCCAGCGCGCCCTCGAGGCCTGGGCGGAGGATCGGGTGCTCGGTCTTCCTGCCGCCCTCGTCGTGGATCAGGAACGCGCGGTCGCGCGCGACGCCGTCGGCCTTCCCCCGACACATCAGTTCGTCGTGGGGGCCGAACACCGCGTACTTCAGGGATGTGCTCCCCACGTTGACGGCAAGGATGTTCACTCCCCGTCCTCGACGAACAACACCACGACGTTCGTAGGGCCGTGGACTCCGCGCACCAGCGCCAGCTCGATGTCGCCGGTCCGGGAGGGGCCGGTGATCAGCACGGTCTGCGCCGATGCCCGGGCGCGGCCGGTCAGCTCGGAGAACAGTTCCTCGAAGCCGGGCACGAGACGGGACTCCGCGAGCACGACCAGATGGACGGGCGGGAGCAGGCTCGCCGCCCGCGGCGCTCCGGGACCCATGCGGATCAGGACGGAACCGGTCGAGGCCACCGCGAGATCGGCGCCGGTCACCCCCAGGTCGGCCGCCGCGGCCTCATCACGGGTGGGCTCGCGCACCTTGCACCCGGCCAACGCCAGCCCGGCCGTGACGGCCTCTCGGAACGGCACGCCGGCGGCCACGACCGCGGCCCGGGATTCCTTCGCGATCTGGGCCACGGTGGCCGCGATGGCACCCGGCTCGACCCGCCGGGCCTCCCCGCCCACCTTCGCCAGTTCCTCCGCGAACCGTTCGAACAGCCGGCCGTCGCCCGACGCGAACGTCGATGGCAGGGAATCGGGGAGCTCCGGTCCGTCGACGCCGGCCAGTCGTTCGCGGACGCGGGCCAGGAACGTGCTACGTTCCACCCTCGCGCCTCCTCCATCCTTCCCGGAACGTCTCCAGCGCCACCCCGGGCAGATCCCGCCCCCGGGTCCATCGGGAGAAGGGCCATGGGGCCCGACCGATCCGGCCCCGCCGGGCGAACGGCCGCTGGGCCATCCGGGACACCCCGATGAAGAACCGGTACCTTCGCGCGTTTGCCCACAGCCGCGACCACCACCCGAACGTGGCCCGCTCGGCCCACGGAGCCCGGACCCGGGCCACCTCCCGGCGGAGCCCCAGCAGGTGCTCGTGGAGCGGGATGTTCACCGGGCAGATCTCCGTGCACGCCCCGCAGAGCGAGGACGCGTGTGGCAGATCTCCGGCCCGCTCGAACCCTTGAAGCAGCGGCGTCAGCACCGCCCCGATGGGGCCGCCGTACACGGAACCGTAGGCGTGCCCGCCCACGTGCCGGAACACGGGGCACACGTTCAGGCATGCGCCGCACCGGATGCAATGCAGGATCGACCGGAACTCGGTCGGCAGGATCGCCGACCGTCCGTTGTCGATCACAACCACGTGGAGCTCGTCGGGCCCGTCGGGGTCCTCGGGCCGCCGTGGTCCGGTGATCACGTTGAAGTAGGTGGATACGCGCTGTCCGGTCGCGCTCGCCGTGAGCAAGGGGAGCATCACCGTCAATTCGCGGAACGACGGCAGGATCCGCTCCATCCCCATCAAGGCGATATGGACGGGCGGCATGGACGAGGACATCCGCCCGTTCCCCTCGTTGGTCACGATCGATATCGAGCCGGTCTCGGCGATGGCAAAGTTCACACCGGTGATGCCGGCATCGGCGGAGAGGAACTTCGTCCGGAGGTGCTCGCGGGCGAACCGCGTGATGCGGGCGGGTTCGTCGGGGAGGTCGGTGCCGTGGACCCGGTTGAACAGGTCGCGGATCTCCTGCCGGTCGTGGTGGATGGCGGGGACGATGATGTGCGAGGGGGGTTCGTGGCCGATCTGCACGATGTACTCGCCGAGGTCGGTCTCGACCACCTCCATGCCTTCCCGTTCCAGGGCTGGGGTCAGCCCGATCTCCTCGGAGGCCATGGACTTCCCCTTGACCACGAGCCGTGCGCCACGGTCGCGGAGGACCCGCGAGACATACTCCACGGCTTCCCCGCCGGTGTCGGCGAAGAACACCTTCGTGCCACGGGCCTCGGCGTTCGAGGCCCACGTGTCCAGATAGCCGTCCAGGTTCGCCACGGTATGAGCCCGGATGGCCTCGCCGGCCGCCCGCATAGCCTCGACATCCGCACCCTGGAAGACTCCCGCCCGGACCCCCAGGATCATGTCCATGGCCGCCCCGATGTTCCGGCCGACCTGGGGGTGCTCGAGCTGGACGTGGGCGCGCTGCTCGAAGGTGCCGACCAGCTCGTCCTCGGCGGTCACGGCCGGGCCTCGCTCAGCTCGCGGAGCCCCCTGGCCTCGGCCAGCAGGACAGCGAGGTGCATCGGCCGCATCTGTCGTCCCAGCCGGGACAGACGGCCGGCCAGGTGCATCAGGCAGCCCGAGTCGCCGGCCACCATGACGGTGGCCTCCGTCGCGGCGGCCTGGTCCAGCTTGTCGTCGGCCATCGCCGTGGCCATCTCCGGCAGCCGCACCGAGAACGTTCCGCCGAAACCGCAGCAAGCCTCGGGCCGGGCCATCTCGATCAGCTCGAGCCCCTCGATGCCGGACAGCAGCCTCCGCCCCTGCCCCGTCAGCCCCAGCTCACGCAGGCCGTGGCACGAGTCGTGGTAGGTGACCCGCGCGTCGAACGAACCCTCGATCCGCCCCACCCCGAGCACGTCCACCAGGTACTCCGACAGCTCGTACGTCTTGCCGGCAAGGGCGTTCGCGCGTTGTTCATCCGGTGTCCCGTGGAACAGGTGCGGGTAGAAGGAGCGAACCATCGCGGTGCACGAGCCCGACGGCGACACCACCGCCTCGGCGCCATCGAACGCGTCGAGCAACGTTCGAGCCATCCGCTGGGCCTCTTCGTGGAACCCCGAGTTGTACGGTGGCTGCCCGCAACACGTCTGTGACTCGGGGAAGTCCACGTCTACCCCGGCGTCGCGGAGCAGCGCGACCGTGGACTCGCCGACCTCCGGGTACAGGAGGTCGACCAGGCACGTCACGAACAGGGCCACGCGGGTCGGCGGCATGCCCCCAATGATGCCGGTTCGGCGAGGTTCCGGTCATGCAGCGGCCGATGTCCATCCAACCCCCGGATCCCCCGACGAGGGCGCGGCGTCGTTCCGATGTGCACCGTGCATACTTCACGATGCCCTTTCGCCGCCTGGTCAGTCGTGGTACCGTCGGGCCTCTGAGGAGCCTCGATATGGCCCAGACCACCACCCCGAGGTCGCCGAAGGCGGCACTTCGCACACGCCCCGTGGAAGCTGCGCGGGCCCTGCGAGCGATGCTCCAGGACAAGCGAGTGGAGACCGGCGCGCTATTCGAGATGATCGTGAGCGTCGCATCCACCCTGGATCTGAATCGGCTCCTCCAGTACGTGGTGCGTCTGTGCAAGGAGCTCACCGGGTGCCACGGCACTCTGGTCTACCTCTGGGACCCGGACGGGGAACGCCTGGTGGTGCGCGCGGCGGTGGATGGCTACGAGCAGTGGGTGGGGCGGTTCACGCTGGCCATGGGCGAGGGGCTCACCGGGTGGACGGCGCTGACCCGCCAGCCCGGCATCATCAAGGACAACCCGACTTCCGATCCGCGATTCAAGTTCGTTCCGGAGCTGGACGACGACCGTTTCCAGTCGTATCTCACGATCCCCATGGTCGGGCCCGACGAGCGGCTGGTCGGGGTGATCGCGATGCATACCGAGGCGCCCCAGGGGTTCGGCGACGACGACCTGATCCTGATGGACGCGCTGTCGGCGCTGATCGGCGCCGCCGTCGAGAACGCGCAGCTGTACGAGCGGCAGGCCCGGCAGGTGCAGGTGCTGCATTCGCTCGCCGAAGCCAGCCAGGCCGTGGTGCAGACGTCCTCGCTCCGGCACATCCTGTTCCGCCTGGCGTCGACGGCCGGGACGTTGCTTGGAGCCGATCACTGTGCGGTGCTCACCCTCGACGAGGAGGGCTCGCATCTGGGCTTGGAGACGTTCTGGGCCGCGGGGCCCGACCCGAGCGGGAGCCCCCCGAACGCCGTGCCGGCCGACGGTCCATGGGGCCGCCTGCTCGGCGCGACGTCGCCGGTGATGCTGACTCGGCGGGAACACCGCGACACGTTCGCCGCGTTCGATCCCTTTGCACCGCAAACGAGAACAGCGTTGGTCGCACCGATGCGGGTCTCGGACCGCGTCGTCGGGACGTTCGTGTGCTTCGCCGCCGGCAAGAAGTCGTTCGGGGCCGAGGACCAGGAACTGCTGTCAACCGTTGCCTCGCAGGCCGCGCTCGCCGTGCAGAACGCCCGGCTCATCGAGGCGCTCACCGAACGCAACGTGGTTCGCGACCTGTTCGAGGCGCTCGTACTCGGTGAGGATGGTGACCTGGGGGTGGAGGCCCGGGCCAACCGGCTGGGCGTCGACCTGAACCGCCCCCACGTGGTTGTGGTGTTCGAGGTGACGGCGCACCCCGCGGAGTTCGACGGGGAACGCCTGTGGGTGGCGGTCCGCCAGGATCTGGCCGGACGGTTCCCCGGGTCGCTGTTCATCCACCGGGACCACACGCTCACCGGGTTGCTTCGCCTGGCCGACGCGACCAGCCTGGACAAGCTGGCCGAGCGGCTCCAGGAAGCCAAGTCCGACCATGAGCGGGCGCCGGAGCTGCTGATCTCGGCCGGGGTGTCGCGCGTGTGCAGCCGGGTCGAGGACTACCCCGACGGCTTCGAGCAGGCCCGCCAGGCGCTCCTCATGGGGCGGGCAGTGCGAGGTCCGGGGGCGGCGGTCACGTTCGACGAGTTGGGGGCCCAGTGGCACCTGTTCAGCGTCGCCCAGCAGCAGGTCCGCGACGTCTACCAGGAGCGGTTGGAGCGGCTGCTGGAGCACGACCGGGAGAAGGGGACGCGGCTGTTCCGCACCGTGGAGGTCTATCTGGAGTGTTTGGGCAACGCCAAGCTGGCCGCGGAGAAACTGTTCGTTCACCGCAACACGCTGCGGCAGCGGTTCGAAAAGATCCGTCAGGTGGCCGGGGTGGACCTGTCCGACGACGACCGCTGGTTCGACCTCATGATGGCCGTACGGATCATCCGCCTGCGCGAGCTGTCTCGTTGAATCGGGTGGGGGCGCCGGCTCTCGGATTTACGACGCGGCATCGGGGGTACTAGCATCCGCTTCGCCCGACCGGCGACCAGACGGGAGGAACCGGATGACCAGAGCCCCGGACACCATCGGCGAGATCATGACCAAGGACGTCGTCACGGTGGCGCCCGACGACCTCGTGGAGCAGGCGGTGCGGAGTATGGTCGAGAGCGACATCGGATCGGTGATCGTGGCAGATGGGGATCGGGCCGTCGGCGTCTTCACCGAACGGGATCTGACCCGCCGCATCTTGGACCAGTCCGACCTCCTGCAACGAAGGGTAAGCGACGTCATGTCGTCCCCGGTGATCTCCGCGCCACCCGGGATGGAGATGGCGGAGGCATTCGACCTGCTCAACGCCAACGACGTCCGCCGGCTGGTTGTGGTTGAGGGGGATCGGATAGTAGGGATCGTCACGGAGCGGGACCTCCTCAGGTGGGTCAGCGCCGTTGCTTCGGAATGAGCTTGCCGGCTGGAACCGCGGGACACCGTACGAGCAAGGAGGCGAGGAGTGAGCGATATCGAGCAGATCCTCGAGGAGTGGCACGGCGCCGGCGTGAAGTGGATCCGGTTCGAGCTGCCGGACATGCACGGTATCTCGCGGTCCAAGACGATCCCCGTCGAGCACGCGGAGAGCTACGCGGCGAAGGGGCTCAACATGTACGGCGGCGCGAGCGTGCTGGACACGCGGTCCGACGTGGTGCCGGGAACCCTCTACAACGAGGAGAAGAGCTACGCCGACCAACTCCTCACCCCGGACCCGGCGACCGCGGCCGTGGTGCCGTGGGCTGAGCACACCGCGCGGTTCATCTGCGACGCGACCTGGTACGACGGCACTCCCCTCGAGGCCACGCCGCGCCGGGTCTTTCGGCGAGCGCTCGACAAGTGCCGGGCCATGGGCTTCGAGCCGGTCATGGGGTCTGAGTTCGAGTTCTACCTGCTGACGGCGGACACCCACGAGCAGCTGTTCTCCGGGTATCACATCTTCAACACGGTCCGGAACGACTGGGTCGGCACGATCCACCGGATCATGGAGGAGATGCCTCAGATCGGCGTGTCGATCATCACGTCCAACTGCGAGTACGCGGGCTCGCAATGGGAGATCAACTACGCCCCGGGTGCCGGGCTGGACGGCCCCGACAAGGGATTCACGTTCAAGAACGGGGTGAAGGAGATCGCGAAACAGGACGGGCTCCTGGCGACGTTCATGTCGAAGCCGTTCGGGGATTCCGCTGGGAGCGGGTGCCATACGCACATCTCCCTCAGGCGAACGGATTCCGGCGCCAGCGTCTTCGGCGACGACGCCGGCGAGCTGGGGATCTCCGAGGCGTGTCGCCACTTCATCGGGGGCCTGATCCGGTATGCGAAGGCCATCGACGCGCTGATCGCACCGACCGTGAACTGCCACCGTCGCCGTCGGCGTCACACGTTCAGCCCCACCAACATCTCCTGGGGGCTCGAGGACCGCTCTGCGCTGGTGCGGGTGAAAGGCGGCTCGGTCGAGTCCCGGCACGTGGAGTACCGGGCCCCCACCGCACTGTCGAACCCGTACCTGGTGGGCGCCGCGCTCCTTCAGGCCGGGCTGAAGGGGATCGAGGACAAGATCGATCCCGGCCCGTCTTCCAGGCCGGGGATCCCCGCGGAGGACGACCCAGACTTCGAGAAGCTGCCGTCGTCGCTCCCGGAGGCGCTGGACGCGCTGGAGTCCGAGCCGGCCACGAAGGAGTTCTTCAGCGAGGAGTTCGTCTCCGCGTACACGACGATGCGCCGGTACGAGCTCTCGCGGTTCGCCGACTCGGTCACCGACTGGGAGCGCCAGGAGTACCAGGAGCTGTTCTGAACGGCGTCGCGCCGGAGGGGATGGGCTGGTGGGGGGATCCGAGATGGCGGATCGAGGAACGAGCGAGGCCGCTCGAGCGGCGACCGAGGCGCTCGCAGAGGCGGGGGTCCGGGCCGTGGCCCTGGCCATGGTGGACAACGCGGGGGTCACCCGGGTCAAGTGCATCCCCCTTCGGCGACTCGAGGAGGTCACACGACTGGGGGTCGGGCTGTCCTACGTGTTCTCGGTATTCCTGGTCGATGATCAGATCACCTCAACCCCCAGCCTGGACGGGCCCTCGGGGGACATGCGCCTGATACCCGATCCGGAGGCCTGCGTGGCGCTCGACGCACAACCCGGGTGGGCCTGGGCCCCGGTGGACCAGTACGACCAGGACGGGAACGTGTGGCCGGCATGCGGGCGCTCGTTCCTGCGCCGGATGGTCGATCGCCTGGCCCGCCTGGAGATCGAGCTCCGTTGCGCCTTCGAGGTCGAGTGGTTCCTGGGCCGCCGGGAGGAGCCGGACCCGGTGCCTTCCCACCGGGGTCCCGGCTACAGCGCGGTCGTGCTCACCCCGTACTCGGGGTTCGCGGTGGACCTGATCGACGCGTTGGAGGCCGAGGGCTTGGGCGTCCAGCAGTTCCACCCCGAGTACTCGATCGGACAGTTCGAGGTGTCGGTGGCCCATCGCGACGCCGTGGGGGCGGCCGACGAGAACCTCCTGGTCCGCCAGACGATCCGGGGGGTCGCTGCCCGGCACGGCCTGGATGCCTCCTTTGCCCCTGTCGTGTTCCCCGGGGCCGTGGGGAACGGCGCCCATCTGCACTTCAGCCTGTGGGACGCCGATCGGGGGGATCTCCTGGTCGGAGGCGCCGGGCCCCTGGGGATGACGGAGCAAGCGGAGGCCTTCGTGGCCGGCGTCCTCGCCGAGCTGCCGGCCCTCTCGGCCGTCATCTGCCCCAGCGAGGTGAGCTACCTCCGCCTCCAGCCCCACCGCTGGGCCGGCGCCTTCACGTGCTGGGGACCCGAGAACCGCGAGGCCGCGCTGCGCTTCATCACCGGGATGGTGGGCAGCCGCGACGCCGCCACAAACGTGGAGCTGAAGTCGATCGACGCCGCCGGCAACCCGTACCTTGTCGTGGGGTCCGTGATCGCCGCCGGCCTGGCCGGGATGGACCAGGGGCTCCGGCTCCCGCCCCCCATCACCGAGGATCCGGCCGGATTGCCCGAGGAGGAGCGAGCCGCAAAGGGCATCGAGCGCCTGCCGGCCTCGCTGGGTGAGGCCGTCGAGCGGATGGAAGAGTCTGCGGTACTGCGCGAGGCCATGGGGGATCTGCTCTTCGATTCGTTCCTGGCCACCCGGCGCGCGGAGCACGAGGCGTCCAGGGATCGCAAGGAAGAGGACCTGGTGCGTGCCCATCGGTGGCGGTACTGAGAGGGGCGGCGACGTGAGCGACGTGAACCTCGCCGACGCGGAGGTCGTGGACGACCACGTCCATCCCTACCGGGTCGCGGACCTGGTGGCGCGGGATCCGGGGGGCTTCGAGGCCAGGTGCACCTTCCTCGGAACGTGCTTCATGTCCTCGAGCCGATCCGACCCGAAGACGTGGGCACGCGTCGAGGAGCTGTCCGACTCCAGCATCTTCGCGCTCACGCTTCGGCGGTGGCTCGCCGGATACCTGGGGTGCGAGCCGACGAAGGAGGCGGTCGCTGCGGCCAGGGCCGAGGCGCTGCGGGCGGATGCCGTCGGATACACCACGGGGCTGCTCGCGGATGAGCACGTGGTGGGTGTGTTGTCAGACGAGGGGTATCCGCAACCGCCGATCCCCGCCGAGGAATTCGAGAAGGACCTGGGCGTCGCCGTTCATCGCGTGGCCCGCCTCGAGCCGTGGATCGTGGAGCACCGCGAGGAACCGTTCGACGACCTCGTATCGGCGGTGGAGGAGGAGGTGGAGAAGGCCGCGGGAGATCCTCGCTGCGTAGCCTTCAAGTCGATCATCGCCTATCGAACGGGGCTGGACGTCGGGGATCCGGCCCCCGGCGAGGCGGCCGATGCGCACGCGCGATGGCGTCGGGACGGCTGGCGTGAGAGCCGGGAACACGCCAAGCCGGTGCGGGACTTCCTGCTTCGCCGGACCATGGCCGCGGCCAAGCGCAACGACCGCCCGGTCCACATCCACTGCGGCGGCGGCGACGCCGACATCCAGCTGGGCCACGCCCGCCCGCAGGACCTGTTCCCGCTGCTCGTCGACCACGCCCATCAACCGATCGTGCTGATCCACGGGGGTGACCCGTGGGTCCCCGAGGCCGGGTACGTCGCCTCGGTCCTGCCCAACGTGTACCTGGACCTGTCCGCCCTGATCCCGTGGGCATGGTCGTGGATCGACTGGGTCCTCGAAACCCTGATCGGCATGGTGCCCACGACCAAGCTGCTGTACGGCTCCGACGAGGCCTCCGAGCCCGAGGTCTTCTGGGTGGGAGCACGCATCGCTCGTAAGGCCCTCGATCGCACGCTCGCCGGGATGGTCGACCGTGACCTCCTGACCCCGGACGAGGCCGAGAAGGTCGGTCGAGATGTCCTGGCAGGCAACACTCAGCGACTCCACGGGATCTCGGCCGCTCCGTCCTAGATCCGGACTCGACAGAAGGGGCCGAGGGAGTGAGAATTCGCAGCGAATAGCCAGGCTCGGGGGTATGCGCCCGTCCACGGTTGGCCGCGCCCCCGAAAAGGGAGAGGGGGTCCGGATGTCCACGCAAGTAGATGAGAACGTGATGATCTCCGAGAAGGTCGCGCCGGTCCTCGTTGCCAAGACGCTCGGACCGTTCGACCTGGTCGTGATCTTCGTCGGGATCGTCCTGTTCATTACAAACTCCGCCAGTGTGCAACCCGCCGGGCCGTCGATGTTCGTCTTCTGGCCCCTCGCGTTCCTGACGTTCCTGATCACCGGCGGGTTCGTCACCGCTCAGCTCGGACGGATGTTCCCCGAGGAGGGGTCCCTGTACGTCTGGACCCACAAGGTCCTCGGCCCGTTCTGGGGGTTCTTCGCCGGGTTCGTGGCGTGGTGGCCAGGGCCGATCGTGATGGTCACTGCCGGCATCATCGTGGTCAGCTTCGCCCAGCAGATCGCGACGTTCCTCGACCGTTCGATCCTGACCCATAACTGGCAGGTCGGGATCGTGATCCTCGCAGTGCTGTGGTTCAGCGCGGCGATGTCGCTGCTCCGGATGCGGGTCACGCAGAACTACGTGAACGTCCAGTTCTTCGCCTACGCGGCAGCGATCTTCCTGATGGGCCTGGCTGGCGTCGTGTGGCTTCTGAAGGGGAACCCCTCGGCGACGTCGTTCGCGGCATCGGGATGGAACCCGTTCCAGGGCGAGCATCTCGCTCTTGGGGTCCCCGCGAACCTCACCTGGTTCTCGTTCGCGATACTCGCGCTCCTTGGGATCGAGACGCCGCTGAACATGGGCGTCGAGGTGACCGGCGGAGAGAAGGCGATCAAGACCTACCTGTTCTGGGGCTGCATCATAGTGATGGCGGCCTACCTCTGGACCACGTGGGGGAACATGGTCGTGATCAAGGCCGGCGGGGCGAACGCCACGAGCGGTGGAGCCGAAGCCGTCGGCGCCGCGATGGGCAAGGGCCTCGGGATCATCGTGGCGCTGATCCTGATGTGGGTCTTCATCACCGCCACGGTCGTCTACAACTACGCTTTCGCGCGCCTGCTGTTCGTGTCCGGCCTGGAGAAGCGCCTCCCCCACCAGATCGGACGGGTCAACAGGAACAAGGTTCCGGCGAACGGCGTGATCCTGCAGACCATCGTCGGATCCGTCATCACGATCCTCATCTTCTTCGTCTTCGGTGCCGGTGGGAGCGACCCCTTTAAGGCCTTCTACATCCTGTACGCAGGCCTGACGATCGTCTGGTGCATCTCGACCGCCCTGCTGTTCCTCGACATCTTCTTCGCCAAGCGCGCCAACCCGGAGCGGTTCGAGCAGGAGCGGCGGATCTCCGTCGGGTGGCTCTATGTCTGCGGCGCGGTTGGGACGGTCATCAACCTCCTCGCCGTGTTCTTCATCTTCGTCGGGTCGTGGTATCCAACCGGGTTCCCGAGGCTCGCCGTGTGGAACGCGTGGATGTTCGGGGTCACGGCCACGTCCGTGATCGTTGGCATCTTGATCTGGGCGATCTCCCAGCGCACGCGCCGCGGGAAGACGGACGAGGAGCTGCTCGCCGAAGGCGTGGCGCAGCAGGAGATCGCGGAGGACGCCGCCCCCGCCTGAGCCGATGACGCCGGAAGAGGTCGTCGCCGCCTGTCGGGAGGCGGGGGTTCGGCTCGTTCGGTTCCTCTACTGCGACAACGGCGGGGTGGTCCGGGGCAAGACCGCGCACGTCGAGCGCCTGGAGGACAGGATCCGGACGGGCATCGGGCTGACCGTGGCCATGCAGGCCATGAACTCGCTCGATCAGCTCCAGCCGGTCGAGGGGATGGGGCCGGTGGGTGAGATCCGTCTGGTCCCCGACCCCGACACCTTCACCGTGCTGCCGTACGCGCCGCACTCCGCGGCCATGCTCGTCGACCACTTCCGGCTGGACGGACAACCCTACGAAGCCGGGCCGCGGAACTTCCTGAAGCGGATGGCCGAGCGGCTGGCGGAGCGGGGCATGGTGCTCCGGTGCGCCGTCGAGAACGAGTTCAGCCTGGCTCGGGAGGTCGAGGGACGATACGTACCCATCGACGAGAGCCTGTGCTTCTCGACCATCGGGATGACCGCGGCTCAAGAGGTGGCCGATGCCATCGTCCAGGCCCTGGAAGCCCAGGGCATCCAGCTCGAGCAGTACTACGCGGAGCTGGGCTACGGACAGCAGGAGCTGTCCGTGGCCCACCGCCCCGCGGTCCAGGCGGCCGACACGCAGATCCTCGTCCGGGACACGATCCGCGCCGTGGCGGCGACGTTCGGGCTGGTTGCGTCGCTCGCGCCCAAGCCCTGGCCTGACCAGGCAGGCAACGGCGCCCACGTCCACTTCAGCGTGTGGGACCCGGCCGGGGAACGGAACCTCTTCCACGATCCGGCCGGGCGGTACGGCCTGTCGACGACGGCGGAGCGGTTCATCGCGGGGATCCTGGCCCACACCCCAGGGCTCCTCGGCTTGACCGCACCCTCGTTCAACTCCTTCCAGCGGCTGCTGCCGCAGCACTGGAGCTCGGCCTACGTATGCTGGGGCCCCGACAACCGGGAGGCAACCGTGCGTGTTCCATCGACCTTATGGGGCCTCGAGGAGCCCTCCACCAACCTCGAGTACAAACCGACCGACGCGTCGTGCAACCCGTACCTCGCGTTCGGCGGGCTCATCGCTGCCGGCCTCGACGGCATCGAGCGGGACCTTGATCCCCCGGAACCCCTCGACGTCGACCCAGCGACGATGTCCGATGGGGAGCGCGCCGACCGCGGAGCCCACCGGTACCCAACGAACCTCGGAGAGGCGCTCAAGGCGTTGGCGAGCGACGAGGTGCTGACCGATGCCCTCGGTGACCTGCTCGCGAGGTCCTATCTCGCGGTGCGTCGATCCGAATGGGAGTGGTACTCCGCGGTGGACGAGGAGGCCCAATTCCGGGGCCATTTCCTCCGGTACTGATGAGCCCCGCGGAGGAGCTTCGCCCCGCCTTGGACGAGATCCGTGCCGTCGATCACCACGCGCACCCGCTCGCCGACCCCGGGGCCGGCCACCTCCTCGCCGACGTACTGAGCGAGGCGACGGACCCGGCGATGACCGCGGCGATGCGCGACCACCCGTCCCACCACCGGGCCGTCCGGGACCTCGCGCGCTTCCTCGGGGTGGAGGCGAACGAGGGAGCCATCGCCGAGCTCCGGGCGCGGGAGGGGTTTGAGCCGTTCACCCGGAGGCTCCTCGAAGCGTGCGGTCTCGCCGAGATGCTCGTCGACGACGGGTTCCGGTTCTCCGGGGCCCTGTCGATCGCGGACCACGCGGCGCTCGTTCCCTGCGCCGTCCGAAGGGTGCTCCGCATCGAGACGACCGCGGAGGCCGCCGCGGAGGGTTGGAGGGTGTTCGCCACCGTCCGCGGCCGGTTCCGCGCGATGGTAGAGGAGGCGGTGGCCGGCGGGGCCGCGGGGCTCAAGACGATCGCGGCATATCGATGCGGCCTCGAGCTCCCCCCGGCCGATCCCGACGATGCGGCCGACGCCTATGCCCGATGGGTAAGGACCGATACGCCCCGGCTGACCGACGCACCGCTCGTCTCGTTCTTCCTGTCCGAGGCCCTCGATGCCGTGCGAGATCGGCCGGTCCCGCTCCAGGTCCACACGGGGTTCGGGGACACGGATCTCGCCCTGCACCGGGCCGACCCGTCGTTGCTTCGGCCGCTGCTCGAGGACGAGCGGTACGCGGACGTCCCGATCGTCCTTCTACATTGCTACCCGTTCGTGGGGCAGGCGTCATACCTGGCGAGCGTGTACCCGAACGTCTATCTCGATCTATCGATGGCCCTCACGTTCGCCGCGCATCGCGGTCCGGAGATCGTTCTGGAGGCCTTGGACCTGGCTCCCGCATCGAAGCTGCTGTTCGCCACGGACGCATCGCGGCTTCCCGAGCTGTTCTTCCTGGGCGCGATGTGGTGGAGGGATGCCCTGGCCGGGGCCTTGGGCCGGCTGATCGAGGACTCCACGATCGACCGGGCCACCGCACTCCGATGGGCCGAGCTGATCCTGGCCGGGAACGCTCAGCGCCTGTACGGGCCTTCGGCACTGTAGGTGGCGGCCATCTCCTTCAGGCGGGCTCGGGCTCCCGTGTACACGTCCGACCCCGGCAGGAACCGCTTGGGGGCCTTCGCGGTGATCGTGTAGTTGGGGTCGCACACGTTCGCCACGGGAGTCTCGGAGATCTGGGTGAGCAGCTGGTAGGCATCGAGCTTCTCCAACCCGAAGTCCTCGACCATCCACGCGATGAGGTCCGAGTGGGCGATGCGGAACGCGTCCTCCAGTGGGCGGGACGAGCCGGCCGACATGATGTACTCGTCGTCCTCCAGCCTGGGCCAGGGGGTCGTCCGCCTCTTGACGAGGTCCACAATGAGCACGGTGTCCATGGCTCCCTCCACCGCGACCCCGCAGGTCTCTCCCTGCCCCTGCCGATAGTGGCCGTCGCCGATCGAGAACAGCGCTCCGTCGACGTTCACGCCCAGGAAGCACGTCGTGCCGGCGCGCATCTCCGGCGTGTCCATGTTCCCGCCGTGGGTATCGGGGACGAGCGACAGGCGAGCCTCCAGGTTCGGAGGGGCCACCCCGACGGTGCCGTGCATCGGGGACAGCGGAAGCTCGACCGAGTAGTCGCTGCTCCGGGCCTGGTACCGGGCCACCCCACGTTCCCGGTCGACCTCGTACATCCAGACGACCTCGGGAAGCGGGTCCTGGAGCGTGACGGTTCGGAGCGTCGACGTGAGCGAGCCGAAGAGGGGGAAGGTCGTGGAGACCCCCCAATCTCGGGCCGGCTCGATCGAGACGAAGTGCAGGGCGAGCGTGTCGCCGGGTTCCGCCCCCTCCACGTAGAACGGGCCGGTCTGGGGGTTGAGGAACGGGAAGACGATCTTCTCGGAGGCCAGGTCCTCCACGCTGCGGACCTTGCCGCAGAAGCAGTCCTCGGTCCACAACTCGACGATGTCGCCGGGCCTCACCTTCATCAGCGGCTCGACGCCTCCGAAGGTCCAGGCGTACTGCCCCGGATCCGGGCGGAACGTGACGACGTTCAGGTCGGCCATCCCTCGCCTCCTCCTTGGTCCCTGCTTCGAGAGCCCGATTCTATTCGGGGCGGACGTACCGGCGGAACCCGAGATCCTGCTTGCGCTAGGTCCAGACCGGCGATCGCCACAGGTCCAGCCGAACCCCGAGGCCCAGTTCGGCGGCCCGCCCGTATACGCGGTATGCGGCTGCGACATCCTCGACGGCCAGCCCGACCGGAGACACGAAGACTCGGTCCAGGGGTCCCTTCCGGCCGGGGCGGGAGCCGACCAGGAGCTCGCCCAGCTCGGCCACGCGATCCCGGTCGACGACCCCCGCCGCCAGGGCCCGAGCGAACGCCCGGGACGGGAATTCGGTCTCGTGCTCCCAGGAGTCGCATACCAGGACATCCGCGGATGCGATCAGCTCCACGGTCGGGTCGAGCGAGCTGATGGACACGAAGGTGCTCCCAGGGGCCAGCCAACCGGGCAGGACGTAGGGCTCGCGCGCCAGCGTCGCAGCCACCACCACAGCGGCGTCCCCGCACGCGTCGCGCGGGTCGTCCACGGGAACGAGCGAGAAGTCTTGCCGTGCTTCACGTTCGCAGAAGGCGCGGGCCCGGTCCGGATCTACATCCCAGATCCGAACCTCGGTGAGCGCCAGCGACACTTCCAACGCCATGAGCTGGGTCTTGGCCTGGACGCCCGCGCCGAGGATGGTCGCCACGGAGGAGCCCGTCGCGGCGAGCAACCGGGCGGCGACCCCCGTGACCGCACCGGTCCGCATCGCCGATACGACGGTCCCGTCCATGACCGCGAGCGGCAATCCCGTGTCCCGGTCGGTCAGCCCGATCAGGCCGATGCCTCGGGGCAGCCCCCGGGAAGGGTTGTCCGGTACCGATGGGATCCACTTGAATCCCGCAACCCGGAAGCTTCCGCCCACATACGCGGGCATGGCCATGATCCGGCCCTCTCGTTCCTCCGAATCGATCGCGTCGCTCCACCGGATCGACGACTTGGGTGGAAGGATCGCGTCCCCGGTGGCGAGGAGCCTGAGGGATTCCTCCACCGCCTCGATGGTCGGCCCCATGTCCAGGCCGCCCGCCGCCACGACGTCCTCCTGGGACAGGAACAGGAAGCTGGCGTTAGGCAACGGTGCGCACGACCTCCGCGAACCGCCTGAAGACTTCCACCGCTCGCTCCTCCTGACCGGAGAGGAACCGATCGGACTCGTCCAGGATCTGCCCGCGGCTCTTGCCCCATTTGTCCAGGTAGGTGTCATCCACCTCGCTCAGCCACAGCTCGACCTCGGCACGGTCCGCCTCGAAGTGGAACTGCACTCCCCAGGTCCGGTCGCCGACGCGGAAGGCCTGGTTCCGTACGTCGTCACCGGCGCCGAGCAGCACGCCACCGTCCGGCAAGTCGAACGTGTCCTCGTGCCAGTGGAAGACCATGTCTTCGTCCCGGAAGGCGGACATCAACAGGTCGTTCGGAGCCTCCGCGGTGGGGTGCAGCGCGTTGAACCCGATCTCCCTCACATCCGCCAGGTAGACCGGCCGATCCAGGGCCCGAGCCAGGATCTGCGCGCCGAGGCAGATGCCCAGATAGGGGACTCCCCGGTCGAAGGCCTCGCGGACCAGCGCCCGTTCGTCCAGCAGGAACGGGTAGTGATCGATCTGGTCGGCGTTCATCTCGCCGCCGAAGAGCACGATCCCGGACACGTCGTCGAGGTTGGGAAGGACGTCGCCGGTGCCGGCGCGGTGCTCGATCAGCTCCAGTTCCGCGCCGGCGGCGCGGAGCGCCGTCGGCGCCACGCCGAAGGTCTCCACGGGGTCGTGGCCGACGAGGACGACCGGTTTCATGGGCGGGAAGTGTAGCCGAGGCCCGTGGGTCCATCTTTGTCTGACAAAGGCTTGACGTGGGCGATTTGTCTGACAAATAATGCCCGCCGTGGCCCTCAAGACGGCATCGAAGCCCCTGTCGCGGGCTGTCCGCGAGGACCTGGAATCTTGGATCGCAAGGGGCCGGCTCCGGCCGGGCAGCCAGCTCCCGCCCGAGCCGGAGCTGGCTTCGGAGATGGGGGTGTCCCGGGCCACACTCCGCGAGGCCCTTCGGCTCTTGGAGGACCAAGGTCTCGTCACCCGGACGCGCGGGGCCGGCACCTTCGTCGCGATGCGCCCCCGCGTCACGAACAACCTGGATGCGAACTTCGGAGTGACCGACGCGATACGCGCGGCGGGGATGCGGCCGGGGTACGAGGACGGCGGGGTTCGGGTCGAGCCCGCGCCCGAGGACGAGGCCGTGCGGCTGGGCCTTGAGCCCGGCGCTGACCTGCTCGTGATCGAGCGGGTCCGGACCGCCGACGGCACGCCGGTGGTGTTCTCCCGCGACCTGCTCCCGGCCAGCTTGGTTGAGCGCCGGCCCGAGCTTCGCGAACGCCTGGTGCGAGGCTCGATCTACGAGATGCTCGAGCGCTCGCTGGGGATCGCGATCCACCACGGGGTTGCCAGCTTCCGGCCGGTCCGGGCCGACCGGGTCGTGGCCGCCAAGCTCGGGGTCCCCAGGGGCACCATGTTGCTCTACCTGCGCCAGGTGGACTTCGCGGACGACGGACGCCCGCTCCTGTCCTCCCACGAGCACCACCTGGCGGACGCGTTCGAGTTCACGGTGGTCCGGCGGGGCCCCGGGAGGAGGTACACGTGACCGCACAAGTCGGGAAGTCGATGCGGCTCAAGCGGGTCATCGACCAGGCGGGGGTTTCGGTGATCTGCGCGTTGGACCACGGCATGACTTCGCCGACGTTCCTCGAGCCGCTGGCGGACATCACGACGCGGACGGCGGAGGCGGTGGCCGGCGGGGCCAACGTCATCATGATGAGCAAGGGCATGATCCGTGTGGCGGAGCCCGCGTTTTCGCCCGCGACGTCGCTCGCCCTGCTGCTGTCGGCTTCGGCCGGTCCGGACGGCGCGCGGCCGGAGATCGTCCAAATCGCCGAGGTCGAGGAGGCGTTGCGCCTCGGGGCGGATTGCGTAGTGCTGTTCACTGCACTCGGCGGTGACACCGAGGCCGGGATGATCCGGATCCTCTCGGCCGTCGGCCGCGAGTGCGCGTCGCAAGGGATGCCGTTCATCGCCGAGGCCGAGTTCCCCACGACGTACGCGTCGGTGGAGGAACTGAAGGTTCAGTACGGGTTCGAGTACCTCCGCCGGAACGTCCGGCTGTGCGCGGAGCTGGGCGCGGACATCGTGAAGACGAACTGGCCGGGCGACCCGGAGTCGTTCGGAAGGCTCGTCGAGGCCGCGAACGGCATCCCGGTCGTCCTGGCCGGCGGCTCGCGCCTGGAGGACCAGGAACTCTTGTCGCGCATGGAGGAGGCGATGGCGGCGGGGGCCATCGGCTGCTCCGTGGGGCGCAACATCTTCATGCACCGGTCTCCCGAAGCCGTCACCCGTGCGCTGTCCCGAGTGATCCGGGAACGATGGAGCGGCGACAAGGCCCACGAGGCCCTCGCGGCGGAGCTGGGGGACACCGAATGAGGGCCGCGTTCATGACCGACGTCAACGCGGTGGAGATACGCGACACCGAGGAACCGAAGCTCGACCGCCGTGGCGGGATCCTCAAGGTGGAGGCGTGCGGGATCTGCGGAACCGACGCGCGCACGTTCTTCAACGGCGACCCCCGCGCGCCCGCACCGTGGGTCCTCGGCCACGAGCCGGTCGGCGTCCTGGAGGAGGTCGCACCTGATGCAGACCTCCCGCCCGGCGTCGAGAGGGGGGCCCGGGTCTTCCTGGGTTCCATCCTCACCTGCGGCGAATGCCGGTGGTGCCTGGACGGCTTCCAGAACCTGTGCGAGCACCACCTGCTCTACGGGTACGAGCCGTTCCCCGGGGCCTACGCCGAGTACGCGGCGGTACCGCCCATCGCCGTGAAGAACCTGATCCCGTTGCCGCCCGACCTCCCGTCGGACCTCGCCACCGTGGCCGACCCGTTCGCCTGCGCGCTGAACGGCGTGGAGCAGCTCGACGTGCAGCTGGGCGACACCGTGGTGATCGTCGGGACCGGGCCGATCGGGTGCTGGCAGTCGGTGATGGCGCGGGACCGCGGGGCCGCCGCCGTATACCTGACCGACGTCAGCAAGGACCGGCTGGAACTGGCGATGTCGATCGTGGGGCACTTCGTCGACGACGCGTTCGTAGCCGGGGAGGACAACGGCGTCAATGAGGTCATGTCGCGAACGAACGGGCTCGGAGCATCGCGGGTCAGCGTGGCGGCACCCTCCAAGCAGGCCCAGCAGGCGGCCCTGGAGATGGCCGCCAAGCGAGCCAGGGTCGTGTACTTCGCGGGGCTGCCCAAGCATGACCCGGTGAGCCCCCTCGACGTGAACCAGTTGCACTACAAGGAACTCGTGATCCTGGGAGCGTACGGAGCCAGCCACCGCCAGTACCGGATCACGATGGACTACCTGGACCGCCGGCAGGAGGAACTGGGCCGGGTGGTGACCCACCGATTCTCGCTGGAGCACATCGCCGAGGCCTTCGAGACGATCCGCTCGGGGACCGGTCTGAAGATGGTGATCCTGCCGTGACCGGCCCCTACGTCATCGGCGCCGACATCGGGAGCCAGGGAACGAACGCCGCGCTGTACGCGGCCGAGGGGACGTTGGTGGCGTCGGCTTACGAAGCCTACGACCTGTCGTTCCCCCGCCCGGGATGGGCCGAGCAGGACCCCACGTTGTGGACGCGGGCGCTGGTGAACGCGGTCGGATCGCTGGTGAAGGAGGTCCCCGAGGGCCCGAGCGCGATCAAGGGCTTGTCGTTCGGGTCGCAGCTCGACGGGATGGTGGTGTGCGACGCGCACGGTGCTCCGCTCCGGCCGGCCCTGATCTGGATGGACCGGCGGGCCGAGGCCCAAGCGGCAGCGCTGGCCGAGCGGATGGCGCCGAGCGAGTTCTACCGGAACGTCGGCGCGAACCTCGATTCCTCGCATGCCGTGTTCAAGGCCCTGTGGGTGCGCGACGAGGAACCCGACGTGTTCGCGCAAGCGGCCCACCTCATGTCGCCGGGCTCGTTCGTCCTCAAGGAGGTGTCGGGTGTCCTGGCCGTCGACTGGTCGAACGCGTCGTCGCTCGCACTGCTCGACCCCCGCACCCGGACGTGGTCGGAGCCGGTGCTCGAGGCGACCGGGATCGACCGCTCGATGCTCCCGGAACTCGCGCCCGCCACGGTGGCGGCCGGAACGGTCACCGCCGCCTTCGCCGAGGCGACCGGGCTCTCGCCCGACACGGTGGTGGCAGTGGGGTGCGGCGACGAGATGGCGGCCACGCTGGGGGCCGGTGTGTTCGCCCCCGGCGAGGTTTGCGACGTAGTTGGAACGGCGGAGCCCGTGTGCGCGGCCTCCGACGCTCCGCGGGAGGACCCCACGATGCTGGTGGAGTGCCACCCTCACGCCGATCCCGACGCCTGGCTCCTGGAGAACCCGGGATTCGTCTCCGGGGGGAACCTCAGGTGGTGGCGGGACCAGTTCGCGCCGCTCGAACTCAGCGCGGAAGCGGAGGGCGGAGGCGACGCCTATGACCTGCTCTCGAAGGAGGCCGCCGGCGTGCCGCCCGGAGCCGAGGGCCTGGTGTTCCTGCCCTGCATGCAGGGGGCCATGGCCCCCGAATGGAACGGCGCGGCCCGGGGCGTGTTCTACGGGCTCACGCTGGCTCACAACAGGTCGCACTTGACCCGCGCGGTCCTGGAGGGGAGCGCCTTCGCGCTGCGCGACATCCTGGATGCGATGCGGAACGCGGGCCTCGAGGTCCGCCGCCTCACGATCGTGGGAGGCGGCGCCAAAGGACCCCTGTGGCGCCAGATCAAGGCCGACGTGACCGGGCTGCCGGTCCGGGTCCCGACGAGCGTGGAAACGACCGCGACGGGCGCCGCGATCCTGGCCGCGGTGGGATCGAATGTTCACTCGACGGTGGCCGATGCGGTGCGGGCGTTCGTGGCCTACGAGCCAGAGGAACATCAGCCGGATCCCGCGAGGCACGTGGCGTACGACGAGGCGTACCGCCGGTACCGCGACGTGTATTACGCGCTCAAGCCCGTGTTCGAACGGGGCTGAGGACCGCCGGTTTCCCCCGGCGGAACGTCGCCGGCTACGCGGCCTTGCGCTCCTCCGGCCGGATGTGGTACGTGACCGCGTGCTTGGGCACCTGGCTGACCCGCCACGTGACCCAGGCGCAGATCGCGACCAAGGCGGTCGCGACCACGGCCGCAACCCAACCCAGCGATTCGCCCGTCACCGTGGGCGTCAGGGGTGGGATCGCGATTCCGAGCATGTTCCTCACCTCCACCCCCAGGCTCGCGCACGGCGGCAGGGGTGCGGAGGGCCCCTCGACCCGGCTTCTAGGGGTCGACCGACCCCGAGGCTGCAGGATCGGGGTGAGGGGGTCAGCCGCGCTCGAAGTACCGCTGCAGCTCCCAGTCGGTCACGCAGTTGTTGTCGAAGATGATCTGCTCCTGCCGGGCCATGTTCAGCAGGTGCTCGAACACGTAATCCCCGAAGGCCTCCCGCATGACCTCGCCCTTCTCCATCTCGTCGATGGCCTCATGAAGCGACGACGGCACCCGCGGCACGTCCTTTGCCTCGTACGCGTTCCCCACGAACATCTCCGGGGCCTCGATCTTGTTCTGGATGCCGTGGAGGCCGCCGGCGATCGTGGCCGCATACCCCAGGTACGGGTTCACGTCCGCACCGGGCAGGCGGGACTCGACCCGGTTGCCCCGGTGCTCGCCAACCACACGGAACCCACACGTGCGGTTGTCGTGGCTCCACACGATGGCGGTGGGCGCCCACGACCCCAGCTGGTACCGCTTGAAGGAGTTCACGAACGGCGCGAACATCCACGCCATCTCGCGAGCCGTGCCCATCAGCCCGCCCAGGTAGTGCCGGAACGTCTCCGACATGTGATGTGTCCCGTTGTCGTCCCACATCAGGGACTCGGCGCCGTCCTCGCTCCACACGCTGGAGTGCATGTGGCACGAGGAGCCAGCCTCAGTCATCGTCCATTTCGCCATGAACGTGAGCGCGACATCGTTCAGCGCCGCGATCTCCTTCGTGCCGTGCTTGTAGATCGCGTGGTAGTCGGCCGTCTCCAATGCGTCGGCGTACGTGATGTTGATCTCGTGTTGGCCTTTGCCGAACTCGCCCTTGGAGAACTCCACCGGAAGCCCGGCGCCCACCATCCCGTTGCGGATCTGACGGATCAGCCACTCGTCCTTGGTGGTTTGAAGCATGTGGTAATCCATGATGTAGGTCGAGGACGGTTGCAGCTCCTGGTAGCGCTTCCCGGC
>JAHEXX010000107.1 GCA_023251895.1 bacterium
CCGACACCAGTGCCGTGGAGATCCTGCGATACGTCGCTGTGGACGACTGCGGTGTCGTGATCAACCCGATGATCGTGGAGGGCCAGGTCCACGGCGGCGTGGCCCAAGGGATGGCGGAGGCGCTGTACGAGGAGGCCATCTACGACGAGAGCGGGAACCTCATCACCAGCTCCATGACGCAATACCTCGTGCCGTCGGCCGCGGAGATCCCGCCCATGACGCTGGACCGAACGGAGACCCCGTCGACCACGAATCCCTTGGGGGTCAAGGGGATCGGCGAGGCCGGCACCATCGCCGCGCCCCCGGCGGTGATCAATTCCGTCGTCGACGCCCTCAGCCACCTCGGCGTGACCGACGTCGGCAAGCCTGCCTCGCCGGAGCGGGTGTGGAGAGCCATCCAGCGAGCGAAGGGAGGTGCCGCATGATCCCGGCCTCGTTCGAGTACGCCCGTGCGGAGTCGGTCGACCACGCCATCGATCTGCTGTCCGGTGACGAGCACGCGAAGATCCTGGCCGGCGGACACTCGCTGCTGCCGCTGATGCGGCTCCGCCTGGCCCGTCCCTCCATGCTGGTCGACATCGGCCGGATCGGCGACCTGTCGTACATCCGGGAGGACGGGGACGAGATCGCCATCGGCGCCCTGACCCGGCATCACGACGTGGCGAACAGCGCGGTCCTGCATGGGCTGTGCCCCATCGTGGCCTACACGGCCGGCGAGATCGGCGACCCCCAGGTGCGGCACGTCGGAACGATCGGCGGCTCGGTGTCGCATTGCGACCCTGCGTCCGACATGCCGACGGTGCTGCTCGCGCTCGGTGCGTCTATGGTGGTCAGGGGCCCCGGCGGGGCCTCGCGGACCGTGGGGGCGGCGGACTTCTTCAAGGGCCTGTTCGAGCCCGACCTGGCCTCGAACGAGGTCCTCGCCGAGATCCGCGTGCCGAAGGCCGGCGGCCGAGGGTGGAGCTACATCAAGTTCCACCGCCGGGCCCAGGACTGGGCGCTGGTCGGTGTGGCCGCGCTGAACGGCGACCGGCCGGCAGTGGCCCTGACGAACATGGGGGAGACGCCGATCCGCGCCGCTGCCGTGGAGAAGGCTCTGGCCGGGGGGGCCGATCCGGCGACGGCCGCGCAGGCGGCCGCCGAGGGGACCAGCCCGCCGTCGGACGCTTTCGCCAGCGCCGAGTACCGGCAGGAGTTGGCCAAGGTGCTGGTTCGCCGTGCCCTGCAGGAGGCCATGTCCGGGTAGCACAAGAGACGCGAGCGTGAGCTCGCGGGGGGGGAGCACGATGCACGCACGGGTCACCAGGGTTGAGGGCTCGCCCGAGCAGGTCGAGGAGGGGATCGCCAACGTGACGGGAACGGTGATCCCCACGGCCAAGGGGATGGCCGGGTTCGCCGGCGCCTACTTCCTGGCCGATCGTTCTTCCGGGACGCTGCTCGGCATCACGTTGTGGGACAGCGAAGAGGCCCTCCGGGCAAGCGAGGAGGCGGCCCAGGCGCTTCGGCAGGGCGCGGCGAGCGCCACCGGTGGCCGGATCGCCGGGGTCGAACGGTTCGAGGTGGTCGCGCAGGCGTAGGGTCCGGCGCGGCGCCGTTGCGCCGTCTTCCTCCCGACGGGGTTTCAGTTCCGGCCCCCGTTCGTCCGACAACCCCTACATGAAGCGTGCTGGTTCGATCGGGATGGGCCTCCTGGCGGCTGCGCTGGTCGCCACGAGCGCCCTGGCGCCGACGGCGGGGGCCGCCGGTCCGCGGGTCACGGAGACAGTCACCCAGCTCGCGCCCGGGCTCACCTACACGAAGATCACCGACCCGTCGGGACCGTTCCTGGTCCACGTGCTCACGGTGGACCCGTCCCAGCCCGTCACGCTCGACCCGCACGTGCCCACCAGGCTGCCGGTCAGTATGAGGACCAGCGACCAGGCCGCGGCTCGAGGCGCCGTCGCCGCGGTCAACGGGGACTTCGCGGGCGGCTTGGGGCAGCCAGCCCAGGCGTTCGCCGAGGACGGGAAGCTCCGCCAGACCGGGCTCTCGATGCTGGGCGGCAGCTTCGCCATCTCCCGGGACGAGCTGCACGAGTACATCGGTCCCACCACCACGACCGTCGATGCCATCGACGTGACGAAGGGGAGCAGCTTCGCGATCGACCGGTGGAACAGCGATCCGGCGAAGGCCGGCGAGATCGCTGCGTTCACCAAGTGGGGCGGTGCGCTCCAGCGCCCCCCCACCGACACCTGCTCCGCGAGGCTCCTGCCCGTCGGGAAGCTCACCTGGACCTCGGGGCAGATGGGGCTCGCTCGCGACTATCAGGTGGAGTCGATGACGTGCCGGTGGGACCGGTCGCAGGTCATGAACGCCGTCGTGCTGGAGGCCAAACGCGGCAGCTTGACGGCCGGCACGATCCAGAAGATGGCGGCGGGCGACGTCGTGACCGTAACGTGGTCGCACGGCTGGCCCGGGGTCATGGACAGCATCGGCGGGCACCCCGTCATCGTGAACGACGGGCTCAACACGGCGCCCAACGACAACAGCTACTTCTGCTCTCGGAACCCCCGGACCGGTATCGCCTACACGGCGGACGGCAAGGTCCTGTTGGTGGTCGTGGACGGGCGATCCACACGATCCGTGGGCATGAGGCTCCGGGAGTTCGGCAACTACCTGATCGGACTGGGCGCCGTGTACGCGATCAACGAGGACGGCGGCGGTTCCAGCACGATGTGGATCAAGGGCCTGGGGGTCGTGAACCACCCGACCGACTCGACCGGGGAACGGCCGGTCCGGAACACATTGCTCGTGCTGCCGGGCCCCGACGCGGGCGAGCCCTTGCCGCGGGGCGCCTACCGGTCCGCCCCGACGCCGACCGTCGATGCGGCCACCGCGTGGCGCCTCGAGATGACCGATCCGGGGTCGACCGGCGGGCTGGCCGACGCCCTGGTCAACGGGTACCTCGGGCGGACCGGTCCGCTCCCGGCGAGCTACGTGCGCATCGCGCGCGCCTTCCGCACCTCGCTGCCCCGCTAGGCGGTCTCGCGCTCGGTCTTTGACGTTGGCTTCCCCGCATGCCTAGATGTGGGGGATGCTTGTCGCCGCACAGACCGCACACCACGCACGGACCTTCGGTGAATGGTTCCGGGAGGACGGCCTGCGCATCCTCTTAACCCTCCTCGTGGCCGGCGTCGCCACGGTGGTCGCTCGGATCGTGGTGCGTCGGTTCCAGCGGAAGTTGGAAGCGGCCCCCAGCCTCACGCAGGCGCTGAACCTCCAGCGGGTGACCACCCTCACCCATGCGCTCTCCGCCACCGCGATCGTGGCCATCTGGACGATCGCGGCGCTGGTGATCCTGGGGTACCTGGACGCGAACCTTGCCCCGCTGCTGGCGAGCGCCGGCATCGCGGGGGTGGCCCTGGGGTTCGGCGCGCAGAGCATCGTGAAGGACACGCTGTCGGGGTTCTTCATCCTGTTCGAGAACCAGTTCGGGGTGGGCGACGTGGTCGAGGTGCAGACCACTGCGAACCCGGTGTCGGGGCGGGTGGAGTCGTTCACGCTGCGAGTGACGATGCTCCGGGCCTACGACGGGACGTTGCACGCCGTCCCCAACGGGAACATCCAGGTGGTCAGCAACAAGACCCGAGGGTGGGCCCGGGCCATCGTCGACGTGAAGGTCGGCTACGGGGAGGACGTCGATCGGGTCCGGCAGATTCTGGAGGAGCTGTTCGAGGAACTACGGACCGATGCCGATTTCTCCGGTGCGGTGATGGACGGGCCGATCGTCCTGGGCGTCGAGACGATGGGCGACTACGCGATGGTGATCCGGGTGGTGGCGGAGACCCGGCCCCGCAAGCGGTTCGACGTGGAACGGGTACTCCGCGAGCGCATCCCCAAGCGGCTCGACGAGCAAGGCATCAAGGCGCCCATGCCCCCGGCGGCCCCCAGACCGGGCCCGGCTTCCGGGTAACCTGCACACCGTGAACCGGTTGCCGTTCGATTCGGTCGAGGAGCTCGCGGAAGGCCTTCAGGGTCAGCACTATCTGGCCGACCGGGGACTGGCCACGGCCATATACCTTGCGGTATCGCTGGACAAGCCGCTCCTGTTGGAGGGCGAGGCAGGCGTGGGCAAGACCGAGGTGGCCAAGGTCTTGGCCTCGCTGCTCGATCGGGAGCTGATCCGGCTCCAGTGCTACGAGGGCATCGACGCCGCCCAGGCGCTGTACGAGTGGAACTACTCGCGGCAGCTGATCGCCGTGCGCGCCATGCAACAGGACATGGCCGAGACCCACGTGGAGGACCTGTTCGGGCCGGAGTTCCTGGTCGAGCGCCCGCTGCTCGCCGCGATCCGGGCCGGGTCACGGGCCGTGCTGCTGGTCGACGAGCTGGACCGGGCCGACGACGAGTTCGAGGCTTTCCTGTTGGAGATCTTCTCGGAGTTCGCCGTGACGATCCCGGAGATCGGACGGGTCGCGGCCGAACAGCCGCCCATCGTCGTGGTCACCTCGAACCGCACGCGGGAGCTGCACGACGCGCTGAAGCGCCGGTGTCTCTATCACTGGATCGATCACCCCTCGTTGGAACGGGAGGTCGAGATCGTCCGGACCCGCGCGCCCCATGTGGGCGAGGGTCTGGCGCGCGACGTCGCGGGCGCCGTCGCGCGCCTGCGCGGGCTGGACATCGCGAAGCGGCCCGGGGTGGCGGAGACCATCGACTGGGCGAACGCGCTGTCGTTCCTCGGGGTGGACCACCTCGACGGGGAGGTGGCCTCGGCCACGCTCGGGACGGTCCTGAAGGACCACGAGGACCAAGAACTGGCGGCGTCACACATGGCCGAGGTGGTCAGCGATGACCCCTCAGCTTGACCCGGTCCTGGAGCGGCTGGTCGGGTTCGGCCGGGAGCTCCGGCAGCGGGGCCTTCCCGTCGGGACCGGGCGGATCCTGACCTTCTGCCGCGCGGTGAGGGTCCTCGCGCCGGCCGATCGAGACCGCCTCTATTGGGCGGGCCGGCTGTCGCTGATTGGCCGGCGCGAGGACTTCGAGGCCTACGACCAGGCCTTCGACGACTGGTTCGCCCGGAACGACCTGGCGCCGGTCATCGAGCTGAACCTGCCCGCCCCGGCCGGCGACGAGCCGGAACGCGTCGAGTTCCCCGGGGAGCTCGAGGTGGAGGTCGGGATGACGGCGGCGCGATGGCGGAGCGCCGACGAGGACGAGGAACCCGAGGGGGAAGCGGCCCTGCGCATAGTGGCGAGCGGCGTGGAGGTGCTCCGCGACAAGTCGTTCGCCGACCTCACCGCGGAGGAGCGGGCCCGGGTGTCCAGGATGATCCGGCGGCTCGCGGTCTCGGTTCCGGTGCGGCGGACCCGCCGGACCCGGCCGGCGGCGAAGGGCGCGACCTTCGACGTTCGCCGGACCCTCCGGCGATCGCTCCGCACCGAGGGCGAGCCGTTCCATCGGGCCTGGCGATCCCGGGGCTCCCGGGCCCGTCCCCTGGTGCTGATCCTCGACGTGAGTGGGTCGATGGCGCCGTACTCCCGGGCCCTCATGCAGTTCGCCTACGCGGCGATGGTGGCCGGCCGGCGGGTGGAGACGTTCTGCTTCGGCACGCGGCTCACGCGCGTGACCCGAACCCTCCGGACCAAGGACCCCGACCGAGCCCTCCACGAGATCGGGCGGACGGTGGAGGACTGGGAGGGCGGCACGCGGATCGGGGAGTCCCTGAAGACCCTCCTCGACGAGTGGAGCCAGCGGACGGCGCTCCGGGGGGCGGTGGTCGTCCTGTGTTCGGACGGGCTGGAACGGGGCGACCCCGAGCTGCTCCGCCAGCAGATGGCCCGGCTGCGGCGACTGGCGCGCCAGGTGGTGTGGGTGAACCCGCTGAAGGGAAGCCCGAAGTACGAGCCGCTGGCCCGGGGCATGGCGGCGGCGCTGCCGTCGATCGACGTGTTCCTCCCCGGTCACAACCTGGAGAGCCTCGAGGATCTGGGTCGCATCCTGTCCGCCTGACCCAGGATTCGCGCGCGCCTTCGATCCGGGGCATCCTAGGGCGGTCGCGAACCCCGTTCCGCCGAGGAGGTGCGCCGTGATCTTCGAGAGCCCCTATCCGGACGTCGAGTTCCGCGACGTTCCCCTGCACCGGTTCGTCTTGGAGAGGGCGTCGGAGATGGGCGACAAGGCGGCGCTGATCGACGGACCGAGCGGCCGGGCCCTGACCTACGCCGAGCTCGCGGCGGGGGTGGGTCGGGTCGCGGCCGGGCTGGCCGCCCGGGGCCTTCGGAAGGGCGACGTGCTGGGGCTGTTCTGCCCGAACATCCCGGAGTTCGCACTGGCCTTCCACGGGACCGCCGCGGCCGGCGGCGTGGTGACGACGATCAACTCGCTCTCCACGCAGGAAGACGTGGCCCACCAATTGCACGACGCCGGCGCCAGGTTCCTGGTGACCGTGCCGCCGTTCCTGGACCGGGCCCTCCCGGCGGCCGAGAAGATCGGCGTGGAGGAGGTCTTCGTGCTGGGCGAGGCGGAGGGGACCACGTCGTTCGCCTCGCTGCTGGCCGCCGACGATCCGGCCCCAGCGGTGACGATCGACCCATTGCAGGATCTGGTGGCGCTGCCGTACTCGAGCGGCACGACCGGTTTCCCCAAGGGCGTCATGCTGACGCACCGGAACCTGGTGGCGAACGCGATGCAGACGGGGGTGCTGCAACACATCTCCGAGGAGGACCGGATCATCGCGGTCCTTCCGTTCTTCCACATCTACGCCATGACCGTGGTGATGAACCTCGGCCTGGCCCGGGGGGCCACGCTGGTGACGATGCCGAAGTTCGACCTGGAGGAGTTCCTCCGGTTGCTCCAGGACCATCGCGTCACGCGAGCCTACGTGGTCCCGCCGATCGTGCTGGCCCTGGCCAAGCACCCGGCGGTCGATCGCTTCGATCTGTCCAGCCTGCGGACCGTCTTGTCGGGGGCCGCGCCCCTGGACGCTGGACTCCAGACGGCTTGCGCCGAGCGGCTGGGCTGCGAGGTCATGCAGGGGTACGGCCTGACCGAATCCAGCCCCGTGACCCACGCGACGTCGGACGAGCCGGGGAAGATCCGACCAGGCACGGTCGGTGAGACCCTGCCGAACACGCAGTGCCGGGTGGTCGACGTGGCGACCGGCCGGGATCTCGGGCCGGGCGAGGACGGGGAGATCATGGTCCGCGGGCCCCAGGTCATGCTGGGGTACCTGAACAACCAGGAGGCCACGGCCGCGACGCTTGACGCCGACGGCTGGCTGCACACCGGCGACATCGGCCACGCCGACGACGAGGGCTTCTTCTCCGTCGTGGACCGCCTGAAAGAGCTGATCAAGTACAAGGGGTACCAGGTGCCGCCAGCCGAGCTGGAGGCGGTGCTCCATACCCACCCCGCCGTGGGCGACGCGGCGGTGATCGGGATCCCCGACGAGGAAGGAGGGGAGGCCCCCAAGGCGTTCATCGTCCTCAAGGAGGAGGTCGCGGCCGAGGACCTCATGGCCTTCGTGGCCGAGCGGGTGGCGCCCTACAAGAAGATCCGGGCCGTCGAGGTGATCGACGAGATCCCCAAGTCGGCCTCCGGGAAGATCCTGCGCCGGTTGCTGAAGGACCGCGACAGAACGACCGCGCGATGAGCCATCGCTCCGTGATCCGACGCGCGGAGAGACAACAGGGCCCCGCGGACGGAGAACTGCAGGCGACGAGTAGCCTCGGGGACTGGCTCAGGGAGCTCTCCTTCTGGCATCAGGCCGTCGGCTCCTGCTGCTAGTAGGTGCCGCGCGCAGTTCGCGTGCGCGAAGGTGACTCGCTCGCAGAACGCCAAAACACCTGGTCGGAGGCGATATTCCTCAGATGCGCTCGCTCGCCACCCGGTCGGCCGCTACGGGTCGAACCCCATGAACCACACGTTCGGCCCGCCCCGCGGTGCCTCTGCCGCTACAGTCGGGGACCATGGAGCGGTACGAGTTAGCCGAGGCCGCTCAGCGGGCAGGCATCAGTCCCGATGAGCTACGCAGGCTGGTCGACGTGGGGATCATCGTGCCCGACGCCGAGGGTCGCTTCACGGCGGGCCACGTACGGCGGGTCGGGCTGGTCGAGAGCCTCACGGCGGCTGGCATCCCGCCGGACGGCCTCGGCGCCGCCATGAGCAGCAGCCAGATCTCGCTCGACTTCCTCGATGAACCCGTCTTCGAGCGATTCTCGGCGCTCAGCGACGTCACGTTCGCGCGGTTCGCTGAGCGGACCGGCGCGCCGGTACAGTTGTTGATGCTCATCCGTGAAGCTGCCGGCTCGCCCGCGCCGAGCCCCGACGACCTGATCCGTGAAGAGGAACTGCCGTACTCCGGATTCATCGCGGCCCAGGTCGAGGCGGGGTTCAGCCCGGCCGCCACCGAGCAGCTGCTGCGTGTCCAGGGCGACGGCCTGCGCCGCATGGCCGAAACGGAGACGGCCTGGTGGAAAGCGGAGGTGATCATGCCGGCCGCCGAGGCGGGGAAGCGGCCCGACGAGATTCTCGGGGTCGACTCCGCCCATCGGATGAGCATCCTGGCCGAGCAGGCCCTGATCGGGATGTACCACCTCCAGCAGAAGCAGGCCTGGACCACCACCATCATCGAGGGCCTGGAGATGCAGTTGGCCGCGGCGGGCTTGCACAGCCGTCTCGACCATCCCCCGGCGATGTGCTTCCTCGACATCACCGGCTACACGCGACTCACCCAGGAGCGGGGCGACGCTGCGGCGGCCGATCTCGCGACCACGCTGGCCAGGTTGGTGGAGCGCACATCGATGCGCTACGGCGGCCGACCGGTCAAGTGGCTGGGCGACGGCGTCATGTTCCACTTCAAAGACCCCGGCCCGGGGTGGTGGCCGCCCTCGACATGGTGGCGGGCGTGGCCGAGGCTGGGTTGCCGCCTGCACACGTCGGCCTACACGCCGGCCCGGTGATC
>JAHEXX010000108.1 GCA_023251895.1 bacterium
GCGACGTTGTCCCCCTCAGTGGCCTCTCCGTCGTCGAATACGCCGTCCAGCGTGACCGTCACGCCCGACGTTCGGGCCGAGTAGGACACCGCATCCAACCCCGAGCCGCCGGCGAAGGAGTCGGATCCATTGGCCGCCGAGCCCTCGTCGAACGTGTCGTTGCCGATGCCGCCCGTGAGGGTATCGGCCCCCAGCCCGCCGGCCATCGCGTCGGCGTCGGCATCGCCGTTCAGGGTGTCGGCCGCGTCTCCGCCGGTGATCGTGTCGGCGCCGTTGCCGCCGTTCAGGGTGACCGCGAACGTCGCGGCGGCCCCGGTCGCGTTGCCGCCCCCGGCGCTGAGTACGTCGTCCCCGCCCGAACCGGAAACCGTGCGGACCTCCACGTCGGTGGTGGTGACATCGATGTCATCCGTGTCGTTGAGGTTGATGCCCGACTCCCCCATCGTGATCAAGTCGGCGCCCGACAGCCCGGTGATCGTGAGGCCGTCCGTCGCGCCCGCCCCGAGGTTGATCGCGAACTCGATCTCGTCCGTGGTGCCCGGCTCGTCGGTCACCCCGGGCGCGAACGCGCCGCCGGACAGATCGATCGTCACGGATTCGTTCCCCCCCGCCCCCGTGATGTTGACGGTGTCCCGGTTCGTGACGGTGGCTCCCCCGCAGCTCGTTGCGGTGAGTCCTGTGCCGGACACGGCGAAGTTGCCGGCCGCGTCTCGGGCGATCGTGGCTGAGTCGCCCGAGGCCAGCGTGATGTTCACGGCCGTCGCTACGGAGGAGCAGGCCACCGTGGCTCTAGCCGGTTGGCTCGAGAGCAGCACGAAGCCCAACGCCGCGGTCGTGGCGACGGCCAGGCCGGCCACGGCGCGGCCAAGGCGCGGAGGGAGCATCGCGCAATCATCGGCCGGAGGACCGGCCGGTTCAAACACCCTCGGCCGATCCGGAAACGTTACGCCGCACATGGGGGAGCGGACGCCGTCCGTCGTCTGGAGAAGCCTACGAGCCCTCGGGAGATCCGGGGGTCCGCCTTTCGGCTGAAATCGCACGCTACACGGGGACGGCCTCGGTCTCCTTCACGCGCCCGGCATCGATCCGGATCCCCGGCCCCATGGTCGTGGACAGCGTCACGCTGCTGATGTACTTGCCCTTCGCCGCCGACGGTTTGGCTCGGAGCAGTTCCTCTACTACCGTCAGGTAGTTGTCGACCAGCTTCTGCTCATCGAACGATGCCTTGCCGATGATCGCGTGGACGTTCCCGGTCCGATCGGTCCGGTACTCCACCTTGCCGCCCTTGATGTCCGCCACGGCCTTGCCGATGTCGAACGTCACCGACCCGGTCTTGGGGTTGGGCATCAAGCCGCGAGGCCCGAGGACTCGGCCGGCCTTGCCCACCGACGACATCATGTCCGGCGTGGCAACGGCCGCCTCGAACTCGATGACGCCCTTCAGGACGTCCTCGACCAGCTCGTCGCCGCCTACCACGTCGGCCCCCGCCTCCCGGGCCTCCCGGGCCTTGTCGCCGGTCGCGAACGCGGCGACCCGCACCGACCGGCCGGTCCCGTGGGGCAGCGACACGGTCCCCCGCACCATCTGGTCGGCCTTGCGGGGGTCGATGCCCAGCCGGAACGCCACCTCCACCGTCTCGTCGAACTTGGCGGTGGGCAACTGCTTGAGCAGGCGGATGGCTTCCACGGGAAGGTAGAGGCGGTCGCGATCCACCATGCCGACGGCCTGCTTGAAGCGCTTGCCGCTCCCGCTCATTGGTGCACCCTCCTTCGAGGTCCACGGCTCATGCCTCCACCTCCACGCCCATGGAACGGGCAGTGCCGGCGATGATCTTCATCGCCGCGTCGACGTCGTTCGCGTTGAGGTCGGCCATCTTCTGTTCGGCGATCCGGCGTACCTGGGCCGAGGTCAGCGTCGCAACCTTGTTCCGGTTCGGTTCGCCGGAGCCTTTCTCCAGCCCGGCGGCCTGCTTGATCAGCTCTGCCGCGGGGGGTTGCTTGGTGATGAACGAGAACGACCGGTCCTCGTAGATCGTCATCTCGACCGGGATGACCTGCCCGCCTAACTGCTGGGTCTGCTCGTTGTACTGCCGGCAGAACTCCATGATGTTGACGCCGTGCTGGCCCAGGGCGGTCCCGACGGGGGGCGCCGGCGTTGCCTGTCCGGCTCTGATCTGGAGCTTGACGAGCGCGAGGACCTTCTTCTTCGCCACCTGCTTCACCTCCTGCGGTCCAAACGGCCGGTCACGGCCTCCCGCGGTCGTAGGAGCTTCTAGACCTTCGCGACCTGGTCGAACCCCAGCTCCACGGGGGTCTCCCGGTCGAAGATGTTCACCAGGACCTTGAGCTTGCTCTGGTCCACGTTGATCTCATTGATCGTGCCGTTGAAGTCGGCGAACGGCCCCGAGATGATCCGGACCACGTCGCCCTCTTCGAACCCGAGGCGGAACGCGGGCTTCACCTCCTCCTTCTTCACCGCCAGGATCTTCTCGACCTCCCGGCGGGACAGCGGCGTGGGCTTGGAGCCGGTTCCCGACGACACGAACCCGGTCACGCCCGGCGTGTTCCGCACGACGTACCAGGAGTCGTTGTCGTAGACCATCTTCACCAGCAGGTAGCCGGGGAACACCTTCTTCTGGACCACCTGCTTCTTGCCGCTCTTGATCTCCATGACGTCCTCCATGGGGATGTGGACGTCGAAGATCTTCTCCTCCATCTGCATCGTGTGGATACGGGATGTGAGGTTTGCCTTCACCTTGTTCTCGTAGCCGGCGTACGTGTGGACCACGTACCACTCGCCGGGGCCCCGGAAGGGAGCCGCCACCACGGTCTCGATCTCGGCCTCCGGCTCGGCGACGACCTCCTCCGCAGCCTCGGCGGCTTCCACCTCGGGCCGGTCCTCGACGCCCTCGCCTGCGAGCTCCTCGACGAGGTCGTCGGTCAACGGCTCCTCGGCCATCTCGTGAACGGCGGCGACCTCAGCCGGCCACGGCTCGGGCTCCTCGACGGACTCGTCGGAGCGGGCCGCGAACGCCTCCTCGGCGGCCTCGACCTCCTCCGCCTCGACGCCCTCGGCCTGCTCGGCGGCCGCTTCGATGGCGACCTGCGCGACGGCCTCATCGAGGTTCCGCTCGATGGGTTCCTCGGCTTCGGCGTCGGCCTCGGCGTCGGCCTCGGCCTCGGCTTCGGCTTCGGCTTCGGGCTCAGCCTCCTCCGTCGTCTCTTCGACCGTTTCCTCGAGGGCCTCGTCGTACCCCTCGGCCTCGAACTGTTCGGCCGCCTCGTGGGCGTTTTCGGGCGTGGGTTCGTCTTCGAAGGTGTTGTCCATGCTGGGGATCTTCCCGTTCCTAGCCGTTCCCGAAGATCTTGAGGATCGCCTTGGAGAACACGAAGTCCAGGCCGAAGACGAACGACGTGAGCACGGTCACGGAAACCAGCACGACCAGCGTGTACGCGACGAGCTCCTGGCGCGTGGGCCAGTTGACCTTCTTGAGCTCCTGGCGGACCTCTCGCAGGAACTGCCGCGCCGAGGTCTTCTTGCGCTTCTCCTGGGCGGCGGCTCGGCGGGTCGTGGTGGCGGCCTGGGCCCGCTCGATCGCGCCCTGGCGGCGCTGCATCCGCTTCATCTGCCTGTTCATCGTGCTCCCTTGCAGGGGCGGAGGGACTCGAACCCCCAACCACCGGTTTTGGAGACCGGTGCTCTACCAGGTTGAGCTACGCCCCTCGGAGACGGTCCACCGGTAGCGGGGGACATCGAGCCCCAGTATAGGGGGCACCCGAGAACGCGGCAAAGGAGCGAACCCGCAGGAATCCGTGCTTGACGTTGCGTGATTCGGCTCCTTGCAGGGCCTAGACTCGCCAGCGACGCCACGCGCCGGCCCCGGAATGCGAGCGCGGTCATGCAGGAACAAGTGTTCCCTCCGTTCGGCGATCCCCAACACCCATCCGACGACCCCCGGATCGAGCGCCAAGTGGCCGCGTACCAGCGAGCCATCGAGGAGAAGCTCGACCAGGGCCTCGCGGCGATCCAGCAGTCAGGCGTCGCCCTGATGCACGAGATCGCCGCCGAGGTGTGGCGCTCGGCTGGCGGGGACCAGGAAGCCACTCGCAGCCAGATCCTGGCCGAGCTCAGCCGGGACCAGGCCATCCGAGGACTGATCGCGCACACAGACGAACGCATGCAATCCCTGACCGTCCGCTACGCGAGCCTCGAGGACTCGCTGGCAGGGATCGCCGAATCCAACCGGGCCCTGAAGGACGTGATGGCCCGAGCCGCGCAGACCCTGCTCGACGTGGCGAACTCCCCCGCGATGTCCGGCGTGCGCGACGTGCACGACCTGCTTGACCGGGTCGAACAGAACCTCTCCGCCACCTTCGAGCTGCTGGACGATCGGGACCGCCTGCTGACCGAGAGGATCCGCGAACAGATCCAGGAGCACGACGGCCTGCTGGCCAAGGAGACGGCCCGCATCGTGGAGGCCCTGGAGGGCTACGTCACGAGCGGCGTCGACGCCATGGGTCGGCTGGCGCAGCACGTCCAGGAACAGGTGCAGCTGTCCGGCATGCACGACACCCAGCTCACGGAGCGCCTGATGGCGGAGGTGAGCGCCCAGCTGGAGCTGATGTACGAGCGCGTGACGCTGGAGTCGCGCGAGATGGCCCAGATCCTCCAGGCTCGGGAGGGCCCCGTCCACGACATGGCCCAGCGCCTCACCGAGCTGATCGAGCTGCGGATCCGGGGGCTGGCCGAGCTTGCCCGCTCCGACGCCCAGGTCCTACGCCGCCAGATCGTCGAGGCCGCGGCGGCCCAGGACGAAGCCCTGGCCCAGGCCATGGACGACCGCTTGGCCGTCGTCGCCGACTCGATGACGGGGGCCATCCGGGCAACCGTTGACGAAACCACCCGCCGCGTGACCGAGGCAACCACCCGTGCCGTCTCCGGCCGCGTCGACGAGGTGATCGACTCCCTCGCCGCCATCGACGACAAGCTCGTGGAGCGGATCGACGCCAACATGACGCGCCTGGCCGGCCAGCTGGACGAGCGGCTGGGAGATCCTCGGGCCACCGCCGCAGCCACGGCCGAGACCCTGCTGGCGATAGGCGCGGCCCTCGACAAGCTGGACGAGCAGAGCCAACGGCTCCAGTCCGGCATCGACAGCTCACGCATCGAGGCCCGCGACGTCCTGATCCAGTCCCAGGCGGCCGCCAAAGAGGCCTTCGAGCTGTCCCAGCGGGTGACCCGGGAGAGCCTGGAGCGCTCCGCGGAGTTGGCGAAGGAGTCCGCCGAACGGATCCTGTTCGACCTCAAAGCGGAGATGAAGGAGGCGACCGATCGCTCCGTGGCATCCGCGCAGGAGACCAGGGAGACGGTGGAACGCGCCCTGGCCGGGGCCAAGGAGTCCACGGCGCAGTCCCTGGCCGAGGTCAGGGAGTCCACGGCGCGGTCCCTGGCGGAAGTGAACGAGTCCACGGCGCGTTCCCAGGCCGAGGTGAGAGTGGTGGCGGGTCGCTCAGTGACTTCTGCCCAGGAGACGAAGGAGGCGGTGGAACGGGCCCTGGCCGAGCTCAAGGAGTCCACGGTCCGGTCACAGGCCGAGACTCAGGCCGCACTGACGCAGGGCCTGGAACAGCGCATCGGCGGACTGGCCAGGATGATCCGCTCCGACAACCAGATCCTGGGCCAAGCCGTCTCCAAGGCCGCGGAGCAGGAGGCAGCCAAGGAAGTCCTGCGCACGGTGAAGGACCTCCAGGGCCAGCTGCCGTCCCTGCTCCTGGAGCACGTGGAGCGACGGTTCGAGGCTTTCGCCGAACAGCTCCATCGGGAGTCGGTGGCCACGATCGACGCCATGGCCAAGTCCAACGAGGTACTCGCGAAGAAGGTCGAGCAGATCGGCGAGCGGATCGGCGAGCGCTACGAAGAGGACATGCAGGAGGTCATCGGCAGCCTGGGCAGCGCCCTGGCGCAGGTGGGGCGGCGGGCGGCCCGGGAGGACCGCATCGACCTCGAGTAGGACGCCCGGTTCGGCAGGTCACGGATGCGCTATCCGGCCGCCGCCAGCCGGGTCGCGTGCCGACGCCGGAGCATGATGGCGACCGCGGCCGCCCCGATCGCCACCGTCCCGATGGAGGCCAGCGCGAGCCGCACCCGCCGGTCGTTCACGGAGCCGAGGATCCGGGCTGCCGCCGTCGGGGGCTCGATCCGGGCCAACGTGGACTCCAGGAACCCAGCACCGGGCTCCTCGCCCAGCTCGCGGAGCTCGTAGAGCGCTGCAAGCAGGCCGCGATACGCCGCGAGGTCGGCGCTGCATGCATCGCAGCCAGCCAGGTGGATCTCCACCGGCCCCGCCACGTGCAGGTCGGGGTCGACGTAGGCGGGAAGCAGCTCCCGGACCTCCTCACATCTCATCGGGATCGCCCTCCTCCAACACCTCTCGGAGCCGCTTGCGGGCGCGGTGAAGGCGCACCTTCACTGCGCCCTCCTCGATGCCCAACTCCTCCCCGATCTCCTTGTGCGACAAGCCGTACACGTCCTTTAGCACGATCACGACCCGCTGACCCGGGGGCAGGACCGCGAGCCCCCGCTCCAGGGCGTCCCGGCTGGCTGCAAGGCCCTCCGCGCGGTCCGGCACCGGCACGTCTCGCGTCTCGTCCACGAGGAGCTCTCCGAACCGCCCCCGGCGCCGCAGGTGATTGATGGCCGTGTTCGTGACGATGCGGTGCATCCATGTCTCGAACCTGGCCTCCTCCCTGAACCCCGCCAACCCCCTGAACATCCGGAGATAGGCTTCCTGCGCGACGTCTTCTGCCTCGTAGCGGTCCCCCACGATCCGTAGCGCCAGGTTGTACACGCGACGCTGGGTGAGGCGGACCAACGTCTCGATGGCTCGCGGGTCGCCCCGCCGGCAGGCGGCGAGCAGCTCGCGGGTCACCGCGTCGTCGGCCACTTAGACGCCCATCCCCGAGGAGAGGTTACGGGTCACGCCAGCTGGACCTCGGCCTCGCTGCGCTTGATGGGGAACTCCGTTCCTCCGCCCCGCTCCACCGCGACCCACACGTCCAGCACGGCGCGACGGGTCGACGGGTCCAGGGCCTTCACCCGCCCTCCGGCCACCATCGTGTCGCCCACGAGAACGACCGACCGGAACTGCACCCGCATCCGCTTCAGCGACCCGGGGTCGCCGAGCCAGGCCGTCACGCAGGAGGTCAGGTGGGCCATGGTGAACATGCCATGCGCGATGATGCCCGGGAACCCCACCGATCGGGCGAACCCGTCGTCCTGGTGTAGAGGATTCTGATCCCCGGAGGCGTCGGCGTATCTCTTCACGTCCTCGCGGGTCACGACCTTGGACAGCCCGGGGATCTCGTCCCCCACGGCGACGTCCTCGAAACGGGTGGTCACCCCGAGTCCCCTCCCCTGACGATCAACGTGTCGATGGTTCGCACCACGAGCTCGCCGGCCGCGTCGCGGAGTTCGGTCTCGACCACGAGCCACTCCAGGCTGCCCCTGGCCCGGATGGACGCGATCGTGCACTCAGCCATCAGCTCGTCGCCGAGGGCCAGCGGTCGGTTCCACTCGAACTCCTGCTCGCCGTGGACGACGCGGGAGTAGTCAAGATTCAGGTCCGGGTCGCCGATGATCTGATCGAGCGACGCGATCTCCGGCACCGTCGCAAACGTCGGCGGGACGTGTTCGTCGGAGTCACCTATCGCCTCGGCGAAGGCTCGCACCCGCTCAGCGGTGACCGGGAATGGAACGGGGGGGTACCGCTTGCCGATGAGGTCCTGGTTCATGGGGGGCAACCTACCCAGGCCCGTCCGGGCCCGGCAACTTGCCCCACCTTCCGTGATTTCGCCGCGTTCCCCTCTTACGATTGGGCCCACCGATGCCCCGCGACGCTAAGCCCATCAAGGTTCTGATCGTCGACGACCACCTGGCGTTCGCCGAGGCCCTCCAGATCGCCCTGGACCAGGAGGACGACCTGAAGGTGATCGAGGTGGTCACGGACGGTGAGGCTGCCGTGCGCGCCGTCGAGCGGCACAAACCCGACGTGGTCCTCCTGGACGCCACCATGCCCGGCATGGACGGCATCGAGACGACCCGTCGGATCAGGAGCTCCGAGGCCGACACCCGGGTCGTGGTGATCTCCGGCCACGAGGAGGAGCTGATGATGGCCCGGGCCGTCCAGGCCGGAGCCCACGGTTACGTTCAGAAGTCCGAGGGTCTCTCCGCGGTCGCCGAGTCGGTACGCCGAGCCAGCCACGGCGAGCCCATCCACGACGAGGACGAGCTGGAGGAGGCGATGCGACGCCTTCGGCATCGCCGTTCCGATGAAGGAGAAGTCGCCAAGCGCCTCGACCGGCTCACCCCGCGGGAGCTCCAGATCCTGGGGTGCTTGGCCGACGGGATGTCCACGGATCACACCGCCGCGGAGCTCGGCATGAGCCCGTACACGCTGCGGACCCACGTCCAGAACGTGCTCACGAAACTCGGCGTGCACTCGAAGATGGAGGCCGTGCTGCTGGCCATCCGGCACGGCAAGATCCGGCCGGGGATCGGCTAGTTCCTCTAGCGCGTTTCGCGGTGCAGGGTGTGCCGCCGGCACCACCTGCAGTACTTCTTGAGCTCGATACGGTCGCGGTCGTTCACGCGGTTCTTGACCGTGTTGTAGTTGCGCCGCTTGCACTCCGTGCAGGCCAGCGTGATCTTCGGTCGGTTGTCGGTCTTGGCCATACGCTCCTACTTCACGATCTTGGCCACCCGGCCGGCGCCCACGGTTCGGCCGCCCTCGCGGATGGCAAAGCGCAGGCCCTCCTCCATGGCGATGGGGGCGATCAGGTCAACGGTCATCTCGATGTTGTC
>JAHEXX010000023.1 GCA_023251895.1 bacterium
GCCGCCGTGATCAGGGCAACGGCCCCGACCGCTCCCCGAACCCCGACCAGGTCGGCCAGGATGCCGCTGAGCACCGCCCCCAGCGCGAACCCCGCGTCTCGCCAGGACCGGTAGACGCCAAGGGCGGACGCCCGCCATGTCGGGTGGGCCACGTCACCGATGGCGGCCAGCAGCGTCGGGTACACCATGGCGGTGCCCGCTCCCAGCAGCGCCATGGCCGCCGCCCACGGTGCGGGCCCACTGCTCACCGCGACCAGGGCCAGTCCGGCGGCCTGCACGAACATCCCGCCCACGATGAAACCTTTGCGCCCCAGACGATCCGAGAGAGCTCCCGTCGCCAGCTGCCCCGCGCTCCATACGGCCGGGTACAGAGCGGCCAGCGCGCCGATCTCGCCGACGGACAGGCCGCCCCTCGCGAACAGCAGCGGTAGGAGCCCCCAGGCCACCGCGTCGTTCAGGTTGTTCACCAGGCCGGCCTGCGTGCAGGCGGACAGTGCCGGCTCCCGGAACGTGGTCCGCACGAAGATCTCTCGGTCGGAGGGCGGGTGCGCGTCGGGGGCGATGGACGCCTCGTGGATCGAGTGGGGTTGGGTCTCGCGCACGAAGAGGGTGGAGACCCCCAGCCCGAGCCCGGCGATGACGATGCCCAGGAAGAACGGCTCTGGCCGAAGCCCGGTCCGCTGGGCGATGAACCCACTGGCGAGGGCCACGGCGGCCAGGGCCCCGTAGCCCGAGGCCTCGTTCAGCCCCATGGCGAGTCCCCGGCGCTCCGGCCCCACCAGGTCGATCTTCATGATCACGGTCGCCGACCAGGCCAGTCCCTGGTTGATGCCGAGGAGCACGTTGGCGACGATCACCCAGCTCCAGCTCGGAGCCCAGATCAGGAGGAAGGGGATGGGGAGCCCGGCGAGCCATCCCGCCACCAACACTGGCTTGCGGCCGAGGCGGTCCGCCAGCCTTCCCGCCACCAGGTCCGTCGTCGCTTTCACCAGCCCGAACGCGACGATGAAGGTCAGGGCCGCGGTGAACGCGGTCAAACCGAAGACCCGATGGGCCAGGAGGGGGAGGACCGTCCGTTCCTGGCCGATCATCCCCCCCACCAGGGCATTCACGCCAACGAGCAAGGCGAATTGGCCCGCGTTGGCCCGTAGCCCCAGGGTGATCCGCCGGTGCGGTGTCGCCTGCCCTCGGTTCCCCAGCCCCATATCTTCGCTTAGTCTACTTATCACTTGATAACTGGACAAGCGTGAGGACAGACCGAGCGAAGGGGCGGTGTCCTCAGGTCAGGCCAGCGACGAGACGGCTGTGGCCTCTTCGTCCGTGAGGCCGCGGAGCGGAGCCCGCACGTCTGGGCGCACGGGCACACCCCGCGCCGCCAACACCGTCTTCAGGGCCGCGTGGAACGGGATGTCGCGGAGCGCGTCGCGCAGGGCCCGCACCCGCTCCTGGGCCTCTTGGCTGCGGTCGTGCGTGAGAGACGCGACGACCTCCGGCCAGGCCGAGGCCAGCCCACTCACGGTTCCGACCGCGCCTCGTTCCATCCCTCGCAGCGCAAGGGGTTCGGAGCCTATGAACACGTCCAGGCCCTCCAGCAGGTAGGGTTCAGCTTTCTCCCAGGGGGTATCGGAGACCTTGATCCCCCGCAGGTTCGGCGCGATCTCGCGGAGCAACTCGATCACGACGGGGGGGATGAAGTACCCGCTCCGCCCCGCGAACTCGTAGACGTAGAACGGCAGGGGCTCGCAGGCTTCGGCGGCGGCCCGGAAGTGCTCGACGAGTTCCTCCTCGTCGAGCGGGAAGTACGGCGGGGCGATCACGGCGACCGCGTCGGCGCCGGTCTAGGCAGCGTGCCGAGCCAGCGCGACGGTGTCGGCCGTGGTCTGCCCACCGCAGTGGACGGCGACCGCGAACCCGGGGGGGCGCGCCGCGAGGAACCACTCGGTCGCGCGCCTGCGCTCGTCGATCGACAGTAGGATCCCTTCGCCGGTGGTCCCGCAGGAGAGGATCCCGTCGAGCCCGCCGGCCTCGAGGAACGCGATGAGGGGCCCGAAGGCCTGCTCGTCCAGGGCCAGGCCCCGGTCACGGAGCGGCGTGACGGCCGCTGCGATCGCGCCGCGAGGCATGTCCCGAGACTCTAGAGGGTCGGGCACCGTAGGATTCGGGCTCATGGATCCCGCGCGGCTCCGTTCGCTCCCGCTGTTCCGATACCTTTCGGCGCAGCAGGTCGAGCAGGTGGCGCGGTGGACCGAGGAGCTCGACGTGCCCGCCGGCCTCTCCCTGGTCGAGCAGGGGGCCTCCCCTCACGAATTCTTCATCATCGAGGAGGGAACGGCCGAGGTCCTGGCCGACGGTCGGCACGTCGCCGACCTGGGCCCCGGCGACTTCTTCGGCGAGATGGCCCTGATGGAGCGGGAGCGCCGGGCGGCGTCGGTGATCGCAACCTCAGATGTGCGCCTCATCCTCATGCGGGGGCGGGACTTCCGGGAGATGGCCGAGGCCATGCCGGAGGTGGCCGACACGCTCCGAAGCGCGCTGAAGCAGCGAGCCGCCGAGCTCGGGTGAGCCCCGGGATCGGTCAAGCGCCGGCCGCCTCCTGTTGACGTGCGGAGAGTCTATGCCGCGTGCGCGCGGAAGGCCTCGACGAGCTGGCCGACCGTGGGCGCGCCGGCGAGGGAGCCGTCCTCGGTCCTGTACACGCGGCACGTGAGGCCGTAGGGGGCCTCGGCCTCCGCGAACGGGTCGTCGCCGTCGATGAGGATGGACGGCGAGCCGCGGAAGCGTCTGTCCTGTGCCTGCTCGTCGCTCGTGACCTGCTCCAGCTCGATCTTCCCGGGAGCCAGACCGAGTTCGTCCAGGGCATCCCGAACGCGCTGCAGCGCTGTCCGCCAGTTCGGGCACTCGTCCCAGTACTGGAGCGTGATCCTCACACGTGTCTCAACGCTCGAGGTCGCCGGATGCTTCCTCGCGGCACGCCCTCAGTCCAGCGCCGGTTCGTCTGCCTCCGCCTTCGCGCGGCCGCTGTCCGCCACCGGCGGCGTCTGGAACTGGGCCTCCTCGGTGGAGCCGCGGAGAGCCAGCGTCGAGGCAGTTCCGCCGCTGATGATCTCCGACACCTTGTCGAAGTAGCCGGTGCCGACCTCGGCCTGGTGGCGCGTCGCCGTGTACCCCTCGTCCTCCATCGCGAACTCGCGGTCCTGCAGTCGCACGTAGGCGGTCATGCCCTCTTCCGCGTACCCCCTCGCCAACTCGAACATCGACGCGTTCAGCGCGTGGAACCCGGCGAGCGTGATGAACTGGAACCGATACCCCATCGCGCCGAGCTCCTTCTTGAACTTCGCGATGGCGTCGTCGTCGAGGTGCCGCTTCCAGTTGAACGAAGGCGAGCAGTTGTACGCGAGCAGCTTCCCCGGATACATGGCGTGGACGCCCTCGGCGAACTGCCGGGCCTCGTCGAGGTCGGGCGTGGAGGTCTCGCACCAAAGCATGTCGGCGTATGGGGCGTACGCGAGCCCGCGGGCGATGGCCGTCTCGATCCCGTTGCGGACCTTGAAGTAGCCCTCGTGCGTGCGGTCGCCGGTGGTGAAGCGCTGGTCGCGGGGGTCGATGTCGCTGGTCAGGAGGGTGGCCCCCAGCGCGTCGGTCCGGGCCACCAGGATCGTCGGCGCGCCCAGCACGTCGGAGGCCAGGCGCGCCGCGGTCAGCGTCCGGATGAAGTGCTCGGTCGGTACCAGGACCTTGCCGCCCAAGTGTCCGCACTTCTTCTCGCTGGCCAGCTGGTCCTCGTAGTGCACCCCGGCGGCGCCGGCCTCGATCATCGACTTCATCAGCTCGAAGGCGTTGAGGCCGCCGCCGAACCCGGCCTCGGCGTCGGCCAGGATCGGGGCCATCCAGTACGTGTCGTCGCGGCTGTCGGTCCATGCGATCTGGTCGGCTCGCTGGAGCGCGTTGTTGATGCGCCGCACCACGGCGGGGACGCTGTTCGCGGGGTAGAGCGACTGGTCGGGGTAGGTGTGTCCCGCCAGGTTGGCGTCGGCCGCAACTTGCCAGCCGGACAGGTAGATGGCCCGGAGGCCGGCCTTCACCATCTGGACCGCCTGGCCACCGGTCAGCGCGCCGAGTGCGGACACGTAGTCCTCGGTCTGGAGCAGGTGCCACAGCCGTTCCGCTCCCATCCGGGCCAGGGTGTGCTCAACGCGGAACGATCCGCGCAGCCTGATCACGTCTTCGGGCGAGTAGTTGCGCTCGATCCCCCGCCACCTGCGATGGGTGTCCCATTCCGTCTCCAGGGTTTCCGCCTCCCGGCGGATCCGCTCGTCGCTCTGGCTGGTCATCTCGGGCCTCCGGATGTTCGAAGTGCTGTCGGGGAAACGAAAGACCCCCCGCGTCCCTTGCGGGAGGTCCCGTGGCGCACCGGGGCGCGTTGCCCCCGGCGCGCTGCTACGCGCTGCCTACGAAGCCCGCCTGCGGATCCCCGTTGAACGGACGTTCAATCATCCTTCGCATTGTGCCGAACCGGGCCCAGGCCTGTCAATGAGCCTTCAGCCGTGGCGCCCTGACTGCCGGTCAGGCTATGTGGTCGCGCCGAGGTGGACCCGGTCCTCCTCCAGGAGGTGGCCGGCGCTGCCCTGCTCGAAGGCGTGGATCGCGCGCCGGACCATGTCGACGGAGCCAAGCGGGTCGATCCCGATGGCCGTTTCGGCGGCGAGGACCAGCCCGTGCACCCCGTCCAGCAGCGTGTTCGCGATGTCGTTGGCCTCGGCGATGGTCGGCGTGCGGGTGGTCACCATGGACTCCAACAGGTTCGTCGCGACGAAGATGGGCCGGTTCCCGCGGTTGGCCCGTCGCACGATGGCCTTCTGGTAGAAGGGCACGTATTCGAACGGCACCTCCCGGGACAGGTCGCCTCGGTCGATGATCACCGAGTCGCTGGCCTCGATGATCCTATCCATGTTCCGCACCCCGAGCCGGCTCTCGATCTTGGACATGATGTGCGAGCCGCCGGGGGCGAGGCTCCGGATCAGGTCGACGTCCTCGGCTCGGCTGGCGAAGGACAGTGCGTAGTGGGTAATGCCCAGGCGCGCGCCCAGGTCGATGGCGGCGCCGTCCTTGTCGGACAGGGGCGGGAGGTCCGGCGCGGGATCCACGGTCACGGCCTTGTTCGAACGGACCTGGCCCTCGCGGACCACGGTGGCTGTGGCCCTGTCACCCGTGACTTCCTCGACCCTGAGCAACGCCCCGTCGAAGTCGATGCTGATCGCGCTGCCCGGCCCGAGGGCGTCGAACACGGCGCGCGGCCAGAGCGTGAGCTCTTGATGCGTGCCGGCCACCGGCGCGGCGGTCAGCGAAACGACCTGTCCGACGTCGAGGATGACGTCGCCGTCCACGACGCCGCATCGGACCTGAGCACCTTCGGTGTCGAGTGAGATAGGCGTGGACGAGACCCTCCGCACGAACTCGATCGTGGGCTCGACCGCCTCGAGCGGGGTGTGGGAGAGGTTGATCCGGAACAGATCCACCCCGCGGTCGTCCAGACCCCGGATGATCTCGGGGTTCAGCGAGGCGGGTCCCAGCGTACAGAGGATCCTGATCTTCATAGGGGGTCTGTAGCGAGTGTAGGGGACGCCCTTCGCGCAGACAATGGGGCGGAAGTAGTGCTTCGGGCCCCGGCCATAAGTCTCGGTCAGGGGACGATCTTGGAGATCGGCAGCTCCAGGATGTCGGTGGCTCCCCGGGCCTTGAGGAGCGGGATCAGGGTATTCACCATGGACTTCTCGACCACGGTCTCGACCGCGTAGCCGCCCTCGGACAGGGGAGAGACGGTCGGCGCCTTCATCGAGGGCACGACCTCCAGGACCTTCTGGAGATGGTCATCGCCGACGTTCAGCTTGATCAGCACGCGACCCTCCGCCCGGAGCGCTCCAAGTAGGAGCGTCGTCACGTCGTCCATGGCCGCGCGCTTGGCGGGGTCGGCGGCGGCCTGCCGGTTAGCGATCAACAGCACTTCCGACTCGAGCAGCGTCTCGATGATCTTCATGCCGTGCGCGCGAAGCGTGCTGCCCGTCTCGGTGATGTCGACGATGGCGTCGACGATCTCGGGCACCTTGGCTTCGGTGGCGCCGTAGGACCACACGACCTTCACCGGGATCCCCAGGTCGTCGAAGTAGCGCTTGGTGAGGTGGAGGAACTCCGTGGAGATCCGCGAGCCGGGCGGCAGTTCCTTGGCGCTGGTCGCGGGATGTTCGTTGGGAACGGCCAGGACGATCCGGGTGCCGTGGCCGGTTCCGCTCTTCGCGTAGGTCAGGGACGCGAGCTCATCGACCTCGGCTCCCGTCTCCACGACCCAGTCGCGTCCGGTGACTCCCAGATCGAACAGGCCGTCCTGCACGTAGGTCGGGATCTCCTGGGGACGGAGCAAAGACACGCGGTCGATCCGTTCGTCGTCGATCGTCCCGTGGTAGTCGCGGGGGAACCCCGGCGCACGCGCAGGTCCGCGGCCTCGAGCAGGCGCAGTGTCTGCTCCTCCAGGGAGCCCTTTGGAAGGACGAGCTTGAGCATGAGGTCGGATCGGCGCCGTGGGTCACGCCGGAGGTGCAGTGTAACCCGCCGCGGAACCTAAGCGCGGGGCGGGATCGTGCGGAAGAAGCAGGTGCGCTCGCCCGTGTGGCAGGCCGGGCCGATCTGGTGGACCCGCACCAGCAGGACGTCAGCATCGCAGTCCACCCGGATCTCCTCGACGTGCTGGATGTGGCCGCTGGTCTCGCCCTTGCGCCACAGTTCCTGCCGGGACCGGCTCCAGAACACCGTACGGCCCTCCTCGAGGGTCCGCTCGAGCGATCCGCGGTTCATCCATGCCAGCATCAGGACCTCGCCGTTATCGGCGTCCTGGACGATGGCCGGGATCAGGCCGCGCTCGTCGAACGTGAGCTGGGCGAGGTTCACAGTCGCACCGGGATCCGCTTGCCCTGCAGGTACTCCTTGACCTCGCGGATCGTCAGCTCCCCGTGGTGGAACAGCGACGCCGCCAGCGCCGCGTCCGCCCGGTTCCCGGCCAGGGCCTGCGCGAAGTGGTCGAGCCCGCCGGCGCCTCCGGACGCGATGAGCGGCACGCCGGTGGCCCGGGACACCGCGTCGAGCAGCTCCAGGTCGTAGCCCTGCTTGGTGCCGTCGCGATCCATCGAGGTCAACAGGATCTCGCCTGCGCCTCGCTCCCTCGTGGCCTCCTCTGTCCACTCCACCGCGTCGCGCCCCGTGGGGGTGCGACCGGCGTCGACGAACACCTCCCATCCCGCGTCGTTCTCGCGACGCTTGGCGTCGACGGCGATCACCATGCACTGCGTGCCGAACCGGTCGGCGCACCGCGACAGGAGCGAGGGGTCGTGGACGGCGGCCGTGTTCAGCGACACCTTGTCGGCTCCCGCCCGGAGCAACGCCTTCACGTCGTTCTCGCTCCGCACGCCCCCGCCGACCGTGAGTGGGATGAACACCTGCCCTGCTGTTCGCGCGATCACGTCCAGGGTCGCCTCCCGTCCCTCGATCGTGGCCGTGATATCGAGGAACACCAACTCGTCTGCCCCCTCGGCGTCGTACCGCGCCGCCAGTTCGACCGGGTCACCGACGCCCTTCAGGTCCACGAACTTCGTTCCCTTGACCACGCGGCCGGCGTCCACGTCGAGGCAAGGGATGATCCGCTTGGCCAGGGTCATCCCCGGACCACCTCCGAGAGCCGCAGCGTCTTCTCGTACAGGGCCTTGCCCACCACGACGGCCTCCAGGCCCAGGTCGCGGAGTCCCCGGACGTCCTCCGCGGACCGGACCCCTCCGCTCGCGATGACCGGCCGGTCGGTCAGGGCCACCACCCGCTCGTAGAGGGCGAAGTCGGGGCCGCTCAGGGTTCCGTCGACCACCACGGACGTGACCAGGAACCGTGGAGCCCCCTGGTCCGCCAGGTTCCGGATGGCGCGCGCGATCGGGGGGCCCTGCTCCTGCCAACCCCGCACCATCAGGTGGCCGGCCTGCGCGTCCACGGCAACCACGATCCGCTCCTCTCCGAACCGCTCGACCGCGTCGCGGACGAAACCGTCCTCGAGGGCGGCGGCCGTTCCCAGCACGGCCCGGGACGCACCGGCCTCCAGGACATCCTCGATCGCCTCCAGGGAGCGAAGGCCTCCGCCGGTCTGGACCGGGACGGCGACGCTGCGGCAGATCGCGGCGATGGTCTCCCTGTTCGACCCGTTGCCCAGGGCCGCGTTCAGGTCGACCACGTGGAGGCGCCGGGCGCCCTCCTCCTCGAACCGACGAGCTACCCCGATGGGATCCGCGTCGTACTCGGTCTCGGCGTTGGGGTCGCCGCGCAGCAGCCGCACGCACCGGCCACCGCGGAGGTCGATCGCAGGGATCACGATCATTGCGAGGCGGCTCCCCTCACGAATGCCTCGTAGATCGCGAGGCCGGCATCGCCCGACTTCTCCGGGTGGAACTGCGTGCCGAACACGTTGTCCTTGGCGATGGCGGCCGAGAAGGGCCGCCCGTACTCCGTGGACCCGATCGTGATGCCGGCCACGGCGTCGGCGGCGTAGGAATGGACGAAGTAGAACCGGGTCCGGTCGGGTATGCCCTCGATGAAGGGGTGCTGCTCCACCCAGTGGACGTTGTCCCAGCCCATGTGGGGAACCTTCACCGTGGGGGGGAGCTTGCGGGCCTGGCCGGGGATGATGCCGAGGCCCGCCTCAGGGTCCTCCTCGCTCCGCTTGAACAACACCTGCATGCCCAGGCACACGCCGAACACCTGGCGCCCGGTGGCCGCGAAGTCGCGGATCGTCTCATCCAGGGCGTGGTGCGCGAGGTTCCGCATGCAGGCGCCGAAATGGCCCACGCCGGGGACGACCAGCGCGTCGGCGGCGAGGACCTGAGCCGCATCCTCGGTCACCGTGGCCTCGCCGCCGACGCGCCCCACTGCGCGCGCCACCGAGCGGAGGTTCCCCATGCCGTAGTCGAGGATCGCGACCCTGGCCGTCACAGCGTTCCCTTGGTCGACGGCGTCTCAGCCCGGCCGGTCCGGCTCACGGCGTCCCCAAGCGCCTTGCCCAGGGCCTTGAACTCGGCCTCCACGACGTGGTGGGGCGAGCGTCCGGACTTCAGCCGGACGTGCAGCGTCATGCTCGCCGCGGTGGCGAAGGCGCGGACGAAGTCCTCGACCAGGCCGGTGTCGAAGGTTCCGATCATCTCCGCCGGGACGTCCACCTCTTGGACCACGAAGGGCCGGCCGGAGAGGTCGAGGGCGACCTCCACCGCGGCCTCGTCGAGCGGCACGATGATCGAGGCGAAGCGTCGGACGCCCTTCTTCTCGCCCAGTGCCTCGGTGAACGCCTGGCCCATCACGAGCGCGACGTCCTCCACCGTGTGGTGGGCGTCCACCTGGAGATCGCCTTTCGCGGTGACCGTGAGGTCGAATCCGGCATGCGTGCCGAGCTGTTCCAGCATGTGGTCGAAGAACGGCAGGCCCGTATGGGCGGTCGCCGTCCCGGTCCCGTCCAGGCGGAGCTCCACCCGGACGTTGGTCTCTTTCGTGGTGCGCGCGACCGTCGCCTCGCGCGGGGTCATGCCATCGCCTCCTCCAGGGCCTTTAGGAACCGGTCCACCTCGTCCGTCGTGCCGGCCGTCACTCGCAGCGCGTTCGGTATCACCTCGGTGAGGTCCCGGACCAACACGCCGTGGTCCAGCAACCCTTGCCAGACTCGCCTCGCATCGCCGGGCGGACGGAAGAGTACGAAGTTCGCGTCGGAGTGGAACGCCTCGACTCCGTGAATGGACGCCAGGGCATCAACGATCCGGTCTCGCTCGCGACGGACGGCGTCAAGGAGGGCCATGGCCTCCTTGACGTGGTCCAGCGCGACCAGCCCGGCGGCCTGCGTGATGGCGGAGACGTGATAGGGGAGGCGCACCCGGCGCAGGTCGTCGATCACCTCGGGCGCGGCCAAGCAGTACCCGATCCGCGCGCCGGCCAGCGCGAAGGCCTTGGAGAAAGTGCGCGCCACCGCGACGTTGGGGTGGGTCGCGATCAACCCGTTCGCCGGCTCACCGCCGAACTCGATGTAGGCTTCGTCCACGATGATGAGCGCGTCCGTGGACTCCGCTAGCTCCTCGACCGCCCAGACCGGCTGGGCGTTCCCGGTCGGGTTGTTCGGGGAGCACACGAAGACCACGTCGGGCTTCTCATCGGCCGCGGCGGCCACGTCGCCGGAGCCGAGCGTGAACGGCCCATCTAGTCTGAGACGGACTAGTTCCCCGTGCGTGATCCACGCGATGCGCTCGTGGAGCGCGTACGTGGGCTCGAACACCAGTGTCTTCCGTCCCGGGCCGCCGTAGGCCAACAGGAGCTGCTGGATCACCTCGTTCGAGCCGTTCGCCACCCATGTCCCCTCCACGGCGTGGCCCGAGTGCTCGGCGATGCGCTCCCGCAGGCGCTTGGCCTCGCGGTCCGGGTACCGGTTCAGCGGCAGCGATCGGACTGCCTCGGCCAGCGCGTTCCGGAAACCCTCCGGCAGCGGGTAGGGGCACTCGTTCGAGTTGAGGCGGGCGGCCGCCTCGAGCTGCGGGGACTCGTAGGGGGAAACGTCGCGCAGGCCGGGACGGGGTTTGGGGTTCGTCATCGGTTCGCCTTCCGCTCGGCTCGGATCTCGGCGGCGCGGGCGTGGCCCACGAGGCCCTCGGCCCTGGCGATGGTCGCCACCTCGGGGGCCAGCGCCGCGGCGGCCCGGTCCGTCGCCTCGACGACCGACGAGACCGTTACGAAGTCGGCCGCGCGCAGGCCCGAGGCGAACCTGGCCGTGCCCGCTGTGGGGAGCACGTGGTTGGAGGCCACCCCGTAGTCGCCGAACGGCACCGGCGTGTAGTTGCCCACGAAGATCGCACCGGCGTTGCGGATCTTCGCCGCGAGCGGCCGCGCCTCGGCCACCAGGAGCTGGAGGTGCTCCGGGGCGAGGTCGTTCACCACCTCCGCAGCGTGCTCCTCGTCGGCCACCAGCACGACCCGGGCGTGCTGCAGTGCCGCGTTCACGATCTCCCGGCGCCCGGCCCGGGCCAGCTCGTGTTCGAGCGCGGCGATTGCTCGCTCGGCCACTTCGCGGTCGGCGGTGACCAGGATGGTCGACGCCTCGGGATCGTGCTCCGCCTGCGCGACGAGGTCGGTAGCCAGGAACTCGGGGTCGGCCGTGGCATCGGCCACCACGACGAGTTCGGTGGGGCCCGCCAGGCCGTCGATGCCGACCCGCCCGGCGACCTGACGCTTGGCTTCGGTCACATAGGCGTTCCCCGGGCCCACGATGCGGTCCACGGTCGGAACGGAGTCGGTGCCGTAGGCCATAGCCGCGATGGCCTGGGCCCCGCCGACCTTCACGACCCGCGTGGCGCCGGCCCGTGCTGCCGCGTACAGGACGGCCGCGTTCATCGTTCCGTCCTTGCGGGGCGGCGTGCAGACCACGATGTGCTCGACGCCCGCCACGACGGCCGGGACGACCGTCATGGCCACCGACGAGGGGTACAAGGCCCGCCCGCCCGGGACGTAGCACCCGACCCTCTCGATGGGGCGCACGATCTCGCCGTACCGGAGACCCTCTCGCTCCGCCCACCACTCGCGGGGGAGCTGCCGCAGGTGCAGGTCGGTGAGGCGTTCGATCAGGCTGTCGATGGCGCGCTGGAGCTCGAGGGGGATCTGTTCCTGAGCCACTTGGAACTCCGAGTCTGAGACGACCAGGCCCGCGGGCCGCAGGTCGGCGCCGTCGAAGCGCAGCGTGAGGTCGACCAGCGCGGCGTCCCCCTCGTCACGGACGCGCCGGATGATGTCGCGCACGGCTTCGGAGATGGGGGGCTCGACCTCGAGGCGACGGGGCTCGAGTCGCTCCCTCCGTGAACGGAGGTCGAGGAGCTCGAGCATCAGCGCCCCTCGGCAGCCTCGGGATGGTGCTTGGCGGTCGCCGCGGCGGCGGCCTTGCGGGCTCGTCGGTCGCGGCCGAACAGGATCCAGCCGGCAACGGATACGACGACCGCCGCCGCGGTCAGCAGGCCCAGGGCCAGCAGCAACGTGGTCTGGGGATCCATGGAGGCGAACAGCTTACGGGAACTCGGCGGGGCTAGCTGCCGTCGCCTGCCTTGCGCTTGGCCTCAGCGCGCCGCTCGGCCTCGAGGCGTTCCAGGTCGACGTCGGAGTGATCGACGTACCGCATGGCGGCCGCGATCGCGTGGTGGCCGGCCTGCTCGTCGACCAGCCGGTGCATCCGTTGCGCTACGCGCCGATATACGGGGTGCCCCTGGGGGGAGCTACGGAGCTCGCACACGTGCATCGCCTCGCGCGCGTTCATCTGCATCACGAATCGGATCTTGTAAGCCATCGACACCGCGTACTGGGCGGAATCGCCGAGCCCCGCGTCGCGCAACGCGTTGTGCGTCTCGTCAGATGCATCCATCACGCTCTGCCAGTCGGCGGTCAGCCCCGCCTCCTCGATGTCCGGCGACACCTCGAAACCGTGCTCGGTGGTCAGGCGCTGCCACTCGATCGTGAGCAGCCGGTGCCGTTGCAGGTCCCGGAACGCGCCGTAGTCGCACAGGACGTCGAACCGGTACGAGGTCCGCTCGAAGGCCCGGCCCGGCTTGTGCCGGCGGTTCCCGCGCTCCCCGATATAGGCGGTGAGCACGGCTTCACGCTCCGCCGGCGACATGGAGTGCGCCAGCGAATGCAGCCGGTCGTCGGGGAGGTCGCTGACCGCGTACAGCGCGGCGGCCACGACCTTCTCCTCGCCGAGGGGGTCGTAGTCGACCAGCGTCACCTCGTCCCGTCGCCCGGACTCCGCGCCCGAGAGGTACTTCGCGGCAACCTCCTCCGTTCGCTCCCGAGTCTCTTGCAGGTACCTCGACCACGCGACGCCACGTTCTTCCACGTCGACCCGCTTCAAGAACGCCGGGATGACCTTCCGCAGCTCGGTGAGCATGAGGTCCGCGTACCCCCGGATCTCCTGAAGCGGATGCGCGCGGAGCCGCAGCAACAGCTGCTCGAATGCCTGACCCGTCCCGTAGATCCCCACGTTCGACCGGGTGGCAGCCGGGAGCAGGTCACGGAGTGCGTCGCACGTCTTGGCCTGGATCGTGGACCGGTAGACGAAGTCGGAATCCGTATGGCCCTGGGGGAACCGCCGCAGGTAGTGTTCGCGCATCGGCTCGAACATGCGCCCGTAGGAATCGAACGAGAGGTCCAGGAACCGCTCGAACCGCTCCGCCAGCTCGGGTTCCGCCTGCCCGACTTCGTCCGGGACCGTCGCCCGCCACCGGCCTCCCGGCTTGTCGTCGAAGCGCATGTACCGGGTGGACTGCTCCAGGTACGCGGCCAGGCGCCCCCACTCGAGTGCCTTGCACAGGAGCTGTGAGGCCTGCTCGCACGCCAGGTGCACCCCGCCGAGCTGCGCAACCGAGTCGTCCCCGTACTCGACGAACACGCGGTCGTACAGCTTCTCTGCTCGTGCCACGCCCATCGCGGTCACGCGCCCGCCGGGACCGACGTCCTCCGCGAACTCGTCGAGGAACAGCCGCCGCAGCGACCTGGGCGTTCGCGAGTACCGGGCGAACAGCGCACCCTTCACCACCTCGGGCAGGTTCGTCAGGGCGAACACCGGTCCCTCGAGGTTCGTGAAGTAGGGCTCCAGGATCTCCCGTTCCCCGAGGGTGAGGTCTTCCGTGGCGTACCAGAGCGTCATGGCGTCACCCCTACGTCGGACTCGGGGTCGGCGAGGGCTCGGAGCCGATGAAGACCGTCACGGCCGAGCCCGGCGGGACGAGCTTGCCGGGGAGCGGGTCCTGCCCGGCGATCTTGTTCCCGGTAGGGCACAACGGGTCGGCGAAGGTGGGTGGGCCCACCTCGATCTTGAGCCCCAGGCCCACCAGTATCGATTTCGCGTGCCCGTAGCTGAAGCAGGTCAGGTCGGGCACCTCGACGTCGTTCGGCGTAGTCGCGATGGTGATGCCGACCGGGGTCGCGGCGTTCACGACCCGATCCGGCGGGATCGTCTGGGCGATCACCTGGCCAGGGGTCTGGCCGGGCTGCGCCGGCAGGTGCAACACGGAGACGAGCTTCAGGTGGGCGGCCTTCAACGCGGCCCTCGCCTCGTCCTCCGTCATCCCCACCAGGTTGGGTACCCGAGTCTGCCTGACGCCCTCAGACACGGTCAGGGACACGGTGCAGTTGTCCTTGGGGACCAGGACGCCGCCCGCGGGGACCTGGCCGATGACCTCGCCGACCGGCCGGTCGCTGAACTCCTGGGCGACGTCTGAGGGGACGCTGCAGCCGGCGTTCTGGAGTGTGCTCCTGGCCAGGTCGACGTTCATCCCGACCACGCTCAACACCTTGGTCTGCTCGGTGTTTCCCTTCAGAAGCGTGGTCGCGAGGAAGTAGAGCCCGACGCCCAGCGCGGCGGCGATCAGGACGCCGACCAGGATCCCGAAACCCCACCGGCGCCGGGCGGGAGGGGGCTGCGGCGGGAGGGCCTGGGTAGTGCCGGCGCCCGGCGGCGGCCGGGCGATGGCCTGGGTCTCAGATGCGGGCAGGAGCGGCGTTGCCTCGACCACTTCGTCGCGCGAGGCCCGTTGCAGGTCGGCCTTCAGCTCGTCGGCCGTCTGGTACCGGTTCGCCGGGTTCTTCGCCAGGGCTCGCATCACGACGGCGTCGAGCGCCGGCGAGACATCGGCGTTCTCCTTGGACGGGGGCGGCGGGTTCTCGTGGACCTGCTTGTAGGCGACGGCCACGGCGGACTCGCCCCGGAACGGCACGTGCCCCACGAGCATCTCGTGGATCACCACGCCCAGGGAGTAGATGTCGGTGCGGGCATCGACCGGTTCGCCCTGGGCCTGTTCGGGGGACAGGTACGCGGCAGTGCCGAGCACGGCGGCGGTCTGGGAGAGCGTGTCGGGGGTCGTGGTGATACGGGCGATCCCGAAGTCCATGACCTTCACCCGGCCCTGCTTCGTGATCATGATGTTCCCGGACTTGATGTCGCGGTGGATCACGGCCTCGCGGTGCGCGTAGGCCAGCCCGTCGCACACCGCCGTAGCCACCTCGATGGCCCGCTCCGGCATCATCCGCCCGCCCTTGGACAGGAAGTCCTCGATCGTGCGCCCCTCCACGTACTCCATGACGATGAAGTGGGTGCCGTTGTCTGAGCCGGTGTCGTAGACGCCGACCAGGTTGGGGTGGTTCAGGCGCGCCGCGGCCTGGGCCTCCCGTCGGAACCGGTCGACGAACGCGGGATCCTGGGCGAACTGCGGGGCCAGGACCTTGATGGCCACCGCCCGGCCGAGCACCGTGTCGGTCCCCCGGTAGACGGTGGCCATCCCCCCGCGGCCGAGGGTTTCCTCGATGCGGTACCGGTCACCGAATACCTGTTCGCTCACTCAGGCTCCTCCAGAGATGCCCAGCGCGGCCTCGATCACCTGCTTGGCGATGGGCGCCGCAACTCTACCCCCTGTGGCATCGCTTCCCAGGTCCCCCCCGTCGAGCACGATCACGGCCACGGCGACCTGGGGGTTCTCGGCAGGGGCGAACGCCGTGAACCAGGCGTGGGGCGGCTCGTTCGCGCCGCCGTGCTGGGCGGTTCCGGTCTTGCCGGCCACGGTCACGCCGGGGATCTGCGCTGCATAGCCGGTCCCGCTCTGGACCACCGCCACCATCATGTCCCGCAGCTGGTGGGCGTGCTCGGCCGTGAGGGGCCGTGAGTACTCGGCCGGCTCGAACGTCTTCACGATCTGCCCCTGGGAGTCCCGGATCTGCGTGACCAGTCTCGGTGCGAGCAACACGCCGTCGTTCGCGATGGCCGAGGCCACCAGGGCCATCTGCATGGGGTTGGCGGACACGTCGAACTGCCCGATCGCGCTGAACGCCACCGAGGCGGGCTGCCCGACGAACGCGGATGGCGTGGGGAACACGCCCTCCCGGAACGGAACGTCGAACGGCACGTCGCCAGACGCGGTGTCGGCGGCGAACCCGAACTTCCGGGCCTCCTCGGCCATCCGGTCGGGCCCGAGCTTGAGACCGATCCCCCCGAACACCACGTTGCAGGACTGGCGGAGGGCGTCGGCCAGGGTGATGTGCGAGCCGCCGGAGCAGATCTCGCCCCCGAAGTTGTGGAGGCGGTGTGAGGTGAGCGGCAGCGTCAGAGAGGCCGGGTTGGGCCACAGGCTGTCGGGGCCGTATCCGTTCTCCAGCGCCGCGGCAGCGGTGACGAGCTTGAACGTCGACCCGGGTGGGAACAGCTGGGCGTCCGCCCTGGGGACCAGGGGCTGGCCGGGGTCGGCGTTTAGGCGTCTCCAAGCGCGCCTGATCTGCGGGACGTCCTGGGACGAGATGTCGCTCGGGTCGTACGCGGGGTTCGAGCACATCGCCAGGACGTCGCCGGTCGCGGGTTCGATGGCGACCACCGCCCCCCCGTGCGGGAGGCTCGCGATCGCGCGGCAGGCAGCCTTCTGGATGGCCGGGTCGATCGTCGTCACGACGGTGGCGCCCTGCACCGGCCGGCTCAGGATCTTGTCGACCAGGGTCTGGGGGAGGAGCTCCGCGGCGTTGCCCGACAGGAACTGGTTCTGGCTCTGCTCCAGCTCGCCCCGGCCGAACAGCAGCGAGTAGTACCCGGTGATCCCCGAGTACCGCCGGCCGTCGGGGTAGTGACGGCCGTACTTCAGCTCCCCGGCTCCCTTCTTGCTGAACGCCAGGACAGTGGTCAGGTCGCGCGCCAGGATCCGGCCCCGTTGGACCCTGTACTCGGCGACCAGTTGGCGGAACGCGTTGGCCGGGTTGTCGGCGATGCGGGCGGCCGCCACCACCTGCACGTAGCTGACGGTGGCCAGCAGCAGCACGAACAGCGCGAGCAACGCGTACCCCAGGCGGCGGATCTGCTTATCCACGGGCGCTCCCGGCCGAGACCCGGACCAGCAGCGCGAGCAGGATGAAGTTCGAGATTAGGCTGGAGCCCCCGTAGCTCACGAAGGGCAGCGTCACGCCGGTCAGCGGGATCAGTCGGGTGACGCCGCCCATGATCACGAACGCCTGCAGGCCGATCGCAGCCGTGAGGCCGGCGGCCAGGAGCTTCCCGAATCCGTCGGCGCAGGCGAGGGCGGCTCGGAGCCCCCGCCCGACGAGGGTTACGTACAGCAAGATGATGGCCACGGTGCCGAGCAGCCCCAGTTCCTCGCCGATGGCCGCGAAGATGAAGTCGGTCCACGCGAACGGGATCCGGTAGGGGATCCCGAGGCCGAGCCCGGACCCCACCAGCCCCCCGGTGGCAAGCGCGAACTGCCCCTGGGCGAGCTGGCCGTAGCCGAAGAGGTTCACGTTGGCCGGTTCGAGGGCGTGCAGCCAGATGTCCACCCGCAGCTGCACGTGGGCCAGGTTCGCGTAGCCGAACCAGGCGCCGGCCGCGAACAACAGGGCGCCGATCACGAGGTACGCGGGCCTCGCGGTCGCCACCCACAGCATCACGACGAAGATCGCGAAGAACAGGAGCGAGGCCCCGAGGTCCTTCTCCACGAACAGGATGACCAGTGACAGGCCCCACGCCAGCAGGACCGGGCCGAGGTGCTTGGGCTGGGGCAGGCGGAACGGCCCCCACTTGACCGTCGCCAGGCGGAGCAGCTCACGTTTCGCGTTCAGGTACGAAGCCAGGAACACGACGATCAGGACCTTGCCGAGCTCCGACGGCTGGAACTGCAGCGAGCCGATCCGGACCCACAGGCGTGCGCCGTTGATCACCTGACCGACGCCGGGGACGATCGGCAGGAACAGGAGCGCCAGGCCGACCAACCCGATCGTGTAGGTGTAGGCGTCGAGCTGACGGTGGTCCCGGACGACGATCAGCGTCAGGCAGAACGCGGCCAGGCCGATGGCCGCCCACGTGAACTGCTCGGCGGCGAGGTCCCCGCGCACCCGGTAGATGACCGCGAAGCCGATCCCAGTGAGCACGGCGGCGGTTGGGAATACTGCGGGGTCGGCGAACGGCGCGAACCGTCGGATGACCAGGAGGCTGGCGGCGAAGAGGACGGCGAACAGCGACCCGTACAGCGCCAGGTTGGCAGGAACCCGGCCCTGCTTGCCCAGGCCCGTCAGGGCATACGTGCCCATCCCGATGACCAGCGCGAGGATCGTGAGGGCGATCGTCGTTCCCTGGCGTGCGCGGGGGCGGGCCGCGGCGTGGCTCACGCACCGCTCCCGGTTCCCTGCCCGCCCCCACCGGCCGCAGACTTCGCAGCGGACCGAACGTCCTTGGTGATGCGCTCGACGATGTGGTCGGCCTCCACCCGGCTGTTCGCGGGGATGCCGTCGGCGATCCCGGCCCACGGGGCCAGATGCTGCGCGTCGTTCGCCCGGACGTCGGTGACGACCGACACGTGATGGAGCCGGAACCACAACACCTCTGCCGGGATCCCGTTGTAGACGGCCACCCGGCCGTCCGACACGCCCACGTACCACTGGGCATCGAGCCACACGCGCAGCCCGATCAGGGCGACGAGGGTCACGGCAGCCGCGATCGAGAGGGAGAGGGCGACCCGCTTGCCGCGGCCACGGCTCCGCCGGGGCCGCGGCCCCACCTCCCGCGCCTTCGCGGCCGTGGCCTGAGCCAGCGGGTCCTCGTCGCCTTCCACGAAGTCCAGGACCACCACGGTGATGTTGTCCACGCCGCCGGCGCGGTTGGCCGCCTCGATCAGGTCCTCCGCGGCCCGGTTCGGATCGGACTCCGCCGCGAGGATGCCCGCGATCTCGTCGTCGGTGATCATCCCGTGCAGCCCGTCCGAGCAGAGAAGGACCCGGTCTCCCTGGACGATCTCGACGGTGGCCTCGTCGACGTGGACCGCGGGATCGACGCCGACGGCCCGGGTCAGCACGCTGCGGTAGGGATGAACGTCGGCTTCCGCCTCCGTGATCTCCCCCTTCTCCACCATGCGGTGGACCAGCGTGTGATCTTCCGTCAGCACTTGTATCGTGCCCTCCCGCAGCAGGTATGCGCGAGAGTCGCCCACGTGGGCTAGGCGGAGCGTTCCGTCAGCGAAGGAGGCGGCCGTCAGCGTGGTTCCCATGCCGGCCACCTTCCGGTCCAGCTGGGCCCGCTCGAACACCACCCGGTTGGCCTCCTGGATCTGCTCGGCGAGAACCCCGCGGCCCTTGCGGAACAGGCGTTCGAGGGTGTCCAGGGCCAGGTGCGAGGCGACCTCGCCCCCCCGGTGCCCGCCCATGCCGTCGGCCACTGCGAACAGCGGCGGGTCCGACAGGTAGGAGTCCTCGTTCCCCTCCCGGACCCGGCCGATATCGGTCGCGGCGGCGGCCACCACCTTCATCGGCGGAGCTCCAGGACGGTCTTGCCCACCTTCACCAGGTCGCCGGGCCTCACCGGCATCGGCGAGGTCACGCGCTGGTCGTTCAGGTAGGTCCCGTTCGTGGAGCCGAGGTCCTCTACGAGCCACGAGCCGTCGCGCAGGAACAGACGGGCGTGCTGTTGCGAGACGTACGAGTCCTCCACGCGGATCGAGCAGGACTCGCCGCGGCCGACGTCGAGCGAGCCCTTGAGCTTGCGCGCGGCGAGCTTCCTGCCTTCGGCATCGCGGACCACGACGGAGCCGGGGCCTTTGCCGCGCGGCTTCTGCTTGGCTCGGCGGGGGGCGGAGGCCTTTCGCGGCCGGGCCTCACGCGCGCCGGTCCGGCGGAGGTCGGTCACCGTCGCCCTGATGGCCCGGAAGATGAAGAAGTACAGCAGCAGCAGCAGCGAGTACTTCAGGGCCGACAGGACGAAGGGCGACACCTAGCCCCTCCGGAACTCGAGCACCGATGTGCCGATGGTGATCCGGTCGCCGTCCTCCAGCCGGCGCTCCTGCACGACGACGCCGTTCACCTCGGTGCCGTTTGTCGACCCGAGGTCGGCGAGGACGAACCCACCGTCCGCCAGCCGGATCTGCGCGTGGCGTCGGGAGGCCCCCGGATCGGGGACCACGACGTCGCACCCTGGGAGCCGACCGAGCGTCACGACCTCCTTGCCCAGGTTGAACGTCCGGGCCGGGCGGTCGTTCTCCAATAGGACCAACGAGGCCCGGCTCACCTCCGGGGGCAGCGGGTGCTCCCGATCCCCCTCCACCAGCGTGGCCGCGCACCGGAACTCGCCCTTCTTCAGGTCGTCGTCGAACTCGAACTCGACGTGGGGTGGGCCGACCAGGCCCCAGCCCCGCTCGCCGGCCGCATCTCGGATGACCTGTTCCAGCTCGGAGACCAGGGCTCCCTCGGCCTGCTCGAACCGCGCGCCGTCCGGCGGGGACAGGGAGAACACGAAGTGGTTCGGCGCCCACGTCTCCTTGAGCGTGACGGTCTTGCCGGCGTCCATGTCCTTCAGGATCCGCTTGGCGAGCTCGACCGGCTGGAGGCCACTCCGGAACGTCTTCGCGAAGAGCCCCTCGATGAGGCCCTCGAGTCTGCGTTCGAAGTCGCGGAGGATGGGCACGGTCCCTCGGATGCGCAGGACGGCACCCGCGCCGAGGGCGATTCTACCCCGGCGCCTCCCCCACCCCGGCCGCGGCGATCTGCGGTTTCAGTCCTGGTTCGTGGAGCTCGTGGCGAATCCAAGGCGCTGGTCGACGGCAGGGTCCGCAGGCGAGCCCTGCGGACCTCCGTCTTCTCGACCTCCGGAGCGGCCAGGGTCAAGATGGCCAGCAGGAACCGGACGGAGGACCCCAGGCCTCCTCCAGCAGGTCTTCGAGCTCCCGCCTCTTCAGTCCCCTCACCACTACCCCCTCCTTGCCTCCCTGTCATCGGTTCCGCGCCGCCCGAAGATTGAACGCGCTTCCGTCAGACGTAGGCGGGGCGTCGGGCCCGGCGGTACCCTTTCGAGCGCGTCACGGGCGAGTGGCGGAATTGGCAGACGCGCAGGATTCAGGATCCTGTCCGGGCAACCGGGTGGGGGTTCAACTCCCCCCTCGCCCACCTTTCTGAACCGACGTTCGCGTCGCGCGGAGCCTCACCAGCCGGTGTAGAAGAGCGCCTCCGTGAGTCCCGCTTGGCCGAGGCCGGATACGTCCGCTCCTCGCAGGGAGTCTTCCGTCACCGCGCTCGCCGCCATCGCGATCGCCAGCGGCATGAAGAAGAGCCAATTGTGGTCCGTCTCACCCCTGAAGACGCTCGAGACCGATGCGAGCGCGAGCGTGGCCAAGAGCACGGTCTCCATGCCGGGCCGTCGTTCCCGCCAGCGTGCGACGGTCGTCGCCACCAGCGACGCGGCGTTCGCGACGCCCATGACGAACAGGAACGCGACCACGTTTCCGGCCAGCCAGTACCAGTACGACCGGCGGTAGCTGATGAAGCTCACCTGTCGGGTGGCCGTCGGCAGGAAATCCGCGACGAGGTCGATGCCGGTGAGCAGCCGGATCGCGAGCCAACCGGCGACGAGTCCGGCCGCTGCGATCGCCCCTCGCCGCAGGATCCGGATGCGCGTATCGGCCCCGTCTCGCAGGGCCAGCAGGCCGACGCCGAGCCCGATCGGCCCGAGCGCGAGCGCGCCCCACGTGAAGCAGAGGGCGACCGCCGTCACCGCACCGGTGGCCCCGGCCCACGCGTCAGACCGGGGTTCCCGCACGAGAGCGGCCACCGCGACGCCGGTCACCGTCATGAAGATCGCGTCGGCCGAGGTGGCCGAGAACAGCAGCACGCCCGGTGCGCACGCGAAGAGCACCGCGGCCGTGCGGGAGGCGTCTTCCCCGGAGAGCTCGCGCGCGATCGCACGAGCCGGCAGCGCGCCGAGCGCTCCGATCAACGCCATCAGCAGCGCCACCGCCAGCTCGCTGCGGTCCGTGAGCCGCCACATCGCCCACTCGAGCAGCGGTGCACCCGGCGGATGCGTGAGCGAGTGGAGCGAGAGCGACTGCTCGTCGGTCCGCACTATCGTCGGGAAGCGGGTCGCGAAGGTCTGAGGGCCGAGCTGCTCGATCCGCGGCACGTCGAAGAAGTAGTCGTCGTTCCGGTCCAGCACGACGGTCAGCGCGGCTCCGTACCCCTCGAGCTGGCAGCATCTCGAGAAGGTCCTGGCATGCCCCGACTGCATCGCGAGGGTCACCGCGAACGCCCACGCGAACAGGACGAGCGCGGCGAGGAACCACACGCTCGGCAGCCCCAGCACGCGCGGAAGCAGGATCCACAGCCCGACCCCGAGCGCTGCCGGCACCGCGAGCTCGGGTCCGACGAGAGGGTGCCAGCGCACGAACAGCGGCGGCACGTCCGACGGGAAGACGTGCCGGCTCGCAGGCCACGCCCGCGAGAGCAGGAAGAACGCGACGAACCCCGCGGTCGTCTACAAGAGTGCGCGGCGCCGGTCGGGTGCCGAGGGGATCCGATGCGCGGCGGGAGCGGCCGCCCGGCTCACGAGGCCGAGGTTGCCCTCGCCGCCCGGCGGCGCCGCTCGGCCACCATGGACAGGTCGAGATCAGCGGCGAGCTCGATCTCCTCGCTCATGACGGCCGGGATGTTACAGGCTTCAGGATCCTGTCCGGGCAACCGGGTGAGGGTTCAACTCCCCCCTCGCCCACTCCTTCGAAGCCGGAGCCGGCCTCCGCAGCACCTCCAGGGCGACCAGGCCGACCGCCAGCGCGATGGATCCCCCGGCTCCCATGGCGAACCTCGGGCCCAGGTGCTCGCCGACCCAGCCCGACAGCGACGAGCCGAACGGCGTGCTGCCCAGGAACACCACGCTGTACAGGGCCATCACGCGGCCTCGCATCTCGTCGCTCGACGTGAGCTGAAGCGTCGAGTTCCCGGTGATCATGAACGTGATGCTCGTGTAGCCGACGGCCGCGAGAGCGACCAGCACCAGCGCTTCGGTCGGCGCGATCGCCGCCGCCACGGTGGCGATCGCCGTCGCGATGGTGAACATCGCGAGCTTCCGCTCCGTGTGATGGGGGCGGCCTGCGGCTGCGAGCGCGCCGGCCAACGAGCCGACGCCCATCGCCGAGAAGAACCAGCCGAGCGTTCCCGCGTTGCCGTGGAAGGACCGCTCGGCCAAGAGCGGCAGCAGCACGGCGAAGTTGAACGCGAACAGGAACACGACGGCCATCAGCACGAGCGTCCTGTACAGGGTGGGCTCGCTTCGCACGAAACGGAGGCCCTGGCGCAGTTGGCCCTTCCGGCTCCCGTTCGCGCCGGTGCGGTGCAGTTCCGCCGGACGCATGGCCACCAGCCCGGCGATCACCGCGAGGTACGAGACCCCGTTGACCAGGAAGACCGGCGCGGTGCCGACCGTTGCGATCAGGATGCCGGCTACGGCCGGCCCAACGATCCGCGTGCCGGTCATAACCGCGCTGTTCAGGCTGACGGCGTTCGGCAGGTCCCGGGGTCCCACCATCTCGACGTAGAAGCTCTGCCGGGTGGGGTTGTCGACTGCGATGACGACGCCCCCGAGGAACGAGATCAGGTAGACCATCCACAGCTGCACGTGGCCGCCGACCACGACCGCCCACAGGGCGACCGCCAGCACGGCGGCCGCGCTCTGCGTGGCGATCAGCACCCGCCGCTTGTCGAAGTGGTCCGCCACGACGCCGCCCCACGGCCCGATCACGAGGATCGGCGCGAAGGACAGCGCGGTCACGAGCCCGAGCGCGGTCCCACTCCCGGTGAGCTTCAGCACGAGCCAGGCCGCCGCGACCGCCTGCATCCACGTGCCGGTGACCGAGACGGCCTGCCCGGCGAAGAACAGACGGAAGTTCCGCGAGTGGAACGAGTGGAAAGTGCGGTGAACGGCGCGACCGACCTTGGTCATCGTCCCTCCCTCAGGCGTTCGAGGATCGACGCCGCGCGCCCCAAGGCCTCGAGATCGTCCGAAGGGAGGTCCCGCATCCGCCGGGCCAGGTAGGCCTCCTTGCGGCGGCGGCTCCGCTGGAGCAGGCGCCGGCCCTCGGCGGTCGGGAGCACCCACGCCACCCGGCCGTCGGCGGGGTCGGTCTCCCGCGACACCAGCCCCGCGTCCACGAGGGCGGAGACGATGCGCGTCATGGTGGGCGGCTGGACCTGCTCGCACGCCGCGAGGTCGCCGAGAGTCACGGCACCGGCTCGCTCGATCGTGGCCAGGGCAGCCAGCAGGGAGGGGGACAGGCCCGCCTCCGCCTCCTGCCGCAGCTTGCGGGCCAGGCGCGTCACGGCGAGTCGCAGGTGCGAGGCCAGCTCTGTGGTGTCCTTGGTACTGGCCGTCGTCATGCCACTATGATACTTCGCAGAGCTAATTAGTGTCACGAACTATCGGTGAAGCCGGCTCAGAGGAGGGCATCGCAGTACGGGTACGGGGCGAGCACCTTCACGCCGTCCGAGGTAACCAATACCTCGTCCCCCAGCTTCACCCCGTCGCGCCCGCCGACCTCCCCGGCGTAGAGCTCGACGACGAGGACCATGTCCTCCCTCAGCTCGCGATCTGGATTCGGTTGCGGATCGCCCAGGTAAGCGACGCTGGGGCTCTCCTCTTCCAGCCCGACGCTGTGGACCATGACCTCGTACCGCTGGGCCATGTACCTGTCGGGCAGTCGCGGCGCGCGCTCGGCGAGCTCTCGGCACGTGATCCCCGGCCGGACCAGTTCCCGCATCGCGATCAGCCACTCGTGGGCGGCACGGTAGGCCTCCCGCTGGGCTGGCGTCGGCTGCCCGTCTCCGCACAGGAACGTCCGCGACACGCAGAAGAAGTACCCCTCGACGCCGACCGAGTCCGTGTCGACGTACACGAGGTCGCCGGCCTCCACGGCGCGGTCGGTGGTCTTCGCCCTCCAGGGGTTCGTGTTCGGCCCCGACACGCATGTGCTCGTGGCGAGGTACTCGCCTCCTCTGCGCAACAACGCCTCCGCCAGCACGGCGAGCAGGTCCCGTTCCCGGACGCCGGGGCCGATCGCCGTCTCGAAGGCGGCGAGCATGTCCACGACGATCTCGCCGTTCTGCTCGAACAGCCGGATCTCCTCGGGGGTCTTGACCTCCCGGGCCTGCTGCGTGATCGGCGCCGAGTCCATCAGGGTGACCCCCATCTCCCCCAGCGCGAGGAACCCCGGCGTCCCGAGCCGGTCGACCGCGAGCCGATCGCGGGGAACGCCGAGCTCCCGCATCGCGGCCACGGTCTCCCGCGCCCAGACAGCCGCCTCGGCGGCCGGATCGTCGTAGAACTCCCACGCGTGCATCGGCCGCACGTCCTCCACGGCCTCGCGCGACAGGTGCATCGAGTTCGGGTGCTCGAAGAGGATCGGCCGTCCCTCAGCGGGAACGAGCGTGCACCGGACGAAGGTCGTCATGCTCCACACCGGCATGGCCGAGGCGCCGGTCGCGTACCGGATGTTCGGCTCGTTGAAGAGCAGGCAGGCCTCGACGTCGTGCGCCCGCATCGCCGTCTGCAACCGCTCGAGCCGCCCGGTCCGCAGCTGCCTCAGGTCCGGCCTCGTTGAGCCCATGGAACACCTCCGCGGCGGGAGGGTAACCCGGGAGATGGTTCAGCGGGTTGCGGGGTACAGTCGGGGCATGACTGAGACAGGGGAGGGGTTCGGAGGCGTTCCACCCGAGACGATCCGGTTCCTGCGGCAGCTGTCGCGGAACAACAACCGGGACTGGTTCCAGGCTCACCACGACGAGTACCGCCGGTTCCTGATCGAGCCGGCCATGGACCTGGTGGAAGCCCTGGGCGAGGGGCTTCAGGCTCTCGGGAAGGGCATCCACGCGGAGCCGAAGATCGGCGGCTCGGTCATGCGGATCAACCGGGACATCCGGTTCTCGAAGGACAAGCGGCCGTACAAGGACCACCTGGACCTGTGGTTCTGGCAGGGAGGTGGCCCGAGCCGGGAGCGTCCGGGGTACTGGTTCCGGCTGACCACCAAGGAGCTGATCCTCGGCGCCGGGATGCACGACTTCGGGGCGAAGCCGGAGCTGCTTCAGCGATACCGCGACGCTGTGGTTGATCCGCGGAAGGGGCCCGCGCTCGCCCGCGCGGTCGAGAAGGTCCGTTCCGCCGGTTGCGACGTTGGCGGGCGCAGGTTCAAGCGGGTGCCCAAGGGATTCGACCCCGAGCACCCACGGGCGGAGCTGCTCTTGCACGATGGCCTGCACGCGGGGATCACGATGTCCCACCCGAAGGAGCTCCACGCGCCGAGTTTCGCGGAGTTCTGCGTCCGGCGGTACCGGGATTTCACGCCCATCCAGGAGTGGCTGGTCGGTCTGGTCGGCCGGTAGGGCGCCCGTCAAGGCGCAGGCGTGAGGGAACCGAGCCCCGGTTCGGGGTGTCTCTTCCTTGAGTGAGCAGGCCACTCCCGTGGCCGGAGAGGGAGGGGACATGCGGGCGAGATCCTTGGTGCTCGTTTCACTGCTTGCGGTCGCGGTGGCGGCCTGCACTTCGGGCCCGGGTGGTGCGGGGCGGAACCTCACGAAACAGACGGGACGGCCGAGCTCGTCGTGGTCGACACCGGGACCGGGATCGCCGCCCTGGATCCATCGACGGGTTCTGTTCTCCTGAACGAGGCCGGCGTCGTATCGGCTCCCGAGGTCCCGGAGCTGTTCCGCGCGTCTACCAGCGAGGGATCGACCGAGCTTCAGAAGCTGGACGCCTCGCGACGCTCTCGAGCATGCGCGTCCAGGGCGACCTGGCGGTTCGGGTCGTGTCGGGATCTGGCCTGGCCGTGGCGATGATGGAACCGCTGCCGGCGGGCGGGAGCCCCTGGGTCCCGGTTCCCAGGCAGGTCACGAAGGTCGTCGTGGCCGACCTGAGCGGCGCCGGCGACATGATGCGGTTCCGCCTGCGCGGCAACTTCGAGCCGGAGGCCTTCTCCACCGACCTCGGGTACCTGTTCATGATCCAGTACCTGCCGGCCACGGCGCCCGTCGGGTATCGGGTGATGAGCCTGGACCTCGATTCCGGGAAAGTGCACCCTCTCTACGGACCCTTCAAGGGCATCCAGACCGCCGAGAAGATGACCGGGACGCGACTGCAACAGGTGCGGTCCTCGGCCGGGGATGAGCTCTTCACGCTCTACTCGAACCAGCCTCCGGAGTACGCGCACGGATACCGGGCCGTCGACG
>JAHEXX010000165.1 GCA_023251895.1 bacterium
GCCTTCCTCCAGGACCTCCGGGACATCCAGCGTTCCCTCGCGACGGGGGGTGCGCCCCGGTTGGCCTATGGGGAGCTGCAGCACCTGATCTGGCAGGCGGAGACGTTCGGTTTCCATCTCGCGTCGCTCGAGATCCGCCAGCGATCGGACGTCCACGAGCGGGCGCTCGCGCACCCATCCTCGCCCGAGGCCCGCGAGGTGGAGGCCACGCTCCGGGCCGTGGCCGACATCCAAGCGCGGTACGGCCCCGACGCCTGCAGGCGGTACATCGTCAGCTTCACGCGATCGGCCGACGATCTGGCCGCGGTCCGAGAGCTGGCCGCTCGCGCGGTGCCCGATGGATCGCTGGATCTGGACGTCGTGCCCCTGTTCGAATCCCGGGCCGATCTGGAGCACGCCCCGAAGGTGCTCGACGAGTTCGTGGCCATCCCGGCGACCCGGGCGTGGCTCGAAAGGAACGGTCGTCGCCTTGAGGTGATGCTCGGGTACTCCGATTCCACCAAGGACGTGGGATTCCTGGCCGCCAACGTGGCGCTGCACCGGGCCCAGGGCGCCCTAGCAGAGTGGGCCGCCCGGAACGACATCGTCTTGACGCTGTTCCACGGCCGGGGCGGGGCGCTGGGGCGGGGCGGCGGACCGGCGAACCTGGCCATCCTGGGCCAGGCTGCCGGTTCGGTGGCCGGGCGGTTCAAGGTGACGGAACAGGGCGAGGTGGCCTTCGATCGCTACGGGAACCTCCACATCGCCGAACGCCACCTCGAACAGATCGCCAACGCCGTGCTCGTGGCGTCGACGCCGGGCGCGGCCGAACGCGCCCGGGTCTGCGACGAGCGGTTCGGCGTCCCCATCGCCGTCATGGCCGAAGCCTCCGAGCACGCCTACCACGAACTGGTCCGGGCCGAGGGGTTCGCCAGGTTCTTCGCGCAGGCGACGCCGAGCGAGGTCATCGACGAGCTCCGGATCGGGTCCCGGCCGGCCCGGCGCGCGTCTGGACCGGACCTCGGATCCCTCCGAGCCATCCCCTGGGTGTTCGCGTGGGCTCAGAGCCGGATCAACCTCCCGGGCTGGTACGGCCTGGGCAGTGGTCTCGCGGCGATGGCCTCCGAGCCGAACGGGATGCAGACGATGCGCGCGATGAACGCCGAGTGGGCGTTCTTCACGTCGCTCATGGAGAACGCCGAGCTCAGCCTGGCCAAGGCAGACCTGGCGATCGCGCAGCTCTACCTGTCGATGGGAGAACGCGAGGATCTGGCAACCGTGATCGAGGCCGAGTTCGCAAGGACCCGTGAGCTCGTCCTCGAGGTCACCGAGCACGACGCACCGCTGGCCGGGCGCCCGGTCCTCCGTTGCGCGGTGGAGCTGCGCAATCCCTACGTGGACGCGCTGTCGTTCCTCCAGCTCCGGTTCCTGCGGGAGCTCCGGGACTCACGAGGCGACCCGGAGCGGCGGCGTGAGCTGGCGCGGCTGGTGACGCTCACCATCCACGGTGTGGCGGCCGGCCTCCAGAACACTGGCTAGCTCAGGTCGGCGAGCCACAGGAAATCCAGCCGACGTCGACGTACCCGGCGCTCCCCTCGGTCACCGGGCGAACCTCGGCCGCAGCCGTCCGTAGGTCTCCTCGAGCAGTTCCGGCAGGACCCGGGTCTGCCCGATCACCGGCATAAAGTTCGTGTCTCCGGTCCAGCGGGGGATCACGTGCCAGTGAAGGTGGTCGGGGATGCCGGCGCCGGCCACCCGCCCCAGATTCATCCCGATGTTGAACCCGTGCGGCTCGTACTCCGCGCGCAGCGCGCGGACCGAGGCCTGCACCAGCCGCGACAGCTCGAGCTGTTCGTCGTCGTCCAGCTCCCCCACTTCACCGGTATGGCGGAACGGTGCCACCATCACGTGCCCCGGGTTGTATGGGAACGCGTTCAGCACCGCGAAGGCTCGGTCGCTCCGGGCCAGGATGTGGGCCGCCACGTCGTCGCCCTTGGCGGGCAGCGTGCAGAAGATGCAGCCCTCCTCCTCGCCCCCCTTGGCGGACTCGATGTACTCCATCCGCCAGGGGGTCCACAGCCGGTCCACGGTCAGCCCCCGAACCGGATCTGCTCCAGGGCGCGGCTGGAGGCCTCCGTCACCAGCGCGGACACGAAGTCGTCGACGACCACGCCGGGGGTCTCGTTCCCCTCGCGGTCCCGGACGGTGAGCACCCCGGACTCGATCTCCTTGTCGCCGACCACCAGGGTGTAGGGGGCCTTCATCAGCTGGGCGGCGCGGATCTTCTTCCCCACGCTGTCCTTGCTCTCGTCGACGAACGGTCGCAACCCGGCGGCGCGCATCCTGTCGGCCAGCGCTCGGGCGTGGTCGACGTGGCGGTCGGCGACCGGCACGAGCCGGACCTGCTCTGGCGAGAGCCACAGGGGGAACGCTCCCGCGTAGTGCTCGATAAGCACGGCCGCGAAGCGTTCTATGGCACCGAGGATGGCGCGGTGGATCATCACCGGCCTGTGCCGCGCGTTGTCCTCCCCCACGTACTTCATGTCGAACCGCTCCGGCAGCGCGAAGTCGCACTGCACGGTGGTCAACTGCCACAGCCGGCCGATCGAGTCCCGGAAGTGGAAGTCCACCTTTGGCCCGTAGAACGCGCCCTCCCCCTCGGCCACCGCGTACGGTAGGCCGCTCCGATCCAGGGCCAGGGTCAGGGCCTCGGTGGCGCGGGCCGCCATGGCCTCATCGACGATGGTCTGGCCGGGCAGGGTCGACAGGTTGATCACGGGATCCGTGAACCCGAACGTCCGGTGTATGTCGACAGTGAGCTCGAATACCGCCAGGATCTCGTCGA
>JAHEXX010000024.1:0-2532 GCA_023251895.1 bacterium
GGTGGAGGCGGCCCCGGCGGCCGCGCCGGCCGCCGGGGCCGCCACCCGGAAGCTCCCGCGCGGATCCGTCCTGCGGGCCATCGGGGTCGTGTGCCTGTGCCTGGCCTCCGGCATCGCCGGGTACCTCGGCTGGTTGCTGTGGGGAACGGGCCTCCAGACCCAGCGCGCCCAGAACGAGCTCCGGCGGACCTTCCAGGAGGAGCTGCGGCACCCGGGGAACGGGGCCGTTCGCCTTCCCGGTCACGCCCTGTACGACCTGGTGATCCCCCGGCTCGGCCTGGACATGATCGTGGTCGAGGGGACGGAGACCGCCGACCTGCAGAAGGGCCCCGGCCACTACGTGAAGACCGCGGACCCCTGGCAGGACACGGGACGGGTGGGGATCGCCGGCCACCGGACCACCTACCTCCACCCCTTCCTGCACCTGGACCGGCTGAAGCCCGGGGATCGGATCACGCTGAAGACCGAGCACGGGACCTTCGGCTACGCGGTGGACCGGGTGTCCGTGATACCCGAGGCAGGCTCGGGTCGGGTTCTCAACCAAACGAAGAGGCCGACCCTCGTGCTCACGACGTGCAACCCGGTGTATGCGGCCTACCAGCGGCTGATCGTCACCGCCTACCGCCTCTAGGGTTCCGGGATCGGGTGCGGGAAAGGGGCAGCCTTCCCCATGCCGCCCCCCTCCCGCCCGTGCATTCTTGCACCCCTGTCCCCCTCGTGCCGGATTCGCGCGTCTGACGCCCGAGGAGTAGCGTTGATGTTCCTGCACGAAGGGGGTGGCCGATGGCCAAGTATCTGTGGAAGGCCTCTTACAGCCCGGACGGGGTCAAGGGGGTTCTGAAGGAAGGCGGGACCGGTCGGCGAGCCGCCATCGAGAAGCTCGCGGCCAACCTGGGCGGAGCGATCGACGCCTTCTACTTCGCGTTCGGCGGAACGGACGTTTACGTGATCGCCGACATCCCCGACAACGTGACCGCGGCCGCGGTGGCGCTCACCGTGGGCGCGGCCGGCGCGGCGAGCATCGAGACCGTGGTGCTGCTGACCCCCGAGGAGATCGACCAGGCCGTACAGAAGACGGTGGAGTACCGCCCGCCGGGCGCCTGAGCTACTCCCATTCGATGGTGCCGGGGGGCTTCGACGTGACGTCGAACGCCACTCGGTTCACCCCCGGGACCTCCGAGATGATGCGGCCGGAGATCCGGTCCAGCACGTCGTGGGACAGCCGGGCCCAGTCCGCCGTCATGGCGTCCTCGCTAGTGACGGCCCGGATCACCACGGGGTGCTGGTAGGTCCGCCCGTCCCCCATCACGCCCACGCTCCGCACGTCGGCAAGCAGTACCGCGAAGGCCTGCCAGGTCTCGCGTTCCAAGCCCGCCCGGATGACCTCCTCGCGGACGATCCGGTCGGCAGCCCGGACCACGCCGAGGTTGTCGGCCGTGACCTCGCCCACGATCCGAATGGCCAAGCCGGGGCCGGGGAACGGCTGGCGGCGCACGATCTCCTCGGGCAGCCCGAGCTCCGCGCCGACCTCCCGGACCTCGTCTTTGAACAGGTCGCGGAGCGGCTCCACCAGCTCGAACTCCATGTCGACGGGCAGGCCGGCCACGTTGTGGTGGCTCTTGATCCGGGCCGCCGTCCGGGACCCCGATTCGATCACGTCGGGGTACAGCGTGCCCTGCACCAGGAACCGCGCGCCAGTGTGGTCGCGCGCGACCTCCTCGAAGACCCGGATGAACTCCTCCCCGATCCCCTTCCGCTTCTCCTCGGGGTCGGTCACGCCGGACAGCTTGGCCAGGAAACGGTCGGCGGCCTTCACGTGGACGAGCGGCACCCTGAAGTGCTGCCCGAAGGTCTCCTCCACCTGCTCGGGTTCGCCCTCGCGGAGCAGCCCGGTGTCCACGAACACGCACGTCAACTGGTCCCCCACCGCCCGGTACACGAGCAACGCTGCCACGGCCGAGTCGACGCCACCCGACAGCGCGCACAGGACCTCGGCGGAGCCGACCTGGTGCCGGATCGCCGCCACCGATCGCTCGATCACGTTGGTCGGGGTCCACTCCGGGAGCAGCCCGCACCCCTCGTACAGGAACCGCTTCATGATCGCGATCCCCTTCGGCGTGTGGGCCACCTCCGGGTGGAACTGCACCGCGAACAGCCCGCGCTCGGGGTCCTCCATCGACGCGATGGGGATCGAGTCGGTGTGCGACCCGACCCGGAAACCCTCGGGGGCCCGGACCACCGCGTCGCCGTGGCTCATCCACACCTGTTCCTGCGGCTGAAGGTCTCGCAGCAGAACCCCGGGCTCGTCCACGAACAGTCGCGTGCCCCCGTACTCGCGCTGGCCGGTCGCCGCCACCTCGCCGCCCAACGACTGGGCCATCAACTGGTGCCCGTAGCAGATCCCGAGCACCGGAACACCCAGGCCGAACACGGCGGGATCCACCGTCGGCGCGCCGGCTTCGTAGACCGAGGCCGGCCCGCCCGACAGCACGATCCCCGCCGGGCGCTTTGCCTTCAGCTCCTCGATCGGGG
>JAHEXX010000024.1:2542-26812 GCA_023251895.1 bacterium
CACGATCTCCGAGTAAACGTGGCACTCGCGGATCCGGCGGGCGATCAGCTGCGCGTACTGCGCCCCCAGGTCGACGACGAGGACGGGGCGCGGGTGCTCGGTCACGTCACTCTTCAGTGTCCCATCCCGATGCGCTGCTGGGTCTGGTAGGTCTTGCCCTCCGTCTTGATGGCTGGCGCGATCAGCAGCTCGGCCTTCTGGAACTCCTTGATCGTCGCGTACCCCGTCGTGGCCATCGACGTCTGGAGCGCCCCGAACAGGTTGAACGTGCCGTCGTTCTCGTGGGCCGGCCCCACCAGGATCTCGGTCAGCGGCGCGACCTGCTGGGTGGCGACGCGCGCGCCCCGCGGGAGCGTCGGGTGGAAGGTCGCCATGCCCCAGTGGTACCCGCGGCCGGGAGCCTCGTAGGCCCGAGCCAGGGGCGAGCCGATCATCACGGCGTCGGCCCCGCACGCGATGGCCTTGGCGATGTCGCCGCCGGTCCGCATCCCGCCGTCGGCGATCACGTGGCAGTACCGGCCGGTCTCGTGCAGGTGTTCCCGCCGGGCGGCCGCCGCGTCGGCGATAGCCGTGGCCTGGGGAACGCCGACACCCAGCACGCCCCGGGTCGTGCAGGCGTTGCCGGGGCCGACCCCGACCAGGACGCCCACCGCCCCGGTCCGCATCAGGTGGAGCGCGGTGGAGAACGACGCACACCCGCCCACGATCACCGGGAGGTCGAAGCCGGCGATGAACTCCTTCAGGTTGAGCGGCTCGGTCCGGGTCGAGACGTGCTCGGCCGACACCACCGTTCCCTGGATCACCAGCACGTCGAGGCCGGCCGCGAGGACCATCGGAGCGAATCTCTCGACACGCTGGGGCGTCAGCGACGCGCACGAAACGACCCCACCTCGCTTGATCTCCTCGATCCGCCGGCCGATCAGCTCATCTTTGATCGGCTCCTTGTAGATCTCCTGCATCCGCCGGGTTGCCTTCTCGTCGGGGAGCGAGGCGATCTCCTCGTAGACCGGCTCGGGGTCCTCGTATCTCGTCCACAGCCCCTCCAGGTTCAGGCATGCCAGCCCACCCACCTTGCCGATCTCGATCGCCGTCGCAGGCGAGACGGCGGCGTCCATGCCCGCAGCCATCATGGGAAGCGGGAACGTATAGGCGTCGATCTCCCAGGAGATGTCCACGTCGTCGGGGTCCCGCGTACGCCGCGACGGGACGATGGCCACCTCATCGAACCCGTAGGCCCTACGGGCCATCTTGCCGGTGCCGATCTCGTACTCCATGGCCTCCCCTGCCTCGTTTCAACCGGCTGGGAAACGCGAAACGCCCACCCGGGGAGGGGCGGGCGTCACGTGCTCCACATATAGGGAAGGTACCAGCCGAGACGACGAGGTGCGACCCCCGGATACAGCTAGGCGTTGACCGGTTCGGCCTCCAGGTCGTTGTCCTTCAGGTACCCCAGCTCCGCGAGCTTGTCGAGCACCATCCCGCAGGCCTCCTCCGGGGTGCACCGCTCGGTATCGATGGCCAGCTCGGGGTTCTCCGGCGGCTCGTACGGATCCGAGACGCCCGTGAAGTTCTGGATCTCGCCGCGGAGGGCCTTCTCGTACAGGCCCTTCTGATCGCGTCGGGTGACCTCCTCCAGCGAGGCGTGCACGTAGACCTCCACGAAGTCCCCGATCTGCTCGCGCACGTGGTCGCGGGCCCCGCGATACGGGGAGATGGCCGAGCACACCGCCACCACCCCGTTGCGGGCCAGCAGGTGCGCCACGAAACCGATCCGCAGGATGTTGGTGTCCCGATCCTCCTTCGAGAACCCCAGACCCTTCGACAGGTTCATCCGGACCACGTCGCCGTCCAGGGCTTCGACCTTGTGGCCGCGCCGCAGCAGCTCGGGGACGAGCAACTCCGCGATCGTCGACTTGCCGGCCCCGGACAGGCCCGTGAACCACACGCAGAACCCCTGGTCGTCGCTCACAGGAAACTCCTTCCGGTCGCCCCTTGGGGCGTCTCGATGTCGAACATCTCCATGATGGTCGGCCCGACGTCGATCAGGCTGAGCCCGTCGACCCTGCCGGTGGGCTGACCCGGAAGCCCGGTCATCACGAAGATGCCGGTCCGGTCGTGGTTGGCTCCGTCGGGGCCGGTGTCGTTCTCGTGGGTGAAGACGTCGGGGTTGCCCACGGTTCCCACCGAACGCCAGTCCAGATCACCGAAGTACACGATGAGGTCGGGCGCCACCCCGCGCACGTCCGGGTAGACGTCCTGAGGCTTGAACACCCGGGTTCCCAGCAGATCCCCGTCGGGCCCTGGGGCCGCCTCCAGCTTGGCCACCAGCTCGTCTCGGACCTCCTCGTACCGCTCCGACTCGACCACGCCGTTCGGCTCGCGGCCCTTCACGTTCAGGAACAGGCGGCCGTAGTACCCACCGTCCCCCCAGGCCACGGTGCGGCCCCAGTCGATCGGGGCCTTGGATATCGGGGTGATGCCGGCGAGCGACTCGGTCATCGAGAGGTATCCCTCGCGCGACAGCCAATCGTTGATACAGACGCCCCCCTCCATCCGCCGCGCTCCGTGGTCGGACATCACGATCGTGACGCAATCATCGGGCAGGGTCTCGATCAGCGATCCGACCTCGGAGTCGAGGTACCGGAAGTAGTCCTGGAACGCAGACTCGAACGGGTTCCCCGGTTCGTACTTCGGATGCATGGGATCCCAACACTGCCAGAAGACGTGCTGGAGCCGGTCCAGCCCCATCTCCACCATCATGAAGAAGTCCCAGGGCTTGTTCTTGATCAGGCGGCGGGCCACCGCGAACCGGCGCTTCGTCATGGCCCACAGCTGCTCCAGGACGAACCCCACGCCCTTCTCGCGGAAGTTCGGGATGTCGAAGATGTAGTTGCCCGCTCCGATCTCCTCCTCCACCTCGGCCCGCAGCTCGCCCGGGTAGGTGAAGGTCTTGGCCGACGGAGGAGTCAGGAAACAGGAGACGCGCCAGCCCTCGAGCGCCTTCGGCGGGTAGCCCGGCGGGACTCCGATCAGCAGCGACTTCATGCCCCGCTGCCCCAACAGGTCCCACACCGTGGGCTGCTTCACGGACTCGGAGGTCACGATAGACAGGCCGTCGTACGTATTGTCCCGGCGGTTGCGGAAGCCGTAGATCCCGAGCTGGCCCGGCGTGTTCCCGGTCATTGAGCAGGCCCAGGCGGGGACCGTGATGGGCGGGGTGATGCTGGCCAGGTCGGCGTGCATGCCCTGCGACATCAGCTTGTGGACGTTGGGCATCTCGTCGGCGAGGTCGCCGAAGACGAGCTTGGCGGGGGCGCAGTCAAGGCCGATCACCGCCACGCGCGGTCCTTGCGTCATGCGTGCACCTTTCGCGGTTGGGTTCCCTCGCGGAACGGGAGCCCGGCACAAAGGGCCGCGCTCCCGAAGCCGACCCATCGTACCAACCGGGCAAAGGCGCTCCAAGCTGCGACAATGTGCCGCCGATGAGCGCCCTTCGACGCATCCTGTATTGGGAAGCCGGCTTGCTCGTGGCGTTCACAGCCCTGGCGGAGGCCTTTCCCCGGCCGGTCCTGGAGGACCTGTTCGGGCAGGCCCACCAGCCCGACCTGGCCTGGGTTCGGATCGCGGGGGTACAGGCCCTCGGGATCGCGATGCTGATGGTGCTGATCGCGCAGCGCGTCGACGAACTCTGGTGGTTCAGCTGGGCTTTCGTGGCCGTCTCTGCGGGACTGGCCACGGTGACGGCGCTGAACGCCGCGTTCGGCGTTCCCGATGGGTCATCGGCCCTGTTCTGGTGGCTGATGACGGCCGGCGAGGTGGCGTTCACGGCGGCGCTCCTGTGGGGCATGTCCCTCGCCGGCAACGAGCGACCCGTGGATTGACCCATCTGTCGTCACCGTCGACGTAGCCAACCCTCGAGATCGCGTCGGTGCACGATGCCCAGGACAAGGATCACGCGATCCCCCTCGATCACGTCATACATCACACGGTAGTCACCGACGCGCAGTCGGTGGAACATGTCGCGGGTTCCCTGGATGGTCTTCACACTCTTGCCGGAGATCCGGCCGGGTTGCGCTACATCCGCAGCCAGCCGTTCCAGCGAACGCCGGACCCGGGCCGACTCCGCGACCGGCATCTTGCGAAAGTCCCGAGCCGCGGACGGGGAAAGCTCAACCTCGTATGGATTCAGTCGAGGTCCCTCAAGTTGGTTGTCCGACCGGCTGCATACGCCGACCGAGCCCGCCGCCGCATCCTCACGTACTCGTCGGCATTGGCGAGCACGATGTCCTCAGCGTCCTCAACGGGAAGGAGGACCGCTGCCGGGCGTCCGCGCTTCGTCACGACGTAGGCGCGCCCGCCCTCCACCTCCTCGACCACGCGCGATGCCGTCGTCTTGAGGTCCTTGATCCCGATCTCCGCCATCGCATCGCTCCGCCAGCTTGAGGTGACTACTTCAGTGGTCACTTTAGCAGGCCTTGGGACCCCAGGCAAGCAGAAGGGGCGGGCGCCGTAGACGCCCGCCCCTTCCGAGACGAGTAACTAGTCTCGTACAGACTAGTGCATGTGGCCGTGACCGGCGGCCGGCTCCTCTTCCTCCTCGGGCTTCTCCACCACCGCGCTCTCCGTGGTGAGCACCAGCGCCGCGATGGAGGCGGCGTTCTGGAGGGCCGAGCGGGTGACCTTGGCGGGATCCAGGATCCCGGCCTTCATCATGTCCACCCATTCCCCGGTCTCGGCGTTGAACCCGCGGTGGTCTCCCTCGGTGCGGATCTGGGCCACGATCACTGCGCCCTCGTGGCCGGCGTTCTGGGCGATGATCCTAGCCGGCTCGGACAGGGCCGAGCGCACGATGGTCGCCCCGGTGGCCTCGTCGCCGGTCAGGTCGATCTTGTCCAGCACGGGCTCGGCTCGGACCAGGGCCACGCCACCGCCGGGCACGACGCCCTCTTCGATGGCGGCCCGGGTGGCCGACAGGGCGTCCTCGATGCGGTGCTTCTTCTCCTTCAGCTCCACCTCGGTGGCCGCTCCGACCTTGATCACGGCGACCCCGCCGGAGAGCTTGGCCAGCCGCTCCTGCAGCTTCTCCCGGTCCCAGTCGGAGTCGGTCTTCTCGATCTCCGCCCGGATCTGGTTGATCCGGCCCTTGACGTCCTCCTGCTTGCCGGCGCCCTCCACGATCGTGGTGTCGTCCTTGGTGATGACCACCTTGCGGGCCCGGCCCAGCAGGTCCACCCCGGCGTTCTCGAGCTTCAGTCCGACCTCCTCGGAGATGACCTGGGCGTCGGTGAGGGTGGCCATGTCGGCCAGCATGGCCTTGCGGCGGTCCCCGAACCCGGGGGCCTTCACCGCCACGGCGTTGAACGTGCCGCGGATCTTGTTCACGACGAGCGTGGCCAGGGCCTCGCCTTCCACGTCCTCGGCCACGATCAGCAGCGGCTTGCCGCCCTGCAGGACCTTCTCCAACAGCGGCAGGAGCTCCTGCACGCTGCCGATCTTCTTGTTCACAAACGCGATGTAGGGCTCCTCGAGGACCGCCTCCATCCGCTCCTGGTCGGTCACGAAGTACGGCGATATATACCCTTTGTCGAACTGCATGCCCTCGACGAACTCGAGCTCCATGCCAAAGGTGTTCGACTCCTCGACCGTCACCACGCCGTCCTTGCCCACCTTGTCCAGGGCCTCGGAGATAACCTCCCCGATACCCGTGTCGGCGGCGGAGATGGCGGCGACCTGGGCGATCTCCTCCTTGGACTCGACCTCCTTGGCCTGGTTCTTCACGGACTCCACGGCCACGGCGACGGCCTTCTCGATGCCGCGCTTGAGCTCCATGGGGTTCGCGCCGGCGGCGACGTTCCGCATGCCATGGCGGACCATGGCCCGGGCCAGGACGGTCGCGGTGGTGGTTCCGTCGCCGGCGACGTCGTTGGTCTTGGTGGCGACCTCCTTGGCGAGCTGGGCACCCATGTTCTCCCACGGGTCCTCCAGCTCGATCTCCTTGGCGATGGTCACGCCGTCGTTGGTGATGGTGGGAGCGCCCCACTTCTTGTCGAGCACGACGTTGTGGCCCTTGGGGCCGAGGGTGAGAGCAACGGTGTCGGCGAGCTTGTTGACACCGGCCTCCAGCGCGCGACGCGCCTCCTCGCTGAACTTCAGAAGCTTGGCTGGCATGTGTCCTCCTCAGACGGACGGAACGGGGGCCCGGCGCGCGACGCGCTCGAGCCCCCGTTCGAAGCTTTCTCCTGCTACTTCTTCTTCGAGATGACGGCCAGGACGTCGCGGGCCGACAGGATGAGGTACTCGTCGCCCTCGACTTTGACCTCGGTGCCTCCGTACTTCGAGTAGATGACCTTGTCGCCGACGGCAACGTCGAGGGGAACGCGCGCCCCCTCCTCGAACCGGCCCGGGCCAACCGCCACGACGGTGCCCTCCTGCGGCTTCTCCTTGGCGGTGTCGGGGATGACGATGCCGGACACGGTCATCTCCTCTTCCTCACCCGGCTGGACCACGATCCGATCCTCCAGGGGCTTCAGGCTGAACTCCTTGGCCATGGTTCCCTCCTCGCGGGTCTTAGCACTCTGATGCCTCGAGTGCTAACAGCATACCGACGAGACTACCAAGGGTCAAACGGCGCCTACTGGGCCTCGACCAGGCGCGCGAAGGGATAGCCGGCGACCACCACTCGGACGATGGAGCCTGCCGACCCGCGGTGGAACACGGCTCGCTCCCCGGTCTCACGGCCGCCACGGACGATGAACACGAGCGGATCGTCGGTCGGCTCCAGCGTCGGCTTCGGTTCCCGATCCGGGACCTTTTCCTGCCACAGCAACGTGAGCCTGCCGGCTCGCCATTCGATCCGGAGCTCTGAGCCGTACTCGCCCCACCAGTACAGCCCAGGCAACTCCCTCCACTCCTCGCGGATCGGCGCAGGACGGACGGCCGGCTCGGTCGGGGGAACCGCCGCCAGGGCCTCCGACACGGCGACGGCGAGGTCGAGGGCCAGGGCCGAGGCCGGTGCCGAGCCGTTGAGGAGCACGATCACGCCCATGCGCTCCGGCACGGAGAACGCGATCCGGCTGGAGAAGCCAGCGGTCCCTCCCGCGTGCCCGACGAACACGCGCTCCCCCCGACGGGTCGAGTACCACGAGAGCCCCTGCGCCTCGGTCCAGCCCGCGTCGGTGATCACCCCCGCGCGATGCATCTCCCGCAGCGACTCCCCCCGGAGCACCTGCGCCCCGCCCCGCTAGCCCCCGTCCTCCCGGAACTGGAACGCCACCCATCTCGCCAGGTCGATCACCGTCGACCACAGGCCCCCGTCGGCGTCGGTCAGCTTCTCTCGCCCGATCGACACCGGTGGCTCCTCCAGGAAGATCCGCGGGTCGTATCCCTTGGCGACACGCGGCTCCTGCCCGGGTGAGGGGTCGAACGTGCTGTCGGCCATCCCGAGCGGGCGGAGGATCTCGGCATCGACGTACTCGCGGTAGGGACGGCCGGAGACCCGCTCCACCACCTCACCCAGCAGCTGGTACGTGAGGTTCGAGTACTTGTCCTGGGCGTCCGGGGGGATGACCACCTCGATCAGGTCGGCCCGCTCCAGCACCTCCTCGACGGCCGGGAACACGTGCTCGGCGAGGTCCTGGGTGGGGGGCTCACCCATCAGGCCCGACTGGTGCGTCAGCAGGCGCCTGAGCGTCACGTCCTCGATGGGCCCGAACGGGTTGCGGCCCGCCTTCAACTCCGGGACGAACGCGACGAGCGGATCGTCCAGCCGGAGCTTCCCCTCGTCGCGGAGCTGCACGACGGCGGTCCCGGTGAATGTTTTCGTGATGGAGGCGACGCGGAACAGGGTGCGTTGGTCCGGCTCGACCTGCGTGTCCAGGTCGGTGAACCCGTACCCGAGGTGCCAGGCCGGCTCGTCCCCCAGCACCACGCCCACGGCGGCGCCGGGGGCCGCGTGCGTGTTGACGAAGGCCGCGACCATGCCCTCCAGACGCGAGGCGAGATCGGCCGGCAACGCCCGCATCAGATCCCCTTCAGGTAGGCGACCGTCTCCCCGATCCCGTCCTCCAGGTGGGTCCACGGCCGCCACCCCAGGGCCTGCTCTGCCGCCGCGTTGTCCAGCGCGATCCGCCGGATCTCCCCGGGCCGGAGCGGGCCGTGGCCCGGCACCTGCCCGAACCCGGTGGCGTCGGCGACGATCCGGAACAGGGCGTTCACGGTCGTCTCGATACCGGTGCCGACGTTGATCAGCTTCCCGGATCCCTTGTCCATGGCCAGGGCGAAAGCGTGCACGGTGTCGTCGATGAACACGTAGTCCCGGGTCTGGTTCCCGTCGCCGAAGATCGTGGGAGTCTCCCCGGCCAGCATGGCTGAGGCGAAGATGGCGATGACCCCCGCCTCGCCGGCGGGATCCTGGCGAGGCCCGTACACGTTGCCCAGGGCGAGGGCCGTGTAGTCGACGCCGCGGTAGCGTTGGTAGAAGTCGAGGTACTCCAGCACCACCTTCTTGCTGATGCCGTACGGCGAGACCGGATGAGCGCCGGCGGCCGTCGCCTCCTTCACCGGGACCTTCTTGGGCTCCCCGTACAGGGTGCCGCCCGAGGCCGCGTACACGATCTTGCGGATCCCCACCTTCACGCAGCACTCCAGCACGTTCAGCGTTCCCATGATGTTCACGCTCGCGTCGTCGACCGGATGCTCCATCCCGTGGCCCACCTGGGATTGGGCGGCCAGGTGCATGACCACCTCCGGGCGGTGCCGCTCGAGCAACGGCAGCAGGCCCTCGGCCCGAACATCCATGTTGAAGAACGTGAACTCCTTGCCGTATCCGCGGGCCTCCCCCAGGTTCGCGATGCGCCCGGTGGTGAGGTCGTCCACCGCGACCACCCGGTGCCCCTCGGCCAGCAGGCGATCGGAGACGTGGGAGCCGATGAACCCGGCGCCGCCCGTCACCAGGATGGTCGTCACGAGGCCAGCCTCAGGTTGGGGTCGGCCCCGACGTCCAAAGGTGTCCGCTCCCCCAGGAGCAGCCGGGAGGTCCCGGCGCACGCGATCATCGCGGCGTTGTCGGTACACAGCTCGAGGGAGGGGAACAGGACGCGGAGCCCCGCCGCGCCCACCTCGTCCCGCATCCGCTCGCGCAGGCGTGTGTTCGCCACCACGCCGCCTCCCAGAAGGACACGCTCGACGCCTCGGTCGCGCGCCGCCCGGATCGTCTTCGAGACCTGAACGTCCACGATGGCCTCCTGGAACGACGCAGCCAGGTCGGCCGGGTTGATCGCGCGCCCGGCGGCCTGCTCGCCCCGCACGTGCCGCAGGACCGCGGTCTTCAACCCCGACATCGAGAAGTCGAGGTCCCCGGAACTCGCCATCGCTCGGGGGAACCGTACCGCGTCGGGGTTCCCCTTCCTCGCAAGCTCGTCGACGGCCGGACCCCCCGGGAACCCCAGCCCGAGCAGGCGCGCCACCTTGTCGAAGGCCTCCCCGGCGGCATCGTCCACGGTCTGGCCGAGGATCTCGTAGCGGTGTTCCTCCGGCATGTGGATCAGCATGGTGTGGCCTCCCGAGACCACCAGGCACACGTACGGTGGCTCCGGAGGGCCGTGCTCCAGGAAGTTCGCGAAGATGTGACCCTCCAGGTGGTTCACGCCGATGAACGGCGCTCCGGTGGCGAGCGACGCGGCCTTGCCGGCCGCCAGTCCCACCTGCAGCGCGCCAACCAGGCCGGGCCCGACGGTGGCGGCCACCCCGTCGAGGCCCCCGAACGAGGCGCCCGCCTCGGCGAGGGCCTGTTCCATCAGCGGGTTCAGTACCTCCACGTGTGCCCGGGCCGCAACCTCGGGAACGACGCCCCCGAACCGGCGGTGCAGGTCCACCTGGCTGGAGATGAGGTTCGACAGGATGGTTCGGCCGTCCTCGACCACTGCGACGGCCGTCTCGTCGCACGACGTCTCGATGCCGAGGACCCTCACGCCGGGCGGATCCCCTCGGGCAGGTCCTCGATGATCCGCCCCATGCGGTGCGCGAAGGCCGGCGTGCGGATCTCGTCCAACCACATGATCAGGGCGTCCTCGTTGATCTCCTGGTAGTAGTTCTTGCGCACGCCCACGGGGCGGAACCCGAACCGCCCGTACAGGCGCTGAGCCCCCCAGTTGGACACCCGAACTTCCAACGAGACGGCCTGGCCTCCCATGTCGACGGCCGCCAGGACCAGGTCGTGGAGCAGCCGGGTCCCGATCTTGTGCCGATGATGCTCGGGATCGACGGCGATGTTGGTGACGTGGGCCTCCTCCCCGTAGCAGATCAGCCCCCCGTACCCCACGACCTGCTTGTCTTGGCGGGCCACCAGGTAGCACCGGTTGGTGGTATCGGCCATCTCGGAGATGAACAGGTTGGGGCTCCACGGACGCGGATACACCAGACGTTCGATGGCCATCACGCCGCGAAGGTGGCGGCGGCGCATCCGGGTCACCTCGAGCCTAGGCGCCTCGGGCTCGCTGATCCCAAGCGATCTCCGCATCCGACTTCCTCAGGTACAGGGGCACGACGTCGAACAACCGGTCGGCCTCCTCGCGGATGAACCGCGGGATGGCCAGCTCCACCAACGACGACGCCAACGGGTGAGCCAGCGTCGCCGAGGCGAACTCTACCTTGCTCCCCAGCTCCTCGAGCTCCCGCCGGTACAGGAGGGCTCCGTTGCCGACCAGGAGGACCTCGTTCCCCTTAGCCTGGAGTTCCCCCACCAGCCGCCCCGCCGTACCCACCGCGTAGTCGCTCATCCGCATGACCCCGCCGGGGGCCGTGCGGTACGTGGCGTAGAACACCTCGCCCCGCCGGCCGTCGATCACGGCGCCCACCAGCTTCTGCGTGTACCGAACCGAATAGGCCAAGACATCGAGCGAGTTGAGGCCCACGATGGGGACCCGGAGGACCTGAGCCAGCGTCTTGGCCGTCTCCACCCCCACGCGGAGCCCGGTGAACAGACCCGGCCCGATCCCCACGGCCACACCGCCTACCTGGGAGAGCTCGGCCTCCGACCACTCCAGGAGGTGCTGGAGGGCCGGGACCACGGCCTCCTGGTGGGCCACGCCGGCGAGCAGCACGGACGCGATCAGGCCACGTTCCGAGCCCAGGGCCACGGAGGACTGGGGGGTGGCGGTCTCGACACCCAGGACGATCACGCCGCCATCCACTCCTCCAGGGCGCCCTCCAGCCGTTCCCATCGGGCGGCCCACCCCGGTCCCACCTGCGTCAGCACGAGGCGACGGACCTCGGTCTCGGGATCGGACGTCAGCTCGATCAGCAGGTAGCTCTGCGGGAGCAGCCCCTGGACCACGTCGCCCCACTCCACGAGGAGCACGCCGCCGTCTTCCTCCGCGTCCTCGAGCCCGAGGTCGATGACCTCCTGCACCCGCTCCAATCGGTACACGTCGACGTGGTAGACGGGCAGGCGCCCGTCCCGGTACTCCCGGACCAGGGTGAACGTGGGCGAGAGCACCGGGGTCTTCACCCCCAGGCCGCGGGCGATGCCCTGGACCAGGGTGGTCTTGCCGGCCCCGAGCTCGCCGGTCAGTGCCGCGGCGTCGCCGGGCTGGAGGAACGAGGCGAGGGCCTCTCCCACCGCCCGGGTGTCCTCCGGCCCGGCCGCGTGGAGCGTGAGATGCATCAGAACAGGCCGAGCTGCTCCTCGACCGGCGGCGGCTGCTCGGCCAGGGCGGCCTTCAGCTCCGCGAAGTCCTGGCGCAGCAGCTGCATCTGGGTCGAGTTCTGGCCGCCCCCGTGCAGGATGGCGGCGGGGTGGAACGTGGGGATGACGATCCTCCCGTGCCAGGTGAACCGTTGGCCCCGCACGCGGCTGATCGATACGGGCTTGTTCAGGATGAACCGGGTCGCGAAGTTCCCGAGGGCAACGATCACCCGGGGGTCGATCAGACGGATCTTCTCCTCGAGCCATGGGGTACAGGCTTCGATCTCGTCGGGGAGGGGGTCCCGGTTGCCCGGAGGTCTGCACATGATCACGTTGCCGATGTACACGTCCTCGCGCCGGATCCCGATCTCGCCGAGCATCGTGTTCAGCAGCTGCCCGGCCGCGCCCACGAATGGCTCGCCTTGCTTGTCCTCGTAGTACCCGGGGCCCTCCCCGATGAACATCAGATCGGCATGGGGGTTGCCCACCCCGTATACGACCTGGGTCCGGCCCTGCGCGAGCCGGCACCTCGTGCAGGTGGAGGCCTCCGCCGCCGCCTCCTCCAACGTCCTGATCATGGCCCCTCCCCCACCGCCGGCGCGCCCGGCACCCCGGTCGCCAGTCGCACCGCCCTGCGGATCGCCTCGGGGACGACCCGCTCGGTCAACTCCTCCACCACGGCCTGGGGCGATTCCATCTCGCCGGTGGCGAGGGAGAAGATGGCGTCGCCGTCCCAGATTGTATGCGCGGGTTCCACGGCCAGGTCCAGGGCATCGTGGGCGGCCAGCGCCAGGAGGTGGGCCCGTTCCCGCCGCAGCCGGGCGTTGGTGGCGACCACCCCGATCGTGGTGTTGGTGGCCTGCGGTGGGAACGGCGGGGTGACGCCCGCGTCCCCCTCGGGCCCCGGACGCGCTCCGGCAAGCACCCCGCCGTCCTCGTCCAGGACCTCGCCGAAGGCGTTCACGGCGAACAGCGCTCCCACGATCAGGCCGTCCCGCTCCGCGGAGGCCGTGCCCAGCCCACCCTTGACCATGCAGTCGGGGCCTCGGAGCTTGGCCACGGTGGCTCCCGTGCCGGCCCCCACCGAGCCCTCGGGGACCTCGCGGGACGCGTGGGCGGCGGTGCGGTATCCGTCGTTCGCGGTCGGCCGGGCCTTGGCGTCGCCGACCATCAGGTCGAACAACACCGCCGCCGGCACGATCGGCACCTTCGCCACGCCCGCGTCGAACCCGATCCCCTGTTCCTCCAGGTACCGCACCACGCCGTCGGCCGCGGCCAGCCCGAACGCGCTGCCCCCGGTCAGAAGGACGGCATGCACCTCGTGGACCAGCATCCCCGGCCGCAGCAGGTCGGTCTCCCGCGTGCCGGGGGCGCCGCCCCGCACCTCGCCCGACCCGATCGTTCCGGCTGGGGCCAGCACCACAGTGCACCCCGTGAGTCCAACCAGGTCGGTGTGGTGGCCCACCCGGATGCTGGGAACCGCGGTGATCACGAGCGCTTCCCGTTCCCGGCCTGCTTCTTCTTCCCGCGCCCGCCGAACACCTCCGCGGCGAAGGACGCAAGCAGCTCGTTGAACCGCTCGTGCTGTTCCAGCATGAGCTGGTGCCCCGCGTCGGGGACGATCGTCATCCGGGCCTCCGGCAACAGGCCGACCAGCTCGTGGGCCGCCGAGATGGGGGTGACGCGGTCGTGCTCCCCCACCACCACCAGCGAGGGCACGCGCACGTCCGACGTGAAGTGGCGAAGGTCCAGATCCATGAGATCGGCTAGGCCATCGGTCCACACGCGGACCGGGGCCCGGGCCGCCAGGCCGGCCACGTAGTCGACGATGTGCGGGGAGGCGTCGGGGCCGAAGTTCGACAGCCGGGCCGCCAGGTGACCGAGGTCGGGGCCCCGTTGCAGCAGGGTGCGCCGCACCGCGTCGATCTGGCGGGCCACTCCGATCCCCGACGGCACCCGGGCACGGAGCACGCCCTGCACCCTCGAACCCAGCGAGCCCACGGCCCGCACGACCAGACCGGATGCGGCGGCGTTCACGAACACCGCGCCCGCCACCGTCGTCCCGAATCGCTCCGGCTCGACCTCGGCCAGGGCCAGCATGGCCATGCCGCCCATGCTGTGGCCCGTGAGGAGCACGGGCTTCTTCGGGGCCACGCGATCCAGCACCGCGGCGAGGTCCTTCCCCATGGCCGCCACGCCGTAGTCCCGGCTCTGCGGGGAACCGCTCCGCCCGTGGGCCCGCTGATCGAACAGCACGCACCGGTACCGGTCGGACAGGCCCTTCCACTGGTAGTGCCAGGTCGTCATGTCCAGGCTGAACCCGTGGACGAACACGATCATGGGGCTCTTCGGGTCGCCGGCCGCCCGGACGGCGAGCTCCGTCCCGTCGTACGACGCGACCGGGCCCAGGTCGTCGGGAGGAAGCTCTGAGAGCGGTTCGTGGGCCTCGGGATCGACGGCCCGTTTGCGGTGGAGCGCCGCGCGGCCGAGGAACCCCGCCGCGACGGCCGCGGCGGCGACGCCGGCGGTAACCACGGCCGCGCGGCGCCTAGCCACCCAGGTACTCCCGGGGCACCCGGGGGCCGACCGACGTCACGATCTCGTACGTGATGGTCCCGGCGTGGGCGGCCAGCTCGTCGGCCGTGATGGCCTGATCACCCTGCCGGCCCAACAGCACCACCTCGTCGCCGGGCGCCACCTCGTCGTCGCCGCAGTCCACGAGGATCTGGTCCATGGTCACGGCCCCGGACACCCGGCGCCGCCTTCCCCCGATCAGCACGTCGGCCTTCGACGACAGCGCGCGCGGATAGCCGTCGGCGTACCCGACGGGCACGGTGGCGACGTTCGCGTCGCGCTCCAGCCGGTGCCGGTGCCCGTACGAGATCCCCTCACCGGCCGGCAAGCGCTTCACCATGGTCACGGCCGATCGCCAGGCCATAGCGGGCTGGAGGTCGAGCATCCCGGCCAGGACCGGATCCGGGGCGATCCCGTAGATCGCGATGCCCGCCCGCACCAGGTCCAGGTGAGCCTCCGCGTGGAGCATCACCGCCGCGCTGTTCGCCGCGTGGAGCAGCCGAGGCCGGATCCCCTCGGCGGCCAGCGCGTCCGCGATCTCGCGGAGGAGCTTCAACTGACCGAGCGTCGTGCCCTCGTCCTCCTCGGACTTGGCGAAGTGCGTCCACAGGCCCTCGAGCTCCAGCCCCGCCGCGAGCACCCGACGAACGAATCCCACCGCGGCCTCCGGCGGGTACAGGCCCACCCGGTGCATGCCGGTGTCCACCTTCACGTGGACCCGGGTCGCTCCGGCCGCCACGAGCCCCGCCAGGCCCTCGTCCGTGTAGAGGGACGGCGTCAGCCCCGCCGCGAGCGCTTCCCCTTCGGACCCCGGAGGGAACTCCGACAGCACCAGCACCGGCGCGTCGATCCCCGCCGCCCGCAGCCTGAGTCCTTCCTCCACCAGGGCCACTCCCAGCCAGGTCGCGCCGGCTTGCAGCGCCGCCCGGGCCACCGGCACCTCGCCGTGGCCGTACCCGTCGCCCTTCACCACCGCCATCAGCTCGGCGTCGGCGGGTTTCAACAGACCCACGTTGCGGCGAACGGCGTCGAGGTCGATCTGGACCACGGTGGGACGGAACCGCCTCACTCGCCCCGTACCCTTCGCATCGCCTCCGGCACGTGGGCCAGGACGTCGCCGGCGACGGTTCCCTCGCCGGTCGAGATCCCGGCCAGGGAACCGGCCAACCCGTGCACGAATGCCCCAGAGGCGGCGGCGTCCGCGATCGGCACCCCCCGGGCCAGGAGCCCCGTCACCACACCCGTCAGCACGTCCCCGGTTCCCCCCGTCGCGAGCACCGGCCCGCCGGTCGGGTTCACCCGAGCCTTCCCGTCGGGCGAGGCCACGATGGTCCTGGTTCCCTTCAGCAGCACCACGGCCTGGGTCTCCGCGGCCAGCTTGCGGGCGTGGCCCACCCGGTCCTGGATCACGTCCCGCGAGGCCAGCCCGGCCAGGCGGCCGAACTCGCCGGCGTGGGGCGTCAGCACCGCTTCCGCCCTGCGCTCGGCGAACTCGGCGGCCCGGCCCGCGTACGCGTTCAGCCCGTCGGCGTCGACTACAACGGGGGCGGGGGATGTCCGAACCAGGTCGCGGATGAACGACGCCGTCTCCTGGTTCGTGGTCATGCCCGGCCCCACGGCGACCGCGTCGGCGCCCTGCAGGCGCTCCATCACCCGATCCAGCGCAGCCGGCGCGACCGTTCCGTCGACGGTCTCGGGGAGAGGGAGGAACGTCGTTTCGGTCAGCCTGGCCTCGACCACCGCCAGGATGCCCTCGGGCACGGCCACCGTGACCAGCCCGGCCCCGGCCCGGTAGGCGGCCTCCGCGGCCAGGCACACCGCTCCGGTCATCGGCCGGGAGCCGCCCACGATCACCGCGTACCCCGCCTCTCGCTTGTGTGTCTCGGGCTCGCGGGCCGGCAGCACCGCTGCGACGTCCGCCTCCTCCATGAGCCACAGGTCGCTCTTCACGAGGTCCGGCGGGAACCCGATGTCGGCCACCTCCACCACGCCGGCCCGCTCTGCCCCCGGGAGCAGCACCACGCCGGGCTTGAGCGCCCCGAACGTCACGGTCATCCCGGCCCACACCGCGTCGCCTTCCACGGCGGCGGTCTCCCCGTTCACCCCGGATGGGATGTCCACGGCCACCACCGGCACCGCCGACCCGTTCAGCGCGCCGATGGCCAGCGCGTACTCGTCCTCCGGGAAGCCCCGGAACCCCGTCCCGAAGATCGCGTCGACGGCCACGTCCGACCGGTCCAGCTCCCGTTCGATCAGCGCGGCGGAGAACGGCCGGACCCGTAAGTCGGTGTGGGCCAGGCGACGGAAGTTCAGGGCCGCCGGCTCCCGGAGGTCGGCCCCCGGCTCCAACATCGCCACCGTCACCCGCATCCCCCATCCCGACAGATGCCTCGCCGCCACCAGGCCGTCGCCGCCGTTGTTCCCCTTGCCGCAGATCACCAGGGCCCGGCGCCCGTACAGCCCGCCGGCCAGGCCCGCCGCGGCCCGCGCCACCTCTCGTCCCGCGTTCTCCATCAGCCGCTCGGCCGGGATCCCCCGCGCCTGCGACTCGCGGTCCAGGATGCCGGACTCGGCGGGGGTGAGGATCGGCTTCATCCGCTCACCGCCATGGCGAAGGCCACGGCGAACGTCCGCTCGTGGGTGAAGGTGATGAGCACCTGGGAGGCGCCGAGCATGTCCGCCCGGAGCTTGGCGTTCCCCGCGAGGAGGATGGCCGGGGCCCCGCTCGGCGCGCGGGTCACGCTGATGTCCTGCCACCCCTTCCCGCGGTACCCGCCGAGGGCCTTGATCACGGCCTCCCGGGCCGCGAACCGCCCCGCGTAGGACTCGGCAGGGCGGGCCTTGCCGTCGCAGTACGCCCGTTCCTCCGGGGTGAAGACCCGCTCCCGCAGCGTGCGGTGCCGCGAGAGCGCCCGTTCCATCCGATCGATCTCGCAGATGTCCACGCCGAGCCCGACGATGTCCACGGGGACAGCTTAGAGGGTGGCGCCCCCGGGGCCCGGCAGGCTACTCGACGGTGACGGACTTGGCGAGGTTCCTGGGCTTGTCGACGTCGCAGCCCCGTTCCTTGGCGATGTGGTAGGCGAGCAGCTGGAGCGGCACCGTGACCACCACCGGCGCCAGAAGCTCCGGGGTCCGGGGAACGAACAGCACGTGCTCGGCGTACCGCTCGATCTCGACGTCGCCCTCGGTGGCGACCGCGATGACCTCGGCCCCCCGGGCCCGGACCTCCTGGATGTTCGACAGCATCTTGGGGTAGACGTGGCACTCGGGGGCGACGGCCACCACCGGTACGCCGGGCTCCACCAGGGCGATCGGCCCGTGCTTCAACTCTGCGGCCGGATAGCCCTCGGCGTGGATGTAGCTGACCTCCTTCAGCTTCAGCGCCCCCTCCAGGGCTGCCGGATAGCCCGTATGCCGCCCGATGAACAGGAAGTCCCGAGCGCTCGCGTACCGCTTGGCCAGCTCCCGGATCTGGGGGTCCAGGCCGATCGTGCGCCGAACCTGGCCAGGCAGCTCTCGGATCCGGTCCAGGACGTCGGCGATCTCCTCGGGGAACATCGCTCCCCGCACCTGCGCCAGGTACAGCGCCACCAGGTGGAGCGCCACCATCTGTGTGGCGAACGTCTTCGTGGCGGCCACGCAGATCTCGGTCCCGGCGTGCGTGTAGAACACGCCGTCGGCCTCGCGAGCCAGCGACGAGCCCACCGTGTTCGTGACGGCGATCACCTGCGACCCCTGCCGGGCGGCATGGCGGGCCGCCTCCAAGGTGTCGATGGTCTCGCCCGACTGGGACACGGCCAGCGTCAGCGTGTCGGGCCCCAGCACCGGGTCCCGGTACCGGAACTCCGAGGCGATCTCGATCTCCACGGGGAGCCGGGTCCAGTGCTCGATCGCGTACTTCGCCACGAGCCCCGCGTGGAACGCCGTCCCGCACGCCACCACGAACACCTTGTCCACCTCGCGCAGGACGTCGTCGCTGGTGCGGAGCTCGTCGAGAGCCAGCATGCCGTTCGGGGCGACGCGCCCGACCAGCGTGTCGCGGATGGCGGAGGGCTGCTCGTGGATCTCCTTCAACATGAAGTCCTCGAACCCGCCCTTCTGGGCCCGTTCCACGTCCCAGTCGACCGTCATCGGCTCCGGGTGGAGCGGGTTCCCCTGGAAGTCGGAGAACGCGACGCCGTCGCGTCGGACCTCGACGACCTGTCCTTCCTCCACCGGGATCACGGTCCGGGTCCGGGACAGGACGGCCGGGATATCGGAGGCCAGGATGGTCTCGCCGTCACCCAGCCCCACCACGAGCGGCGAGGAGACCTTGGCACCGACGATGGTCTCCGGGTCGTCGGCGGACATCGCCACGATGGCGTAGGCGCCCTCCAGTTCCCGGACGGTGGCGCGCACGGCCTCCGCCAGGTCGCCTTCCATCCGTTCCTCGATCAGGTGGGCGATGCACTCGGTGTCGGTGTCGGAGGCCAGGACGTGCCCGTCCTTCTCCAGCCGGGACCGGAGCGCCGCGAAGTTCTCGATGATGCCGTTGTGGATGACGGCCACGCGGCCGCGGCAGTCGAGGTGGGGATGCGCGTTGCAGTCGGTGGGCTCTCCGTGGGTGGCCCACCGCGTGTGCCCCATCCCCATCGAGCCCGGCGGGCCGCCCTCCTCCTCCAGCGCCCGCTCCAGCTCGGCCAGCCGTCCGGCCCGCTTCACCACCCGGAGGTCGCCGTCGATCAGGGCGACCCCGGCGGAGTCGTAGCCGCGGTATTCGAGGCGCCGGAGACCCTCCAGCACGATGGGGAGCGCTTCGTCGGGCCCTACGTAGCCCACGATGCCGCACATGAGACCAGGAGGGTAACAGGCCGATCGCCCCAGAGGTCAACGTCCAGACGACGTGTCAGCCCAGCGTGGAACGCACGACGTCGGCGATCGCCTGCGTGTGGCGGCGCGCGTCGTTCTCGGCCTCAGCTTCAACCATCACCCGGACCAGCGGCTCTGTGCCCGACGCGCGAACCAGCACTCGCCCGCCGTCGCCCAGCGCAACCTCGGCCGCTCGCACCGCCTCCCACACCGCCTCGACCTCGTCCAGCCGCCCCGGGTCCGACACGCCAACGTTCTCGATCACCTGCGGGAACCGGCGCATGCAGGACGCCAGATCTGCCACGGAGACGTCCCGTTTGGCGGCGAGCGAAAGGAACGCGACGGCGGTCAGGATGCCATCGCCGGTCGTGGCGTGATCGGCGAAGATCACGTGACCCGACTGCTCACCGCCCAGGACGGCGCCGGTGCGCAGCATCTCCTCCAGCACGTACCGGTCCCCGACCTTGGTCGCAACGACCTCGATGCCGTGCCGCTCCATCGCCCGGCGGAACCCCAGGTTGGCCATGACGGTCGTCACCACGTTGTTCCCGGCCAGGCGTCCCTCTTCCTTCGCCGCGATCGCGCAGGCCGCCAGGACCTGGTCCCCGTCGATGACGTCGCCGTTCGCGTCGGCGAACAGCGCACGATCGGCGTCGCCGTCGTGGGCCACCCCGGCGTCGGCCCCCTGCCGGACCACCTCGGCCGCGACGACCTCGGGATGGAGCGCCCCGCAACCGGCGTTGATGTTGTCCCCGTCGGGGCGGTCGAAGATCGCGTGGACCTCGGCCCCCAACCGCCGCAACACCTCCGGAGCCGCCTTCGACGCCGCGCCGTTCGCGCAGTCGACGACGATGGTCATCCCGTCGAGCGGAGCCCCGGCAGCGCGCAGGAGGTGCGACAGGTAGCGCTCCGAGCCCTCGGTGAGCGGCCGAGGCGACCCCGGCGCGGCGTCGGTGGCCGGCGCGTCCAACAGGCTCTCGATCTCGTCCTCGATCTCGTCGGGCAGCTTGTACCCGCTCCCCGCGAAGAACTTGATGCCGTTGTACTCGGGCGGATTGTGGGACGCGCTGATCACGACGCCGGAGGCCGCCCCAAGGTCCGTCGTGAGGAACGCAACGGCCGGGGTGGTCTGCACGCCGGCCAAGATCACGTCTCCGCCGGCGGAACAGATCCCCTCGGCCAGCGCGGCCTCCAGCCACTCGCCGGAGGCCCGGGTGTCCCGGCCCACGACGAACGTGGGCGTGTCGGGCCGATGGTGCCCCAGCGCGATCACGGCGGCCCGGCCCAGTCCGAACGCGAGCTCCTTCGTGAGCTCGGTGCCGGCCAGGCCGCGGACGCCATCGGTGCCGAACAGCCTTCCCATGGGAAGGAAAGGCTACCCCAGGAGCTCGCGCAGGAGCTGCCGGACCCGGCGGTCGATCTCGTCCCGGATGGGCCGGACCTCGTCGAGACTTCGGCCCGCGGGGTCCGCCAGTTCCCAGTCCAGGTACCGCTTGCCCGGATACACGGGGCACGCGTCGCCGCACCCCATCGTCACGACCACGTCTGCCTCGCGGACGGCCGCGTCCGCCAGCTTCTTCGGCGTCGCGCCGGCCAGGTCGATACCGACCTCGGCCATGGCCTGGGCGACGGCCGGGTCGATCCGGTCGGCCGGCTCGCTGCCCGCGGAACGCACCCGCACCCGGTCGCCGGCTTGGCGCTCGAGGAGCGCGGCCGCCATCTGGCTGCGCCCGGCGTTGTGGACGCAGACGAACAGAACGACGGGCCCGTCGGTCACGGCTTCCGGGCTCGGACGATCGCCCCGTACATCCCGTCGGCCTCGGCGTGGGTAGGCTCGATGGCGATGTCGACGAACCCGGCGTCGGCCAGGCCCCGCTCGTACTCCTGGAACGACAGCGCCCCGGCGATGCAGCCCACGTAGCTCCCCCGCTCCGCGCGTTGCTCCGGCGAGAGGTCGTCGCGGGCCACGACGTCGCTCACGCCCACGCGCCCGCCGGACCGCAGCACCCGATGCATCTCAGCGAACACGCGCGGCTTGTCGGTGGACAGGTTGATCACGCAGTTCGAGATGATCACGTCGACCGACCCGTCGGGCAACGGGACTTCCTCGATGTACCCCTTCAGGAACTCCACGTTGGTGGCGCCGGCCTCGGCGGCGTTCCGCCGGGCGAGCTCGAGCATCTCGTCGGTCATGTCCAGGCCGTAGACCCTGCCGGGCGGACCCACACGCTTGACGGAAAGCAGGACGTCGATCCCGCCCCCGGAACCGAGGTCCAGCACGGTCTCCCCCTCGTGAAGCTCGGCCACGGCGGTGGGGTTCCCGCACCCCAGGCTGGCCAGCACCGCCTCATCGGGCAGCTCCGCGCGCTCTGCCGAGTCGTAGAGGACCACGCCGAGGCCATCGGCTGGATCGCAGCACGAGGAAGTGCCCCAGTCGCTCGCCGCCATCCCGTCCTTCACCGCTCGCGCCGCCTCCGCATAGCGCTCGCGAACCTCTTCGCGCAGATCGCTCATGTCCTCGCCCCCCCCAGTTGGAAGATCGATCCGAGGCGCTCGAGCGCCTCGCGGTTGATCGAGTAGTAGGCCCACACGCCCCGCTGTTCCCGGTCGAGCAGCCCCGCCGTGACCAGTTTCTTCAGGTGGAAGCTCACGGTGGGCTGCGAGAGCGCCACCTCGTCGGTGATGTCGCAGACGCACACCGCCCCCTCGGCGGTCGCAAGCACGTTCACGATCCGGACCCTGTGGGGATCGGCCAGCGCCTTGAACACCCGGGCCGTGTTATCGGCTTCCTCCTCGGACATCTCGGAGGCCGCCAGCGGAGTGCAGCAAGCCGCCGGCGCCTCGGCCACCTCGAGCGTACGGACTGCGCTCATCGGTGCTCCTTTCATCGACGTTTCTCGATGTCAAGATAGGCGTCACATCGATGTTTGTCAATATCTTCCCGTGGGAGAATACGGCTCATGGAGGACTTCGTTCGCGTCTTCACCGCGCCCTCCGACGGAGAGGCGCAGCTCGCCAAGGGGCTCCTGGAAGCCGAGGGCATCCGGGTCATGCTGAAGGGCGAGGGGGAAGGCCCCTACCGGATGGGGCCGGTTCAGTTGTGGGTCCCGTCGGGGCTCGAGGCCCAGGCCAGGTTGATCCTGGACGAGGTCCAGCGCGGCGAAGGGGCCGAGGGCGTGGCAGCAGAGGACGCGTCCGAGGACGGACCCGAGGACTAGCGAACTACCGCTTCGAGTACTGCGGTGCCTTGCGGGCCTTCTTCAAGCCGTACTTGCGACGCTCCTTCTCGCGAGCGTCGCGGGCCAGGAAGCCCTCGGACTTCAGGGTGGCACGGAGCTCGGGATCGAGCTCGATGAGGGCCCGGGCGATCCCCAGACGGAGCGCCCCGGCCTGGCCGCTGATGCCGCCGCCCTTGATCGTGGCGACCACGTCGAGGTCTTTGTCCTTGCCGACCACGCGGAGCGGCGCGGATACCACCATGCGGTGTGCCCGGGTTCCGAAGAACTCGTCGATCGTCCGGCCGTTGATCCGGAAGTTGCCGGAGCCGGGAACCAGGAGCACTCGGGCCACCGCTTCCTTCCGCCGTCCCGTCGAGATCTGGGTCTGCGCCACCTATTCGTCCTCTCCCTTGGTCTTCCGGGCGCGGGGCGCCTTCGGCTTCTCCGCCTTTGCTGGGGACCCGGCCTTCTTCGCAGTGGTCCGCTTGGCCCCGGGCTTTGCGGCGGCAGGCTTGGCCGTCGCGCGCTTGGCCGTGGTCCGTTTGGCGGCCGGCTTGGTCGAGGCCGGCTTGGCACGGGCCCGCTTGGCCGCCGGCTTCGGTGCCTCGGGCTCGGGCTCGGGAGCCTTGGGCTCGGGCTTGGGCAGGCCCTCCCACTTCGGGGTCTGCCCCAGCGCCAACGGCTCGGGCTTCTGGGCGGCGTGCGGGTGCTCCGTCCCGGCGTAGACCTTGAGCTTGCCGATCATGGCCCGGCCGAGCCGGCTCTTCGGAAGCATGCCCCGGACCGCCTTCTCCACGGCGTAGGCCGGCTTCTCGGCCAGGAGCCGGGCGTACTTCGTCTCGGTGAGGCCGCCGGGGTAGCCGGAGTGCCGGTAGGCAACCTTCTTGTTCTCCTTGCCCCCGGTGAGCCGGACGTCTTTCGCGTTGACGATCACCACGTGATCCCCGGTGTCCGCATGGGGGGCGTAGATGGGCTTGTGCTTACCGTTCAGGATCCTCGCGACCTCCGAGGCCAGGCGACCCAGAACTGCCCCGCCGGCGTCGATCACGTACCAGCGTCGCTCGATGTCACGCGGCTTCGGCGAGTAGGTCTTCATACGAGGAAATGCCGGCCGGGAGCGGCCGACGCCCCATGCTACCTGCGGGAACGCGCGGGCGTCAAAGCCGGCGGGCGGTGGGAAGAGGCACGGGGCCGAAAGTGGGACACCCCTGCTGCCCCCCTGGCCCCTCACCCCGAACGGATGGCGCCCGACCGAGCGCAATACTTGGTGCATGAGACCCCTTCGACTGATCATCCCGGGGCTCGCCGCGGCTGTGGCCGCCGCTGGCGTTGTCGCCGCGCTGGCGCTTCCGACCTACACGTGCCGCGATGGGTACCAGTTCGAGAACCAAGAGGGAGCCGGAGGAGGACCGACCTGCTTCGTCTCCGACGTCGGCTACCGGCCGCGGAGCTGGCGTCCGACCAAGGTGGCCGTAGCTGCGGGCGGCGTCGTTTTCGGGCTGGCGATCCTGCTCTGGCGGCGCCGACGGCTCGTCGCCATCGGGCTGCTGATCGCGTTCGCTGCCCTAGTGACCGCGTGGTTCATCCCGGACGGGTTCGAGCAGACGATGCGAAACGGCCGCCCGGTCTGCTGCGGCCGGGAGATCGGCCGGGGATCACTACGCGCGGCGGTGGCCACTGCGGGAGCCGGGCTCGGCGCACTGCTGGCTTTTCTCGGGCTCCTTCGTCCTCGCCGTCGCGACTCGCCCACCGTCGAGGCCTGATGCGCTGGGGCGCGTGGGCCTTAGAACTCCTAACAGAATGATCTTGGACGCCGGTGCTGTTGCTCGCCGGTGAGTACGACGTCGGACTGCCGCCGCGGAACGCGGCCGAGTTTGCCGGCCTCCTTCGAGCATGCGGAGTTGGCGGTGCAGCCCGACACCGAGCACCCTCGGTGGCTCGACG
>JAHEXX010000025.1 GCA_023251895.1 bacterium
CATCAGGACGCGGGCGCTCGTCGAGCGCACGGAGCGACTCATGGCGGAGCTCGGCGTCCACGTGGACCCCAATGCCGAGATCTGGCAGCTTTCGGTCGGCGAGCAGCAACGGGTCGAGATCCTGCGCACGCTGGCGCGCGGTGCCCGGATCCTGATCCTGGACGAACCCACGGCGGTACTCACGGCACAGCAGGCCAAGGAGCTTTTCGCCGTGATGCGATCGCTCGTCGCGGGCGGGCGAACCGTCGTCTTCATCAGCCACAAGCTGAACGAGGTACTCGAGGTCTCGGACCGGATCTCCGTTCTGCGTAACGGGCGCCGGATCATCACGAGGGAGACCGCCGGGGCCACCCCGCGGGAGCTGGCGCGGCTGATGACAGGAGAAGATCGGGACTTCGAGGTGAAGAGCCGGGGCCGCGCCGGAGACCGCCCGTTTCTCCAGGTCGTCGACGTCACGGCGCGGGGGGCTCGCGAGTTGATCGCGCTTCACGACATCACCCTCACGGTCCACGCGGGCGAGATCGTGGGTATCGCGGGGGTCTCTGGCAACGGACAGACTGAGCTGGCCGAAGTTGTGACCGGCTTGCGCAAGATCGACTCCGGTCGTGTGCTGATCGACGGCGTCGACCTCACCAGCGCTTCGCCGCGCCGTTTCGCCCAGGCGGGCGTCGGACACATCCCCGAGGACCGCCTCGGTGTGGGCCTCGTTCCGTCTGCCCAGGTTCGCGACAACGCGGTCTTGCATCAGTACTGGCAACGCGAGCTCTCGGGCAAGGTGACGCTCCGGCGCGGGTCGATCTCCGAGTTCGCGACCCGGCTGGTGTCCTCGGCGCGGGTACAGACCCGGTCCATCCACTCCCCCGTCGGTCACCTATCCGGCGGCAACCAGCAGCGGCTGATCGCGGGCCGAGAGGCGATGGTGGCCAGCCGGGTCTTCATCGCGGCCCATCCCACGCGAGGACTCGACGTATACGCCACCGAGGACGTGCGGAAGTCGCTGCTGGATCGCCGGGACGCAGGGTGTGCCGTTGTGCTCATCTCGGACGATCTCGACGAGGTCCTGTTGCTCAGCGACCGCATCGCTGTGATGTACGAGGGGCGCGTGGTCGGAGAGTTCCGCCGCGAGGAGGCCGACCGCCAACGCATCGGCCTCCTGATGGGCGGGCACGTGGCCGAGGCCGGAAGGCAGGGAGTGCCATGACCTTCGTGCCGGTCGCCGGTCGCAGACTCCCGAGCGTGCACCTGGAACGAAGGCTTCAGGTCGAGCCGCGCCGCGCCGCTCTGGTTCGGCTCCTGGGGGTAGTGACGGCCCTGCTTCTCGCCGGCATCTTCCTGCAGATCACCGGGCGCTCGTCGCTCACGCTCGCCGGCGACGTCGTGCGGTCCACCTTCGGCGAACGTCGGGGGCTCGAGGAGACGGCGGTGATCGCAACACCGATCCTGCTCGACGCGATCGCGGTCGCCATCGGGCTTCGGATGCGGATCTGGAACATCGGGGCGGAGGGCCAGTTCTACATCGGTGCCTGGGCGGCAGCGGGGATCGGCATCCACTTCCACTTCCCGACGCCGGTGCTCCTGTTGCTGATGGCCGCCGCTGGGGTGATCGGTGGGGCGCTCTGGATGCTGGTCCCCGCCATCGCCAGGGCGTACTGGAACGTGAACGAGATCATCACGACGTTGTTGCTGAACTTCGTCGCCGTCACCTGGGTCGAATGGTTCTCGATCGACATCTGGCGCGACAAGCAGGCCGCGGTCATCCAGGCCACCCCACTCGTGAATGCCCGTCTGCCGGGCCTGTTTGGTTCAACTACCCTCCACGTGGGCTTCCTGCTGCCGCTCGCGCTCGCCGTGGTCGCCTGGTACGTATTCCGATACACCCGGTGGGGCTTCGAGGTCGACATGATCGGCGGGAACCCCCGGGCCGCGGAGTTCGTCGGCATCCCGGTCCGGCGACGGATCCTGACCGTGATGCTCATCTCGGGCGCAATCGCCGGCCTTTCGGGGATGGTTCACCTCGCAGGGGCGGCCGGACGTCTCCAGGGAACTATCTCGAACTCCTACGGGTTCTCGGGGTTCATCGTTGCCGCCCTGGCCGGAGGTTCGTTCGTGGGGCTGGTCGCCGGTGGGCTGTTCATCGCCCTACTGCTGCACTCCGGCATCCTGCTCCAGACAGAGGGTCTATCCGTCTACATCGTGTTGGCGATCTACGGCTTGGTGCTGGTCGGCATCGCGGTCGCTGAGATGGCCGCGCGCTACCGGATCGTGATTGCCAGTGGGCGGTCGCCGGGGGCAAGCGCTCCCACGGAGGAGCTCCCTTGAACATCTTCCTGGCGGCGCTGCGGACCGCCATCGACGCAGGCACCGTCGTCGTCTGCGCGGGGATGGGCGAGCTTCTGACCGAGCGGGTAGGTGTTCTCAACCTTGGGCAGGAAGGACTCATCGGCATCGGCGCGGTGACCGCCGTGATCGTGTCGGCCAATTCCTCGAGCCCGTGGGTCGCTCTGTTCGCGGGGATGCTGGCCGCGGGGGTTCTCGGCCTCCTCTTTGCCACCTCGGTGGTGATCGTTCGTACGAACCAGGTGCTGACGGGTTTGGCCGTGGTGCTGATCGGCGTCGGACTTTCGAACCAGCTCGGCAACGACTATCAGGGCAGCCCGGTGGCGCACACGTTCGCGCCATTGAAGGTCCCGATCCTGGCCGACATCCCCCAGGTCGGCCCGGCCCTGTTCGACCACACGCTCATCGTCTACCTCGCCTACGTGGTCCTTCCCGTCGTCGTCGCGATCGTGCTGTTCCGCACCCGGCACGGCATGAACCTGCGCGCCGTGGGCGAGAATCCGGCAGCGGCCGACGCGGCCGGCATCAACGTTGCGGGCATGCGGGTTCTCTATACGACCATCGGCGCGGCGCTGTCGGGGGCCGGTGGCGCCTTCTTGATGCTCGTGTTCACGACCAACTGGTCCGTGAACGTGGCGCGTGGCCGGGGGTGGGTCGCGCTCGCCGTGGTCATCTTCGCCGCGTGGCGCCCGTCCCTGCTCGTGTTCGGCGCGCTCCTGTTCGGAGCCATGATCTCGCTGGGCTTCATCGCGCAGGAGCAGAACTGGGGCATCCCCAGCTTCGCCCTTACGATGCTTCCCTACCTGGTGACGCTCGCCCTCATCATCATCCCCTCCGCCTTGGCTCGTTTCGGCTTCAAGGTCCGATCGTCGGTCGCACCGGCGGGGCTCGCCGTCCCCTACTTCCGCGAGGAGCGCTGAGGGTCAAGCCTCGAGCGGTACCAATTGGAACCTGTCGACGTCGACCAGCCCACGGTCGGTGATCCGCAGTTCGGGCAGTACGGAGAGCGCCAGCAGATACATCGCCATGAACGGGTGAGGGAGATCCACGCCCAGTCCCGCGGCCGCTTCTTCCATCGCGTCGACCGCGGCCGCCACCCCTTCGAAGGGACGATCCGAGAGAAGACCGCCGATCGGACAATCCACCTCCGCCAGCATCCGCCCTTCCGCGACCGAGACCTGACCGCCGCCGATCTCGACCAACCGGTTGACGGCCGTGGCCATGTCCCGTCGTTCATGCCGATCAAGACGTTCGCGATCTCGTGCGCGTCCAGCACCACGGTCGTCGTTCCACGTGGGAGCACCGAGCGCGCGAAATCGTCCACCATGAGCTTGGTGGACTCGATGTGCATATGGGCGTCGATGAAGCCCGGGATCAGGAACAGGCCCGAGACGTCCACCATCTCCCGTCCTTCGTATCGCCCCACACCCGCCACGTGCTCGTTGCTGACCGCGACATCGGCGTCGAGGAACTCCCCGGTGAAGACGGAGAAGACTCCTGCGCCCCGAGAGCACGACGTCGGCCGGCTCGTCTCCCCTCGCGACGGCCAGCCTGCTCTGCAGGACATCCGAAAAGCCGGCCTCTACCACCTGTCATCCTCCTCGGTGTCAACCGGGCTCGTCACGCATCATCCGCGTCGTTCGCGAGGATCTCCATCTGGCCGGCACCCAGACCGAAGTACTCGGGAACGGAGCGCGGACCGGGCACGTCTGGAGCGGCAGGAGGACCCGAAGACGTCGGCGGCTCCGCCAGCCCAACGAGATCATCGGGCTTCACGGGGATGCGGTTCAACTCGCGTCCGGTCGCGTTCCGCAACGCGGCCGCGACCGCCGCCCCGGCGACGATGGTCGACAGCTCGCCCACCCCCTTCGCACCGTAGGGAACGCCCGGCTCCGGTTCCTCCACAAGCACCGACACCACGGGCGGCATGTCCAGGATCGTCGGGATCAGGTAGTCGGTGAACGACGCGTTGCGGATGCGCCCGTCGACGACCTGGAGCTCTTCCATCAGCGCGAGACCCAGGCCCTGGGCCGTCCCGCCCTCGATCTGTCCCTCCACGCTCCGCGGGTTGAGCGCGCTCCCCACGTCCTGCGCCGCCGCGATCTGGATCACCCGAACGAGACCCAGATCCTCGTCGACCTCCACGACGGCGCGCTCGGCAGCGAAGGCGAACGAGACGTGGATCGCCCCTTGCCCTCGCTCGTCGATCGGCTCGGTTGGGCGGTGGTGGAAGACGCGCGTCTCCTCGATCGGCTCGTCGAGGAATCTTTCGATCGGGCCCAGCGGCAGCTCACTCTCCAGCACCTGCCCGGCCTCGAGGCGGAGCTCGCCAGCCGGATCGCTCGACGCCTCGCGCGCACGCACGCGCTCGAACAACGCTTCCCGCACGGCGCCGCAGGCCAGTTGCACCGCTCCCCCGGACATCATGGTCTGCCGGGAGGCTGAGCTGGAGCCGGCCGACCCGATGTTCGTGTCGGACGGGTCGAGGATCACTCGCTCCACGCCCAGCTCGCTGCGGGCGATCTGAGTGAGGATGGTGTAGACGCCTTGGCCAACTTCGGCCGCGGCGCTGCGGATCTCTACGAGAGGCCCGGCCGGGCCGGCCGAGAGACGCACCCACGCTTCCGACGAGTCATCGAACCCCTCGCTGAATGCCGTGTTCTTGTACCCGGCGGCAAAGCCGACCCCGCGCTTGAGGCCCTCGCCGTGGCCGACATTCTGGGCCCCGCCGGGAACCGTGATGGGATCCCTGGTCGCCGGGCCGGTTGGTTCCTCCGGCGGGAGCGGGATGGCCGCGCACCGCTCGATGACCTCGCGGACGGGCGCGGTACCGTCGATGACCTGACCTGTGGGGAAGACAGAGCCGGTCGAGAGCGCGTTCTTCAGGCGGAGCTCGATCGGATCGATGCCGAGAACCGCCGCGAGCTTGTCCATCTGCGCCTCGTACGCGAAGCAGGCCTGCACTGCGCCGAATCCGCGCATGGCCCCACACGGCGGGTTGTTCGTGTAGACCCCCGTCCCCTCGATCAGGGCGTTCGGCACCTCGTAAGGCCCGCAAGCGAATGTCGAGGCGTTCCCCGTCACCGCGGTGGACGACGAGGCATAGGCTCCCCCGTCGAGCAGCAGCCGGGCCCGGATGTTGACGAGCCTGCCGTCCCTCGTCGCACCATGACGCATCCAGATGCGCGAGGGATGACGGTGAACATGGCCGAGGAATGATTCCGCGCGACCGTACGACATCTTCACCGGTTTGCCCGTGTGAAGGGCGAGCATGCTCGCATGGATCTGCATGCTCACGTCCTCCCGAGCGCCGAAGGCACCGCCGACCCCGGCGAGGTATACGCGGACCTTCTCCATCGGAAGGCCGAGGCAGGGAGCCATCTGCTGGCGGTCGACGTGTAACCATTGGGTCGCCACATAGACGTCGATCCCCCCGTCCTCCGCCGGAACGGCGAGCCCGGCCTCCGGCCCCAGGGGCGCCTGATCCTGCATCCCGGTCTCGTAGTACCCCTCCACCCATACGTCGGCGTCCGCGTCCGGATCGCCGTGGACGATGCGGACGTGCCGCAGGACGTTGCCGAACTCCATCACTTTCGGCGCGTCGGGCTCCAGGGCCTCCTTCATGTCCGTGACCGCCGGAAGGACCTCGTAGTCGACGACGATCCTTGCGGCCGCCCGCCGGGCAAGCTCGGGATGCTCGGCCGCGACGATCGCGACCGGCTCCCCGACGTACCTGACGCGATCCCACGCGAGGACCGGCTGGTCGGCGAATTCCAATCCGTACGTCTTCTTCCCCGGGACGTCCTCGGCGGTGAGAACAGCGTGGACACCGGGACTGGCAACCGCGGCCGAGATCTCGATCGAACGGATCCGCGCATGGGGGTGGGGACTTCGGAGCGTGTGACCCCAGAGCATCCCGTCCGCCCAGAGATCGCTCGCATAGGCGAACGCGCCCTTGCTCTTGGGGAGGCCGTCGATCCGGGCGACGTCCTCCCCGATGCCTCCGCGTGTGCGCTCCCGAACCCGCGTGTCGCCCACCGTCCCTATCCCTTCAGCCCTCGGCCACCAGGCGTCGGCCGACGCGGCGAGCCTCGGCGGCGATGTCGTCCTCGTCGGCGTTGACCAGGCCGCCCTCGCGAACCACCTGCCTGCCCTCCACGATCAGGTGACGGACGGCGCGGGGCGCGCAGAGCAGGATGGCCGCGACCGGATCGGCCTCGGCCCCGGCGAAGCCCAGTCCGTCGAGCCCCACCAGGGCAACGTCGCCGCGCTTGCCTGGCTCGAGCGAGCCGATGTCATCCCGGCCCAGACAGGCGGCGCCGCCGCGCGTAGCCACGCGGAGGGCCTCCCGGATCGTCATCGCCCCCGGGCCTCCCACCCCGCGCGCCGACAACAGCGCTTGGCGCGCCTCGGCGAGCATGTCGCCCACGTCGTTTGACGCCGAACCGTCGACGCCCAGCCCCACTGTCGCCCCCGCATCCAGGAGCGCGCGGGCGGGCGCGATCCCCGAACCGATGCGCATGTTCGACGAGGGGCACCACGCGACACCGGAGCCGGTCTCGGCGATCCTGCGGACGTCCTTGTCGTCCAGATGCACGCAGTGCGCCAGCCACACCTCGGGACCGAGCCACCCCTGGTCCTCGAGCAACTCGATCGGGCGCCTGCCAAACGTCTCGATGCAGTATGTCTCCTCGTCCGTGGTCTCGGCGATGTGGGTATGTAGCCGGACGCCCAGCCGGCGGGCGAGCTCTGCCGACTCGCGCATGAGGCGGTCGGTGACCGAGAACGGGGAGCATGGGGCCACGGCGATCCGCAGCATGGCTCCGGGTTCTGGATCGTGGTACCGGCGGACCGTCTCTTCCGTCTGCGCGAGGATCGCGTCGGTGTCCTGCACGACCGAGTCGGGGGGCAGCCCGCCCGCGGATTGTCCGAGATCCATCGAACCGCGGCATGGATGGAACCGAAGGCCGAGCTCCCTCGCCGCATCGATCTCGGCTTCCAACAGTCCCTCGATCCCGCGTGGAAAGACATAGTGGTGATCGGTGGTGGTGGAACACCCTGAGAGCGCCAGCTCGGCCAAACCGACCCTGGAGGCCGCGCGCTCCCAGTCCTCGTTCACGTCGGCCCACACCGGGTAGAGCTCCGTGAGCCAGCCGAACAAGCCCTGGTCGAGCGCCCGCGCCCGCGTCACCGTCTGGTACAGGTGATGGTGCGTGTTCACCATCCCGGGGATGGCCACGCTGCCCCGACCGTCGATGCGTTCGGCGCCGTCGGCGTCCGGCGGTGCCCCCGTCCCGACCCACGCGATCGCACCGTTCTCGATCAGGAGGGAACCCCCGGCGATCTCGGTACCCGCGTCGTCCATCGTCACGACGACCTCACATGCCTCGATCAGCATGCTGGCCACCTCAGGCCTTCCCTTCCCGCATCCGGGCCGCGGCCAGCGACACCGCGTCGAGGATCTTCGCGTAACCGGTACAGCGACAGAGGTTGCCCGACAACGCCTCTCGGACCACCGGCTCGGCCGGGGATGGGTCGTGCTCGAGAAGGTCGGTCACGGCCACGATCAGTCCCGGCGTGCAGAACCCGCACTGCACGGCGCCGGCTTCCAGGAACGCTTCCTGCACGGGGTGCAACTCGTCGTGATCCGCCAGCCCTTCGACCGTTCGCACTTCGCGCTCTTGCGCCTGCGCCGCGAGGACCAGGCACGAGCACACGAGCTCGCCGTCCAGCCAGACGGAGCAGGAGCCGCACTCGCCCTGCTCGCACGCGTTCTTCGACCCGGGAAGCTGCATCTCCTCGCGCAACAGGTACAGGAGGCTGGAGCCGGCCCAGACGTCGGCCTCTCGCCACTCGCCGTTCACCTTCGTTCGGATCAGCACCGCGGTCCTCCCGTCACGGTCTCCCGACCCCTTCCCTTCGCGCAGCCAGCGCCCAACCGAGCGCTCGGCGCGCCAGCACGGCGCATGCGTGCCGACGGTAGGCCGCCGTCCCTCGCACGTCGTCGATCGGTCTGGCCGCCGCGGCGACCCGCTCGGCGAACGCCCCCATCGCGTCCACCGGCAGGTCGGCGCCGGGATCGTCCCAGTTGCCCGACCGCGTGAGCTCCTCCGCCACGAACGTCTCGGCCTCGGACGCGCGCAGGACCGTCGGTCCGACCGAGCCGAGTGCCACACGAACGGCGCGCGCGTCGTCGTCCATCACGAGACACAGTCCGGCCACCGAGATCACCATCGCGTTGCGCGTCCCGATCTTCGAGAACGACCCGGGGCCTCGTACCGCTCGCCACCTCGCCCCGAGGATGAGCTCGTCGGGCTCCAGCGCGGTCTTCTTCACGCCGACATGGAATTCGTTCCAGCGCACGCTGCGCGCGCGGTTGGCGCTCGCGAGCTCGATCTCGGCGTCGTAGGCGGCGAGCACCGGGAGCGCGTCCCCGGCGGGTGACCCGGTGCCCAGATTCCCTCCGACCGTCCCCCGGTTCCGGATCTGGGGAGAGCCGACGGTGCGCGACGCCTGCGTCAGCGGGGTGAGCTCGGAGAGCTCTCGCATGATCCTGCCGTAGGTCACGCCGGCGCCCAGAAAGATCATGCCGTTCTCCCGCTTCCACTCGCGCAACTCCGGCAGTCGGCAGATGTCGATGAGCGCCTCCGGGCGGTGCAGGTCGAAGTTCAGCTCGACCATCACGTCGGTCCCCCCGGCGATCGGGAGCGCCTCGGGTTTGGCGGCCTTCATCTCCAGCGCCTCCTCGAGCGTCCGCGGTAGCAGCACGTCCACGCGGAATCCCTCAGAACTTCCCGTCCGCGAAGGCATCGATCATCGCCCTCACGTCGTCGCCGAGCGGGTAGAGGATCGGGCACGTGCAGCCTGCCTCGACGTACTCGCGGACCTTCGCCCGACACTCGTTCGGCGTACCGGAGGCCGAGATCATCTGCACCGCCTCGTCGGGCACCAGCTTCATGGCGCGGTGGATGTCCTCGGGTCCCGCCGGCCAGGTGAGCACCTTGCCGATCTCTTCGATCAGACCTGGATCGACCCCGCTCGCCTTCATGATGTGGGGCTGCTGCCCGAGGTATTGCGTGAGGAGCTCACGAGACCGATCGAGCGCGACGTCCCGGTCCTGGTCGAGCGAGCACACGACCAGCTGAGGCCGGTCGATGTCCTCCACCTGCCTGCCGGCGCGCGACGCACCCGCGGCAAGCGCGCTCATCGCCTCTTCGTTGTAGCGCGGTCCGACCATGTAATTCAGCACGACGCCGTCGCCGATCTCGCCGGCAAGCTCCATCATCTTCATGCCTGTGGCACCGACATAGATGGGCACATCCTTCGGCGAGCGGTCACCGTGCACGATGTCGATCTCGATGTCGTCGACATCGATGAACGTCCCATGGAACGTGACGCGTTCCATGGCAAGGAGCCTTCGTACGACTCCAACGGTCTCACGCATGGCCAGCAAAGGCTTGCGGCGCTGGATCCCGACCTTGGCGGCGAGCGGATCCCACCATGCTCCGATCCCGAGCAGGACCCTGCCCGGAGCGAGGTCGTCCAGGGTTGAGAAGGTGGCCGCCAGCAGTCCCACATTGCGCGTCCAGTTGTTTACCACACCCGAGCCGACCTTGATCCGGTCGGTCACTGCAGCGAAGGCAGCCATCGGGACGGTGGCCTCACGCACGAGGCGACTCTCCGCCTGCCACACGGCTTCGAACCCTCGCTCCTCGGCATAGCGTGCGTACGCCATCCCTTCGCGGATCGGGTGCTTGTCCTGCAGATACAGCGCGACCCGCCCCTCGCTGGACACACTCATGCAGCGTCTCCTTCCTGCGGCTCGAACGCATGGGGACCGATCGAGGAACATCGCTCCCAGAGACGTCCGGCTGCTTCGGCCGCCTTCGCGGCGAGCTCGTCCTGGTCGGCCTTCACGAGGCGCCGCCCGGTAACCACGAGTTCCCCGTCCACGACGACGTCCCGGACGGCCCGTGAACCGAGTCCGAACATCCAGTGCCCGGGGAGGTTATCGGGCCCGATCGGCGTCGGCACGGGGGCATCGAGCACCACGAGATCGGCAGGGGCCCCTGCCTCGATGCGGCCGAGCGCGGGCTCCCCGAAGAGCTCGCCCGCGAATCGGGCGCCCTCGGCGAGACGAGCTATCGGCCAGCCGATCGGAAAGGAGACATCGTCGTCCCTGGCGCGGAAGTAGGCAGCCTTCGCCTCAGCGAACATGTCGGCGCCGATGCCGTCGGTGCCGAGGGCCACGCGATCCCCAAGCGCCGCAACGGCCGCATGGCCGACCGAGTTGTTCATGTTGGACGTGGGGTTGTGCGCGACCGACACGCCCGAGTCCTTCACGGACGCCAGCTCCGCCGTGTCCAGGTGGATGCAGTGAGCGAGCAACGCGCCCTCTCGGAGCACGCCCGCCTTCTCGAGCCTCGGGATCACCCGGATCCCGAACCGCGCGACCGCATCGCGTTGATCGCTCGCATCCTCGGCGACGTGAACGTGCACGCCGGCGCCCGTGCGGTGCGAGAGATCCACGCAGGCATCCAGCGTGCCCGGCGAGAGGGTGAAGGACGCGTGGGCGCCCACCATGCCGCGCGCGAGGGGCCGGCGCTGCGCGAGGAACCGCTCGTTCTCCCGAACTCCGGCCGCGGCGATCTCGGGGCCGTCCCGGTCGCTCGTCTCGTAGCAGAGCACCGAGCGGATGCCGAGCTGCTCGAGTGCCACCGCAACGACGTCGAGTGCGCCGTCGACGGCGTTCGGCGATGCGTGGTGGTCGACCACCGTGGTGGTACCAGCGAGCACCGCTTCGAGTCCACCGACGAGCGCAGACGCTCGAATCGACTCCTCGTCCAGCGCCCGGTCCAGCCGCCACCAGATCCGTTGGAGGATCTGCACGAAGTTCCGCGGCGGCGCGAGCCCGAACGGCATGCCCCGAGCCAGAGCGGAGTACAGATGCGTGTGCGCGCAAACGTTGCCCGGCACGATGAGGCACCCCGAGCAATCGAGCCTGATCCCCTCCAGCGGCGGTCCCCCGACCGCGGTGACGCGGCTCCCCTCAACGACGACATCGGCGCGCGAGAGAGAAGGGGGCTCGAGCGAGGACACCACGGTCCCCCCGGAAAGCACGAGGGTCATCGATCGCTCCCGCCGGGCTGCCTACGCCCTCGCGCCTTCGCCGGCCGGAGCGTGTGCCGAGACGAGCCTGGGCACCGCGGCGAGTGCGGCGGGCGAGTCGGCCATGGGGAGCCGCGTCCTGCGCACCCCATCGAACGCGTGGAGCGCGCCTGCGACTGCACCGGCGGTCGGAACGAGAGCGATCTCGCCGACGCCCTTCGCGCCGTAGGGCCCCTCGGGCTGATGTTCCTCCACGAAGATGCATTCGAGCGGCGGCATCCCGGCGGGCGGGATGATGTTGAGCGACTTCAACGTCTGCGTGACGGGCACGCCGCCTTCCAGCACGAGCTCCTCCGAGAGGGAATGCCCGAGCCCCATGTGGAGCCCACCTTCGACCTGCCCCTCGAGCAGGGTGGGGTTGATCACCTTGCCGACGTCGTGCGCAGCGATGACCTTCGCGATCGCGCCATCGTCGTTCAGGATCACGACCTGAGTGGCCCAGCCGTACGCGAAGTGCGTGGCGGCGCCCTCCGGGCCCTTGCCGGGCTTGTGCGTCCAGTCGATGAGCACCTCGCCGTAGAACTCCTGCCCCGCAAGGTCTTCCAGGCGGCCGCCGTCCAACTCGGCCTTGAGCTTCGCTGCCGCCTCGATCACCGCCCGCCCGCCCAGCACCGTCGCGCGCGAGGCGGTCGTCTGCCCCGTGCCCAGTTCTCGCATCGTATCCACGACGACGATCAAACGGTCGGCCGTGAGGCCGAGCTCCTCGCAGGCGATCTGCAGCAGCGCGGTGTTGGAACCCTGACCCATCTCGGTCCAGGAATGGAACAGGGTCACCCTGCCGTCGGACTCGGGCCGAAGGATCGCCTTCCCGTACTCGGGCAGGCCGTTGCCGACGCCCGTGTTCTTCACGCCGCACGCGACCCCCGCGTTCCTCGCCGATCGATACGCGTCCTTGACAGCGAGCAGCGTCTTCTTCAGACCCACGCCGGGACCCAGGAGCTGTCCGGTCGAGAAGGTGTCGCCGGTCTCGAGCGCGTTCCGCCAGCGGATCTCCCAGCCGTCGATCCCGACCTTCTCCGCCAGGATGTCCATCATCCCTTCGATGCCGAAGTTCGATTGGTTGGCGCCGAAGCCGCGCATCGCCCCGCTCGGCGGGTTGTTCGTGTAGACGGCTCTTGCCTCGATGTCCACGTTGGGGACCCGGTAGGCGCCGCATGCGTGCCCGGCGGCGCGTTCGAGGACCTTGTTCCCGACGCTCGCGTAGGCGCCGGTATCTCCCACCATGCGGCTGCGCACGGCGACGAGGCGACCTTCTTCGTCACAGCCAGCCGTGTACTCCATCACGATGGGGTGCCGCTTCGGATGGAACCGGATGCTCTCGGCCCTTGAGAGCGTGAGCAACACGGGTCGTTCCGTCATGATGGCCAGCAGGCACGTCTGCGTCTGGACGTTCAGATCCTCCTTGGCGCCGAAGGCGCCGCCGCTGGAGACCTGCGTCACACGTACCTTCTCGTTCGGCAAGCCGAGGAAGGACGCGATCTGGTCCCGGTCGTCCCAGACTCCCTGACCCTGGGAGAAGCAGTGCACTCCCCCACCGTCAACCGGCACCGCGAGGGCGGACTCGGGCTCGAGGAACGCGTGCTCGATGAACTGCGTGCGGAAGGTCTCGGTGGCGACGTGTGCGGCCGTCGCCAGCGCCGCGTCCACGTCGCCGCGCTTGATCTCGGAGACCGAGAGCACGTTGCCGTCCTCGTGGGCCTCGGTGGCCCCAACGGCCATGGCGTCGAATGGCTCCGTTACGGGCTCCAAGACCTCGTACGCGACGTCGATGAGGGCTGCTGCTTCCCGCGCGATCGCCCGGCTCTCCGCTGCTACCACGGCCAGGACGTCGCCCACGTAGTTCGTGGTCTCGCCCTCTGCCACGAACTGACGCCAGTCCTTGATGATCAGACCCTGCTTGCGCTCGCCCGGCACGTCTTCCGACGTGGCGACGGCCACGACGCCGGGATGGGCTTCGGCCTTCGACGTGTCGATCCGCAGCACTCGAGCGCGGGGATGATCGGACCAACGGACGGCTCCGTGCAGCATCTCTGGCACCTTCATGTCGTTGATGTAGGGCTTGTCGCCGAGCGCGAGGTCCGCCCCCTGATACCTGGCCGTCCGCGAGCCGACGCGGCCGCTGCGGTCGATCTCCGGAAGGGGTTCGCCGCGCTTCGCACCGGCGGCCAACCGGACGGCATCGATGATCTTCACGTAGCCCGTGCAACGGCAAAGGTTGCCGGCCAGCGACTTGGCCACCTCGTCCCTCGAAGGATCGGGGTTCTTCGCCAGTAGCGACTCGGACTTCATCACGATGCCGGGCGAGCAGAATCCGCACTGCGACGCGCCGGCGGCGACGAAGCAGTCCGCCCACTGCTGTCGCTGGTCTGCAGTAAGCCCTTCCTGGGTGACGATCGACTTGCCGGCGAACCGCCCGGCCGGCTGCGCGCACGAGACGACGGCCTTGCCCTCGGCCAAGACCGTGCACGCTCCGCAGGACCCTTCCGGCGCGCACCCGTCCTTCACCGACGTAACGCCGCAGCCCTCGCGGAGCACCTCCAAGAGGTTGGCGCCGTCGCGGACCTCGACCGACGCCGGCTCACCGTTGAGTGTGAAGTCCATCCTCGATCCTCCAGCGCTCCCTCCGACGCCGGCGGGGCCGGTGGTGCCGCCCCCGCCACGATACGCCGCTGCCGGGACAATGATGCCACGCCTTCAACAATCTGTGAATCTCACCTCGGGTGGTGTGGCGGCGGCGCCATGCCGCTGATTCAACAGCTTGTCGATGCACGTCGGCGACACCTCGGACCGAAGGACCAGGGCCGGGTGAAGACCAGGCACGAAGGCGGTGGTGTTTGGCCGGGCAAGGCTTAGCAGCGAGGTTGCACGGGGCGCCCGGATGCCGGATCAGCCGATCCGGATGCTGACCTCGTCCAACTGTCCCGCGAAGCGGTCGCCGCCGTTGGGCTTGGCACCTAGGAGCAGGTAGATCGAGTTGGAGATCGACCCGATCGTGACGTTCGTGGTCCACATGGTGCCGTCCACGGTGAGCGAGATCTGGTTCGCCGTCTTCGCGCACTTGATCGTGTGCCACCGGTTGTCCGTGAGATTGGGGCCCTTCTTGAGGGACTTCTGACTCACCGTGCCCTTGAAGTGGCAATACGCCTGGCCGGTGCCGAAGATCTCCATCTTGTAGCTCTGGCCGGCCCGATCCTTCCGCACCACGTCGTAGTCGCCCTGCTGCGCCAGCGTGCTGCCGTTGGTCTTGACGTGCACGGTGATCGAGATGTTCTGGCTGCCGGGATTCAGGCTGGCGGAGTCGGGAATCAACACCCGCGAGCTCGTGCCGTTGAAGCTGTACGCTCCTCCGGAGCCGTTGTAGCCGGGTGATACGAAGGTGATGTTGCTGAGCTGACCGTTGTTGCCCTTGCCGGACGCGTCGCTCATGGTTGAGCCCGACGTCTCGTCCATGTGCCAGAGCCCTACAGTGCTGGGCGCTGCCGCCGCCGTCATCGCCGGCAAGGCGACGAGGATCGCCGTGACCAGCGTGAACGGCAGCCCCCGGGGGGAACGCCTACCCATGACCCCCTCCTTGTCCGCCTGGACGTGCTACGCAGCGCCACGATAGACCTTCTCGCCGGAAGCCGTCTTCGGCCGACGGGCCTGCCTGCGCCGGCCGCTATCGTGTCGTCATGAAGGCGTCTCTCCCAGCAGGTCCGAGGCTGGTCCTGGAGTTCCATCCGGTCACCGGAGACCGGCTGCCGGACCTGGTCCGTTTCTCTGAGCAGCACGGCAAGTTCCGCTACTGCTCGTGCATGCGCTGGCGCTTGAGGAGCACGGACTTCCGGCGTTCGACCAAAGAGGGTCGGGCGGCTGGGCTCGAAGGTCTCATCCGCCACGGCACTCCGGTCGGCGTCCTCGCCTACCTCGACGGAGAGCCGGTCGGCTGGTGCTCGATCGCGCCGCGCGAGACCTACGCAGCTCTGGAAGGGTACCGGGCGCTCGCGCGTGTGGACGACGCGCCGCTGTGGTCGGTGGTGTGCTTCTTCGTCGATCGCCACGTTCGCCGGCAGGGGGTCACGCTCGGACTGTTGAGGGCGGCGGTGGAGTACGCCCGGTCACAGGGAGCTCGCGTCGTCGAGGGGTACCCCGTGGAACCGGGGTCGGGTCTCTACACGTACATGGGCTCGCCCGCGACCTTTCGAAGGGCGGGCTTCCGCGACGTGACACCGCCCGGACGGGCCAGGCAGGTCGTGCGGCGTGTCGTGACGTAGGGGCAGCGCTGCGCCCCCCGTCCCGGGCCGAGCCCCGATCCGTTTCCCTATAGTTCTGTCAGAGCGCCGGTAGCTCAATGGATAGAGCATCTGACTACGGATCAGAAGGTTGGGGGTTCGACTCCCTCCCGGCGCGCAAGGCCTTACGCCCGCTACGCGATTGGGCCGTCGCCACCGGGTAGCCTGTCGAGATCCGATGCGTGCCCTCCGAAGCCTCGCCTGCGCGGCCGTTCTCGCAGCGCTCCTCGCGGTTCCCGCAGTCGCCCGGGCCGAGCCGTGGTGGAAGCATCGGATCGACCAGCTCACTGCAGGTCACGCGATCTCGGTCGCCGTGGGGAACGATGGAACCTTCCTGTACCGGCGTCGGCCCACGGTCCGCCGCGCCCCCGCCTCCAACGAGAAGTTGCTCCTGTCGATGGCCATCCTCGGCGCCCTCGGCCCGGATTTCCAGATCCAGACGCGGGTCGCCGCGGCCTCACCGCCCGTAGATGGGGTGATCGACGGCGACGTGTGGATCGTAGGACGGGGCGACCCGCTCATAGACGCGGCCGGCCTGGCCGCCCTCGCCAAGCAGATCGCGGCGGCCGGGGTCACCAGGATCCAGGGATCCGTGATCGGGTCCACTTCCTACTTCGGGCACGATTGGTTCGCACCGGGATGGAGGGACGACTTCCCCCGCGATGAGGTGGCGCTCCCCACGGCGCTCACCTTCCAGCGGAACCAGGTGCACGGCGTGCACATCCACCGCCCGGAGCTTCTCGCGGCCCGAACGCTCACCCACCGCTTGGAGTTGCACGGAGTCGCCGTCCACGGGCGCGCGGCGGAGGGACGCGCCCCCGCCGGCCTCTCCGCGATCGCCAAGATCGAATCCCAGCCGTTGATCGACCTCCTGCACCGTCAGAACATCGATTCCGTGAACTTCATCGCGGAGGTCCTGGGCAAGTTGCTTGGCGCGCGAACCATGAACCCCGACGGCACCATCGCGAAAGGGGCGTCGGCGATCGAGGCCTGGGCCCAGGCGAACGGGGTCGGCGTCACCGCCTTCGATTCGTCGGGACTCTCCTATGCCAACCGGATCGACGCCGTCGGGATGCTCCGCCTGCTTTGGGCGGCCGACGCCGCGCCGTGGGGCGGCCAGCTGCGGCTATCGCTCCCCCACGCGAACGAAGGGACTCTGGGAGACCGGCTCCGGGGCGTACACCTGAGGGCGAAGACCGGCACCCTGAAGCACCGCTCGGCCCTCTCGGGGTGGGTGTGGCTGGAGCGCGGGGGAACTTGGGGCGAGTTCTCGATCCTCTCGCAGGGGATGTCCTACACGGAGGAGAAGCGCTTGGAGGACCGCATCGTCCGGCTGATCGCTGGCTACGCGCGATAGGCTCGGTTCCGAACGCACGCACCGGGAGGCCGCCCATGCGCAGGAACCATGCATACCTGTGGGGTCTGCTCCTCGTCCTGATTGGCGCGGTCCTGCTGCTCCGTGAGACCGGCGCGATCACAGAGAACGTTCGGATCTGGCCGATCGTCCTTATGGTCCTCGCTGGCTGGCTGCTCCTCGACCGGCTGGGATTCGGGGGGGCCTTGGGCGGTGGGTTCGTGTGGCCCCTGCTGTTGCTCGCCGTCGGCGGCGTCTTCTTCCTCCAGGACATCGACGTCATCAACGCGGACGTCGCGTTGTGGCCGGTGGTACTGATCGCGATCGGCCTTGGCATCGTGCTGTCGGCGATACCCGGCCGGCGGGGCTTCGCGCCGACCACCAGCGAGACGGTCCCGCTTTCCGGCGCGACCTCGGGTCGGGTGGTCGTCAACCACGGTGCCGGACGGTTGCGGATCGGATCGACGGACGCTCCGGATCGGTTCCTCGAGGGAACGTTCGTCGGCGGCGCCGAGGTGAAGGTCCGGCGCGATGGCGACCGCGTGGAGGCGGAACTTCGGCAGTCGATACACGGCGGTGCCCAGTACCTATTCCCGTGGAACTGGAGCCAGGGGCGGCCGATGGATTGGGACGTCTCGTTGGGCCGCGGCGTGCCCCTGGCCCTGGAGTTGAAGGCCGGAGCCAACGACGCGACGGTGGACCTGTCGGAGCTCACGGTCACCGACCTGCGGGTGGACACGGGCGCGAGCAAGACGGAGCTCACGACGCCTCGCGCAGGCCGCACCGCCGCCCGCATCAAGACCGGAGCCTCGACGGTTCGGGTCCGAGTCCCCGAAGGGGTGGCCGGGCGGATCAAGGTGAGCGCCGGCCTCACCACCGTGAAGGTGGACGAGACCCGGTTCCCCCGGTCGGGCGACCGGTTCGCCTCGCCGGGATTCGACGACGCCGAGAACCGGGTGGACCTCGAGATCGACGCGGGAGCCGCGAACGTCGAGGTGAGCTGAGGTCAGGCCCGGACGCCTGCCCGCCGGAGGGCTTCGGCCCGGGTCTCCCGGGTGAGGCGTTCCAGGGCCTCCGAGAAGATGGCTTTGGGAGGTTCCGGGGCCGCCAGCCGGCGAGCCGTCTCCGGCAGGCGCTCCAGGTCTCGTTCGAACAGTCGCCTGGCCCCATCGAGCGTTCGCGGCGGTCCGGTCCGTCGTCCGGCCTGCATCACCGGGACCAGGAGCGGCTCGGCGCCAGTGGGCCCGGGCTCGTCGCGTAGCCCGATCACGTCACCACCCGGCCGGCGGAACACCTGCTTGCGGCCGGGTTCCGTGGCCTTGGCCTCGGAGAGCTTGAGCACCGCGCGGCCGTCGTACTCGACCAGCTTGTAGGCCGAGTCCAGGTACGGGGCATCGGCGGACACGCCTATGCGAGTTCCGACGCCGAACGCGTCGATGGGGGCGCCGGCGCGCACCAGCCGCTCGACGTCCTCCTCGTCCAGCCCGCCGCTGGCGAAGATCCGGACGTGGGGGAGTCCTGCCTCGTCGAGGGTCCGCCGGGCCTCCCGGGACAGCGCGTCCAGGTCGCCGCTATCCAACCTCACCCCCAGCCGGTCGGCCAGGCCCATTTCACGGATGACCTCGATGGCGCTGCGGACTCCATTGATCGTGTCGTAGGTGTCTACCAGGAACGTGGTCCGGTCCGGGAAATCCTGCGCGAACGCGCGGAACGCGTCGGCTTCCGAGGGGAAGGATTGGATGTAGGAGTGAGCCATGGTGCCGGCCACCCGCAGGCCGTACCGGCGGGCAGCCTCCACGTTGCTGGTCGCGACGAACCCCACCATCGCCGTGCAGCGGGCCACCGCCATCGCCGCGTCGATCCCCTGGGTCCGCCGAAACGCGAAGTCCACGAGGTCCTTCCCGTTCGCGGCGATCCGGCACCGGGCCGCCTTCGACGCGATCGTGGTCTGGAACGTGATGACGTTCAGCAGGTACGTCTCCACGAGCTGCGCCACCGCGATGGGCGCCGTGATCTCGATCAGTGGTTCGTCGGCCGTGACGATGCGCCCCTCCGGGACGGCCCACACATCGCCGGTGAAGCGGAGGTCCCGGAACGCCTCGATCGTCGCCTCGTCGTACCCGAGTGCGTCGGCCAGGTACGGGAGGTCCTCCTCCTCGAACCCGAAGTCCTCCAGGAACTCCAGGCACGGCTCCAGCCCGGCGGCGACGAGGAACCCGCGGTTCGCGGGAAGCGTGCGGACGAACAGACTGAAGGTCGCGAGGGCGTCCATGCCCCGGTGCAGGTAGCTCGCGGCCATGTTCAGCTCGTACAGGTCGGTGAGCAGCGCCCCCGGCATATCGCTAGGCTACGCGACCGGGGCCGTGCCCGGGAGCAGGGACGTTCGTCCCGCGACACACGTGCCCTTGGTCCATAGGGAGCCCGGCGGAGGTCCGGGAGCCTATGGGGTGGAGGTGGGCCCCATGCGGTATCTGGACCGGGAGGCGTTCGGGAAGCTTGTCGATGCACTCGCCGGCGCGGGCTACGACCTGATCGGTCCCACCGTCCGTGATGGGGCGATCGTCCTCGACCACATCGACGGAGCGGAGGACCTGCCGAGCGGCGTGGGCGAGGAGCAGGGACCCGGAACCTACCGGCTCACGAGCCGCGACGACGACATGGTCTTCTCGTGGGCCCACGGCCCCGACGCCGGCAAGCGGTTCCTGTTCCCGGCACGCGAGGTGCTGTGCACCGCCAAGCGGAACGACGGGCAGCTCACGGTGGAATGCCGTCCCGGCGACGAGAGGCCGTTCGCGTTCGTGGGACTCCGCTCGTGCGACCTGCATGCGATCGCGGTCCAGGATCGGGTGTTCCTGGACGCCGACCCCCACTACGCGAGACGCCGAGAGCGGGCTCTGTTCATCGGCGTGAACTGCGCGGTCCCGGGCGGCACATGTTTCTGCACGTCGATGGGCACCGGGCCGAAGTGCACGATCGGCTTCGACCTTGCCCTGACGGAGCTGCCCGGCGGGTTCGTCGTCGAGGTCAGTTCCCCACGGGGGGAGCAGATGATCGAGGTTGTGAGGTCGCGGGAGGCAACCGAGGAGGAGGTGCGCGCCGCGCAGGCGGTGACGACGGAGGCCGAGGGCCAGATGGGGCGGTCTTTGGACGTTGCGGACATGCCGGAGCTGCTGTACCGGAACCGCGAGCACCCGCGGTGGAAGGACGTGGCGGCCCGCTGCCTGGCCTGCGGGAACTGCACGTCTGCGTGCCCCACCTGCTTCTGCCACGACATCGTGGAGGGGATGAGCATCACCGGCGACACGGCGACCCGGACCCGCGAGTGGGCGAGCTGCTTCTCGGAGGAGTTCAGCCACATCGTGGGCATGGAGATCCGCAAGTCACGCGAGTCCAGGTACCGACAGTGGCTGACCCACAAGTTCGCGTCGTGGATCGACCAGTTCGGAACGTCAGGCTGCGTCGGCTGCGGACGGTGCATCACCTGGTGCCCGGTCGGCATCGACGTGACGGAGGAGATCACCGCGATCCGCGCGACCGATGGCGAGGTAGAGGTGGCAGAGGAGGTGATGGCGTCGTGATGGCCGTCGACCTTCGGTCACTGGAGGTTCCCCCCGAGTCCGCGGAAGGAACCCCCACGCGGGTGGCCACGATCCGGCGGATCGTGCAGGAGACTCCCGACACCTTCACCTACTGGATGACGTTCCGGGACCCAGTGGACCGTGCCACGTACCGGTTCGCGCCGGGGCAGCTCAACATGCTGTACCTCTTCGGCGTGGGAGAGATCCCCATCTCGGTGGCCTCGGACCCCGAGCTCCCCGCGCGCATTGCGCACACGATCCGTTCGACCGGTCGGGTCACCGACGCGTTCCGCCTGTTGAAGCCGGGCGACCAGGTCGGCGTGCGCGGTCCCTTCGGGCGGCCCTGGCCGCTCCGGGAGGCTCGCGGGGGGGACCTGATGATCGTGGCCGGTGGACTGGGCCTGGCCCCACTGCGGTCGGCCATCTACCAGGCCATCCGGCATCGTGGCCAGTTCCGGCGGCTGATGGTCCTCGTCGGAGCCCGGGGTCCCGAGCACATGCTGTACCGCCAGGAGCTGGACATGTGGAACCAGTGGATGCAGTTCCGGGGGGTCGAGACCTACCTGACCGTGGACGTGGCGGACGACCAGTGGCCGTACGACGAGGGCGTCGTCACGACGCTGTTCCCCAAGGTCCGCGTCGATCCGGAGTGGACGACCGCGTTCGTGTGCGGGCCGGAGATCATGATGCACTTCGCGCTCCGCGGCCTGCGGGATATGGAGTTCCCCATGGACCAGGTGTGGGTCTCCATGGAACGGAACATGCAGTGCGCGATCCGGGTGTGCGGCCACTGTCAGTTCGGGCCCAAGTTCGTGTGCGCCGATGGCCCCGTGTTCCGGTACGACGAGGTGGCCGACCTCATGGAGGTGCACGAGCTATGAGCGCCTCGACGAAGCCACGGGTGGCCGTGTTCAAGATGGCCTCGTGCGACGGCTGCCAGTTGCAAATCCTCGACGCCGAGGAGGCGCTGCTGGACCTGGCCGGCGCCATCAACATCGTGAACTTCGCCGAGGCCTCGTCCTATATGGAGCCGGGACCCTACGACGTCACGCTGGTCGAGGGGTCGATCTCGGCGCCGGAGCAGATCGAGCAGGTCAAAGAGATCCGCGAGCAGTCCAAGTTCCTCATCGCGATCGGGGCCTGCGCGACCTCCGGTGGCATCCAGGCCCTCCGGAACACGCAGGACGCCGGGGCGTTCGTGCGCACCATCTACCCGACCCCCGAGTACGTGAAGACGCTTGCGACCTCGACGCCGATCGCCGACCACGTGCGGGTCGACCTCGAGCTGACCGGGTGCCCCATCGACCGCGGCCAGCTGCTCGGTGCGCTGTCAGCGTTGCTGGCCGGTGCCATGCCGCGGATCTCGACCTCGTCGGTGTGCGTCGAGTGCAAGCGGCGGGGGTACGTGTGCGTGCTGGTGGCCAAGGGCGAGCCCTGCCTAGGCCCGGTGACCCGGACCGGGTGCGGCGCACTGTGTCCGGCGTTCGGTCGGGGGTGCTACGGGTGCTTCGGGCCTTCACAGCCACCGAACACCGACGCCCTTGGCCGGCGGTTGGTCGATCTCGGGCTTCCGTCGAAGCTCGTCGCCGACAAGTTCCGGTTCATCACCGGATGGGCGCCGGCGTTCCGCGAGGCCGCCGACGCGATCGCCGACGGGAGGAAGGACGAGGAGGTGGCTGCGCCGTGACTCACCGGTCGGTCGAGGTTCCCGTCATCGCGCGGGTTGAGGGCGAGGGCGCGCTGCACCTCAAGGTGAAGGACGACCAGATCGTCGACCTCCGTCTCGAGATCTACGAGCCGCCCCGGTTCTTCGAGGCGTTTCTGGCGGGGCGCCACTTCTCGGAGGTCCCCGACATCGTGCCGCGGATCTGCGGGATCTGCCCCGTCGCGTACCAGATGAGCGCGGTGCACGGACTGGAGCGGCTGTTCCGAACGCAGGTCCCCGAGGGAACCCGCGAGCTCCGGCGGCTCCTGTACTGCGGGGAGTGGATCGAGAGCCACATCCTGCACGTGTTCCTGCTGGCGGCGCCGGACTTCCTCGGTTACGACAACGCGATCGAGCTGGCCAAGGACGAGCCGGCACTGGTGAAGATGGCGCTCGACATCAAGCGGCTGGGCAACGAGCTGATGGCCGCGATCGGGGGTCGCGAGATCCACCCGGTGTCGCCGCGCGTCGGTGGGTTCTCGAAGGCCCCGCGGCGCAAGGATCTCGCGGCGTTCTTGCCACGCCTGGAGTGGGCCCTCGGACAGATGCCCGGCATCGCCGACGTGGTGGCCGGGCTCCCCATGCCGCCGTTCGACCGGCCGGCCGAGATGGTCTCGATGGTCCACTCCGACGAGTACCCCATGAACGAGGGCGACCTGGCCTCCACGGGCGGACGGGCCTTCGATGCGGTGACGTTCGAGCAGGTTAGCCGCGAGGTGCACGTCGAGCACTCCAATGCGCTGCACTCGGTGATGGCCGACACCGGCACGCCGTACTTCGTTGGGCCCCTGGCCCGGATCAACCTGAACGCCGACCGGCTGCCCCCGGTGGCCCGCGAGTGTGCCGCCCGGGCCGGGTTGTCCGTCCCCGAGCCCGATCCCTTCTTCTCCATGGCGGCCCGGGTGGCCGAGACCGCCGTGGCGATCGAGGAGGCCATCCGCATCATCGGCGCGTACGAGCCTCCGGAACCGCAGATGGCAGACGTCGTCCCGCAGGCCGGCCGAGCCGTATGGGTCACGGAGGCCCCGCGCGGGATCCTGTACCACCGCTACGACGTGAACGAGGACGGAACGATCCGCGAAGCCAAGATCGTCCCACCCACCGCCCAGAACCTCCGCCACATGGAAGAGGATCTCCGCCGGTTCGTCCCGGGCGTCCTCGACCGCCCCGACGAGGAACTGACTCGCCTGTGCGAGATGGTCGTCCGCAACTACGACCCCTGCATCTCCTGCGCGACCCACTTCCTCCGTCTCGATATCGAAAGGTCGTGAGGCCGGTGGCGGCCGTTCGCGTGATCGGGTGCGGCAACCCCGACGCCGGCGACGATGCTGCCGGGTTGCTCGCCGTGCGCGAGGCGGCGTCCGGGCTTCGGGCGATCGACGGCGTCGAGGTGGTCGAGGCCGGTCCCGCGACCAAGGTCCTCGACCTCCTCGACGGCGTTGATGCGGTCATCGTCGTCGACGCCGTGCGCGCTCCGCGCGGCGGCCGGGCGGCCGGTGATCTGATCCGTGTCGAACCGGGACCGAGCGGGTTGCCCGCGTCGGTCGGTCCGTCCCTCTCCTCTCACGGGTTCGGACTCGCCGAGGCCATCGGCCTGGCCGTCGCGCTGGGGGGTTCCCCTCGCCTCGTTTTCCTCGGCGTGGAGGCCGGGGACGTCACCGCCGGACACGGTCCGTCGCCCGCGGTCGAGGCCGCGCTCCCGTCGCTCGTGACCCGCATCGTGGAAGAAGCGAAGGCGATGGCACGGGAACCGTTCCCATGAAGGCCGCGCCGGAACGGATCGATACCGGCCGCCCTGCCGCCCGCAGGGTCGAGGTTCGTGGGGTGGTGCAGGGTGTGGGGTTCCGCCCGTTCGTCTGGCGCCTGGCCGATCGGTTCGGCGTCGGTGGGTGGGTCCGGAACCGGAGCGGGGTCGTGGAGATCCTGGCGGAGGGGACCGATGAGGTGCTGGACGGGTTCTGCCGGGCGCTCCAGGAGGAGGCCCCGCCGCTCGCCCACGTAGACAGCGTCAAGTGGGAGCCGGCGGAGGCCGCGGGGCTCTCCGGCTTCGTGGTCGACGAGAGCCTGGACTCCGGCGAAGGCGAGCGGCTGATCTCGCCGGATGTGGCGACCTGCCGCGCGTGCCTCGCGGAGCTGTTCGACCCTCGAGATCGCCGCTATCGGTACCCGTTCATCAACTGCACCGACTGCGGCCCGCGGTTCACGATCATCGAGTCGCTTCCGTACGACCGGGAACGGACCAGCATGCGGGCGTTCCCGCTGTGCGCGGACTGCTCACGCGAGTACCGTGACCCGGCCGATCGCCGGTTCCATGCGGAGCCGGTGGCGTGCCCGGAGTGCGGGCCGCGCCTCGAGCTCCGCACCGCGAAGTGGAAGCGCGTGCCGGGCGACCCCATCGCGAGGGCCGCCGAGCTGCTGAGCAACGGCAAGATCGTCGCCCTGAAGGGCCTGGGCGGGTTCCACCTCGCCTGCGACGCGACGGACGAGGCCGCCGTCGCGGAGCTGAGGCGCCGCAAGGTGCGCCCCCACAAGCCGTTGGCCGTGATGGTGGCCGACCTCGATGCCGCCCACGAGATCGTGGAGATCTCGGCGGCCGAGGTCGCGCTGCTGTCGTCGCCGAAGGCGCCCATCGTGCTGGCGCGTGACCTCGGCCGCCTGGCTCCGTCAGTGGCGCCCGGTCATCGCCGCCAGGGCGCGATGCTCCCGTCGACGCCTCTGCACCACCTGCTGCTGCGTGAGGTGGGGCGGCCGCTGATCATGACCAGCGGGAACCGGACCGACGAGCCGATCTGCATCGACAACGACGAGGCCCGGGAGCGGCTCGCCGGCATCGCCGACGCGTTCCTGATCCACGACCGCGACATCGTGTCGCGCTACGACGACTCCGTGTCCCGGATCTGGCACGGCGCCCCGGTCGTGTTGCGCCGGGCCCGCAGCTTCGCGCCGGCGCCGATCGAGCTGCCGACGGAGATGGCTCCCACGCTGGGGTGCGGGGCCGAGCTGCACGGTTCCTTCTGCTTGGCCGCCGGGCGGCGGGCGTTCCTGTCCCAGCACGTCGGGGACCTGGACACCGAGGAGTCCATGCGCGCGTACGAGGATGCCCTCGAACGGTACCGGTCGGTGTTCCGTCTGGAACCGGAGGTCGTGGCCCACGATCTGCACCCGGACTTCCTGACCACCCGATTCGCGGAAGCCACGGGACTGCCCCACATCGCCGTCCAGCACCACCACGCGCACGTCGCCGCGGTGATGGCCGAGCACCGGCTGGAGGGGCCGGTCATCGGGGTCGCGTTCGACGGCTTCGGATTGGGCGAGGACGGCACGGTGTGGGGCGGGGAGTTCCTCGTGTGCGAGTGGGGCCGGGCCGACCGGGCCGGGCATCTGCGCACCGTTCCCCAGCCGGGCGGCGATGCCGCCGTCCGCCATCCATGGCGGATGGCCATCGCACACGCTCAGGATGCCGGCTGCCTGGACGCGGCGGTGGCGCTGATCGGCGATACAGCCGAAGATGTGGAGGTCGTGCTCGGCCAGATCCGGTCCGGCCTGTCGTCCCCGCTCACCAGCTCCGCGGGGCGGCTGTTCGACGCGGTCTCGGCTCTGGCCGGCCTGTGCCCGGAGGCCACGTACGAGGGGCACCCGGCCATGCTGCTCGAGCAGGCCGCCGAGACCGGCGCGACCCGCGAGTATCCGTTCGAGCTGTCGTACGAGGACGCGCGGCTGGTCGTCGACACGCGGCCGATCGTCGAGGCAGTGGTGGGGGACCTGAAGCGCGGCCGGCCCGCCGGGGAGGTGGCCGGCCGGTTCCACCGAACGATCGCGGCGGCCACGCTGGCGGCCTGCCGGGCCATCCGGGGCGGCACGCGGATCGCGCAGGTGTGCCTGGGCGGCGGGGTGTTCCAGAACGACCTGCTGGTCTCGGACGTCGTTGCCCGGCTGGAATCGTGCGACTTCGAGGTGTTCGTTCCCCGGGAGGCCCCCGTCGGCGACGGAGGCATCAGCCTGGGGCAGGTGCTGGTTGCTCACGCCAGGATGGAGGGATAGGCGTATGTGTCTCGGCGTGCCGGGCAAAGTGATCGACGTGTTCGAGGAGGACGGCATCCGCATGGGAACCGTCGACTTCGGCGGGATCAGGCGGAAAGCGTGCCTCGAGTACGCGCCGGAGGTGGAGGTGGGCACCTACGTGGTGATCCACGTGGGGTTCGCCATCTCGGTGGTCGACGAGGAGGAGGCGGCCCGGTCCTACGAGTTGCTCGCCGCGATGGGGAACCTGGAGAACATCGACATGCCCCAGGACCCCGAGGGCGTCCGGCCGGAGTCGATGCCCCGATGAAGTACCTCGAGGAATACCGCGACGATCGCATCGCCCGCGCCCTGGTGAA
>JAHEXX010000026.1 GCA_023251895.1 bacterium
GACCTGTCGAACCTAGCGGCGGGATGCGTCTCGATGTTCCTGCTGGGCATGGCGTTCGGCACGATCACCCTGGCCGTGGGGGCCGCCACGGGCGGCAGGGGCCTCGCCATAAGCGTGGCCAGCGGCCTCGCGCTCGTCACGTTCATCGTGAACGTGCTGGCGCCATCGGTGGGTGCCGTGGAGCCGTTCCGCGTGGTCTCGCCCTTCTACTACTACATGGGAGCCGACCCCCTGCGGAACGGACTGGACTTGGTCCACACCGGCGTGCTGGTCGGGATCATCGCGGCCTTCTTCGGGCTCGCCCTCATCGCGTTCGAGCGCCGCGACCTAGCAGCCTAGACGGAGAAGGGCTCGTAGCCGGGCGCCGCGAGGGGCCAGGAGTTGGCGGCCTCCCAGGCGGCGCCGAGGGCCAGGACCATGTCGTCGCGGAACCGTGGTCCGGTGATCTGCAGCCCGAACGGCACGCCGTTCGGGCACACCCCGGCCGGGACCGACAGCGCGGGATGCCCGGTCTGGTTTTGGACGTCGGTGTTGTAGGCGGGTCCTCCCGCGACCTCGCCGGTCTCGGGATCGACGCCGTCGGGCCGGAACCCCTCGACGCACATCGTCGGCATGACCAGGACCGCGTCGTCGCCGATGAGCTCGTCGAGCTCGCGAACGTACTCGAACCGCCGGCGGCGGGCGCCCATGTACGTCTCGAGCGACGTCGCCAGCGCCTCCTGCATGGTCTGCCGGAACCGCTCGCCGAAGTGTTCGAGGGACGCGATCACCGTCTCCCGACCGAGCGCGTACAAGTGCTCGACCGAACAGATCGTGAACCAATCCTTGTAGGGGTTCCCCGACCGGAAGACGCTCCCCGGCTCGACCGGCTCGACCGGCTCGACGGCCAGTCCCAGATCGCGCTCGATCGAGGCCAGGGCCCCCTGGAACAGCGCCTCGACCGGCCCCGGCAGCGGCCCGAACGGGAGGAACCGGGGGGCGGCCAGCACCCGGCGGGGCAGCTCCTCTCCCATCAGCGGGGGGTACGGCAGGGCCGTCGGATCGCCGGCCGCCGGCCCCGCCTCCAGCTCCAGCAGCAACCGGACGTCGGCGATCGACGTTGCCATGGGCCCGAACGTCGACAGGTCGATCCAGGCCGGGATGGGCCTGCGGGCGATCACCCCGTTCGTTGGCTTCAGCCCGGCTAGCCCGCAGAAGGCGGAGGGGGTGCGGATCGAGCCTCCCCCGTCGGTGCCGGTCGCGAGGGCCGCCATGCCCGCGGCCAAGGCAGCGCTCGAGCCCCCACTCGACCCGCCCGGGGACCAGTCCGGAGCCCAGGGGTTCCGGGTAGCACCGAACAGCTCGTTGTCGGTGAAGCCCTCGAACGTGAACTCGGGCACGTTCGTCTTCCCCACGGCGATCGCTCCGGCCCCGCGAAGGATGCCGGGGATGTGGCCGTCCGCCTCCTGCGGGGGGGCTTTCCGGCACGTCATCGAGCCGAAGGTCGTCCGCATCCCGGCGAGGTGCTCGTTGTCCTTCACCAGGAGCGGCAGGCCGGCGAGCGGCCCGGGGTCCTCGCCCCGCGCGACCCGCTCGTCCAGGTCCTTGGCCTCGAGCAGCGCCTCCTCGGGGCGGAGCGCGATGACCGCGTTCAGCGGAGGGTTCAGCCGCTCGATCCGATCCAGCGACGTCCGCACCAGCTCGACGGCGGAGACGTGCCGCTCCCGGACCGCCGCGGACAGCTCGAGGAGGGTCATGGCCTAATCCACGACCCGCTCGCCGTCCTTGTAGACGGCCTCGATCCGTTCGGCCAGGGTCTTGAACTCGAACGGGTCGCCCTCCACCACGACCGCGTCGGCCCGCTTGCCCGGCTCTAGCGTGCCCAGCTCGTCCTGAAGCCCCATCAGCTCCGCGGCGCTCGAGGTCGCGGCCACCAGCGCCTGCGACGGCGTGAACCCATTCTCGGCCATGAGCTGGAGCTCCCGGAGGTTCGTCCCGTGCGGCGTCACGGGGCAGTCCGTTCCCATCGCGACCTTCACCCCGGCCCCGGCCGCCATCCGGAACGCGTCAAGCTCCGGTCGACCGAGCCCCCGGAGCTTCTCCCGGACGGGCTCGGGAACCCGGGGGTCGTTCGCCATCTCGTCGGTCGTGTCGCCGGCCGTGAGCGTCAGCACCAGCCAGGTGCCCCGATCGAGCATCATCGCGGCCGCCTCCTCGTCCAGGAACGTGCCGTGGTCGATCGAGCGGACGTCCGCGCGGATCGCGCGCCTGATCCCCTCGGCGCCGTGCGCGTGGGCCATCACCCATCGCCCCAGGTCGGCGGCGGCCCTCACGATCTCGTCGACCTCCTCCTGGGAGAAGTTCGGGAGGCTGGGGTCGTCCAGCGGCGACAGGAACCCGCCGCTCGAAGCGATCTTGATCACGTCGGCGCCGGAACGGACCATCTCGCGGACCTTGGCGGTGACCCCTGCGATCCCGTCGCACACCCCGTCCGGCATGCCCGGGTACGCGACCCCCCAGGCCGATACCGCGCCACTCGGCAGCCACGCGTCGTTGTGGCCGCCGGTCATGCTCAGCATGTTCACGGAGATCTGCATCCGCGGCCCCGGCATCACGCCGTCCTCGACCGCCCGCTTCAGCGCGAGGTCGGCCCCGGCCGCGTCTCGGACGGTGGTGATGCCAAGGGCAAGCGTGAGCCGGAGGTTCTCGGCGATCGTGAAGAACCCGTACGAGAACGGCAGATGCATCGCGCCCAACTCGTCGATGTCCTCGTGGCGCATCGCGAGGTGCACATGGCAGTCGAACAGACCGGGAAGCAAGCACCGACCGGAGACGTCGACGGCCAGGTCGCCGTCGAGCCCGGGGCCGACCTCGACGATCCGCCCATCCTCGATGACCAGGTCGGCCTCGGCGGGCGGCGACCCCGTCCCGTCGAACACCTGTCCGCCGGTGAAGACCGTCCGCGTCATCGCCGTCTCCTCGTCGTCATGAGGTCCCAGCCTAGCCGTCCGGCCCCGGCTCTTGCCGGGTCGGGGATGACCCACCAAGATGGAGCGATGCCGACGCGGATCAGCCGGCGCGAGTTCCTGCGGCGGTCGGCCCTTGTCGCGGCGGGCCTTCCGGGGGCCGGCGACCTGCTCGTCGCGTGCACCGGCTCGCCCCCGACCCGCCGTGAGGCCCGGGCTCTGCTGCCGAGGCCGGATCGGCCGGTGACGTGGCCGATCCACGACGACAACCCGCCGATCGGGAGCGACCTGCCCATCGAGCGCGGCGGCACGCTGAGGGTCTACGAGTGGCGGCGGTACCTATCCAAGAGCGTCCTGGACGAGTTCGCCAGGCTCTATCGGCGCTACGACGTCCACGTGGCGGCCGAGAGCTTCGAGAGCCGGGACGCCGCGCTGGCCAGGATGGCGGAACCGAACGCCGACTTCGATGTGTTCCTCCCCACGGTCGATCAGATCGGCCAGCTGGTCAACGCCAGATTGCTCCGGCCCCTCAATCACGACCACCTCCCGAACCTGCGGAGCCTGTGGCCGCAGTTCCGCGGGCCGGGCGGCCCGTTCTACGATCAAGACCTGCGGTACACGATCCCGTACACGGTGTTCTCCTCCGGTATCGGGTGGCGGACGGACCTGGTGGCGAAGTCCGACGCCCCCCCCGCGTTGGACGTCCCGTGGAACGTGATGTGGGACCGGACCTACCGCGGGAAGGTCGGGATCTACGACGACTACCGCGAGGCCCTGTCGATGGCGCTGCTGCGCGACGGGGTGACTGACGTGAACACGGCCGATCCCGTAGCGCTGGCAAGAGCGGAGCGATCGCTCGCGGAGATGGCGGCGGCGGTGGACGTCGAACTCACCACGGAAGGCGCCTACGAGGGGCTGCCCACCGGCGAGTTCGCCCTCCACCAGGCCTGGTCGGGCGACATGCTCTCGGCGATCCGCTGGGGTCACGCCCGGCGGCTGGGGACCGTCTCTGCGCTCGAGTACTGGTGGCCCACGGATGGGAGCGGCGTCGTGGGCTGCGACCTCATCGCGATCTGCTCCCGCGGGCGCAACCCGGTGCTTGCCCACGCCTTCCTCAACCATCTCCTCGACTCGGACGTCGCCCTCCGCAACTTCGCCTGGAACGGCTACCAACCGCCCGTGAACGATGCGACCCCGGAGATGCTCTTCGGCCCGCGCTCGCCGTGGCGAGGCTCCGTCCCCGACCGCCTGCGGTACGCCGTGATGACCCCCGGAGAGTTTGAACGCGGCGAGTTCCTGCTGGGGCTGGACCCGGCGACCGACGCCGAGTGGATGGGTCAGTGGGACCTCTTCCGCTCGGGACTGTGATCTCCTAGCCGGACGCCCGCGGCCGATACCAACATGACGGCCGTTCCCATCAGGACTCTCCGGCGCACGCCACGCCCCCCTCAGCGGCCTCGCCACAGGCCACGCCGTAAGATGCACCCCCGCACCTCACCGAAGGAGCACGCGAATGGACCTGCGCCTGTCCGCCCCGGACCGAGAACTGCAGCAACGGGCCCGGGACTTCACGGAACAGGTCCTGATTCCCCTCGAAGACGAGTGTGAGGAGCACGACGGCCTCTCTCCCGACAGCCACGCGACGGCCAAGCAGGCCGTTCTGGGCTGGGGCTTCAACGCCATCAACCACGCGGTGGAGGACGGTGGGCAGGGCCACGACACGTTCCGGCAGATGCTGATCGAGGAGCAATGGGGCCGGGCCACCGGCGCCTTGTGGGACATCCCGTGGCGCCCGTCCATCCCCCTGGCCCGGGCCACCGAGGACCAGAAGGACCGGTACCTCCGGCCGGCCTGCCGGGGGGAACGGCGCGATGCCTACGCGATCACCGAGGCAGGTGCCGGCTCGGACCCCTCGATGGTCGAGACCTCCGCCGTCCGCGACGGCGAGGGATGGGTGTTGAACGGGACCAAGTGGCACGTCACCTCGGGGGACGTGGCCGACTTCCTCCTGGTGCACGCCCAGGTCGACGGCGACCCGGCCAAGCCGACCGTGTTCATCGTGGACAAGGACACCCCCGGCGTGTCGGTCGTCCGCACCCCCAAGTACATGCACACCTTCGTGTTCGAGCATCCGATCTTCGCGCTGGAGGGCGTCCGCGTCGGCGACGGTCAGGTGCTCGGCCGGGTGGGCGAAGGCTACGAGCTGACCAAGGACTGGTTCGTGGAGGAACGGCTGATGATCGGGGCCCGGACCATGGGCGCGTCGGCTCGGGCCCTGGAACTCTCGCTGGACTTTGCCAAGCGGCGCGAGCAGTTCGGGAAACCCATCGTCGAGTTCCAGGCCATCGAGTTCATGCTGGCCGACATGGCCGCCGAGATCATGGCGGCCAAGTCCATGCTGTACCGGGTGTGCTGGCAGGCAGCGCGGGGCGGTATCTCCCGCAAGGAGCTGCACGCGCTGGCCTCGGCCGTCAAGCTACTCTGCTCCGAGACCGCGGGCCGGGTCATCGACAGGGCCGTCCAGGTCCACGGCGGTCGCGGCTACATGCGAGAGCAGCCGGTGGAGCGGCTCTACCGCGAGCTCCGCGTGGACCGCATCTGGGAGGGGACGTCCGAGATCCAACGCCTGGTGATCGGGAACGAATTGCGAAAGCGCGGCCCCGACGTCTACACGGGATGGCCGGCGGAGGGCTGATGGTCGAGATGGTCGAAGGTCTCACCAGTCCGATGCCCCGACCACGCCTTGGGGTCCTGTTGGCCGCAGGGCGTTCCGAACGGCTGGCCGGGGTCACGGGTGGTGGATCCAAGGCGCTCATCCGGGTGGGCGGCCTGACGCTGGTCGAGCGAGCCGCCCGCACGCTGCTCGCCGCCGGCGTTGAACGGGTGGCGGTGGTCGTGGGTTACCAGGCCGGGCCGGTGGCAGCTGTGGTCGACAAGCTCGCGCCCGGTCGGGTGCGCGCCGCCTACGCGGAGCACTGGGAGCAGGGGAACGGCGCCTCCCTTGCGGCCGCGGAACCGCTGATCGGGGACGAGGCCCTGTTCGCGCTCTCGACGGCCGACCACGTGTTCGGCGACGGCGCCTTCGAGTCACTTGTGACCGCCGGCATCCCTGCCGTGCTCGTCGACCGGGCGCCCGATCCGGAAGCCTGGGCCGAGGGGACCCGGGTCCGGCTCCACGACGAGCGCGCAGTCGCGTTCTCCAAGTCGCTCGGCGATCCCTCCATCGACTGCGGTGCCTTCCTGCTGCCCTCGGAGGTGTTCGACGCCCATCGTCGGGCCGCGGCTCGGGGCGACAGCACGCTGGCCGGAGCGGTGACCGAACTCGCGAAGGAGCAGCCGCTGGCCGCCATCCTCCTGCCACCGGGCGGGTGGTGGCAGGACGTGGACACCGCGGAGGACCTCCGTCGCGCTCGATCCCGGCTTCGGCGTTCGCTCGCGAAGGAGGGGGACGGCCCGGTCTCGCGGTACCTGAACCGGCCGGTTTCCACCCGCCTGTCTATGGCTCTGTCCCCGCTCCGCCCGCACCCCGATCTCGTGACGGTGCTCGTGTGCTTGGTGGGGTTCCTGGCCGCCTGGCTGCTGGGTGCGGGACATGCTCTTATCGGCGGCGTCCTCGTCCAGGTCGCGTCGGTACTTGACGGTGTGGACGGCGAGGTGGCTCGTCTCCAGTTGCGAGCCGGCCCCGGGGGGGCGCTCCTCGACGGCGTGCTCGACAGGCTAGTCGACGCAGCCATCGTGGCCGGGCTGGCGGTGTGGGCGATCGATCAGGGGGTCGGCCCCGAGTTGTCCGTCGGCCTCGCGGTGGCCGCCACGGCTGGCTCGATGCTCTCCATGGCCACCAAGGACCGCATCGTTGCCCTCCGCCTGCCCTCGCCCCCAGAACACGGTCTCGGGTACCTGCTGGGGGGGCGCGACGGCCGCCTCCTGCTGATCGCCGTGTTCGCGATCGCATCGCGGCCGGCTTTGGCCCTGGCGGCTGTCGCGGCAACCTCCGCGATCAGCTTGCTGCTTCGCGTGGTCCTCACCCGGTTCTGGGTTGCCCGCATGGAGCGATAGCCCAGGCCGACTCAGGTTCCACGAAGGCAGCCCACGACCTCGGAGGGCAGCCCCGGGATGTTCAACCCCTCGCCGCCTTTCACGAAGTCGTACGGGATCCCCGACCACTCACCGGGCAGACCCTCATAGGCCTGAGGTGCGAGGTGGGCCTCGTCGTACTGGAAACCGATCCAGTTGGGTGAGCGGAACCCATGCGTGTCGTAGGGGGCCACCGCGGCCAACCCCCACCCGAACAGCCTGGACTCCACGAGAAACCGGCCCTGGAAGGAGATGTCGTGCTTCGCGTACAGCTTGATGTACCAGCGCCGGATGACCCTCAGGTACGCCTGCTCGCTGGGGGGAGCCTCGGGACCCTCGAAGTACCTCATGTCGACCACCACGAGCGGCCCCTTCACCCCGGTCGTCCGGCGGACGATGCCGAGCGGGTCGGTGAATCCCCGGGTGCCTTCGGCCGGCGTGGACCACCCAACCGTGCACGTCGCCGAGACCGGCCGGGACGTGGGCCGGGGCCCGGCCCGAACGTCCGGCGGCGTCACGGACGCCGAGGGCGAGGACGTCTGCACGGGCATGATGACCGGCGAGGTGGGCACCGGGGGCGACGTAGCGTTGCCCCCGCCGGCGCCGTCGCAGGCCGCCAGCGCCAGCGCGGCCGTGACCAGCACGACCGAGAACGTGCGCGTCTTCAACGGGTCTCCAGGATTGCGGGCGCCCAACAGCCTATCGCCCGGCGCGTTCGTTGGTAGGTTGGAGCCCGTGCGCATCCCCCACGACCGGCTGGACAGACGCCAGTTCCTGACCCGCTCCGCCTGGGCGGTAGCGGGCGGCATCCTCTATGCCTGCACCGGAGGGAAGCGCCCACCGCCCAAGGTCCACGACGTCGTCCCGGGCATCGACACGCGGTGGCCCATCAAGCGCGTGATCTACCTGATGCTGGAGAACCGGAGCTTCGACAACATCTTCGGCAGGTACCCGGGGGCCAACGGCGTCACCGTCGGCGTGAAGGAGGGAAGGGAAGTCCCCCTCAGAGCGTGCCCCCAATGGCTGCCCGGCGACCTCCCCCACGACCGCTGGGCCGCACTCAAGTGCTGGAACGGCGGAAAGATGGACGGCTTCGACTCCGGCCCGTACGGCCCGTACTTCGCCTACACGCAGTACGACCGGCAGGACCTCCCGAACTACTGGACGTGGGCCGACAACTTCGTCCTGTCCGACAACTTCTTCGCTTCGGCCCTCGGGCCCTCGTACCCCAACCACTTCTATTCCGTGGCCGGCACCGCGGGCGGGGTCATCGACAACCCCGAGAACATCAAGATCAGGGTGGAGAAGGACGGCCGGCGGTTCAAGAGCTGGGGTTGCGACGCGGTCGGGGACGACGTGTTCGTCTTGGTGAAGGACGAGCACGGGAACCTGACCAAGCACGGCACGTGCTTCGACTTTCCGACGGTGGGCGAGCAGCTCACCGATCGAGGGATCGACTGGGCCTACTACGGCGCCAGTCCGTACCAGATGGGCTACTTCTGGCAGGCCTACAACGGCATCGCGAACGTGTTCCACACCGATCTGTGGCACAAGCACATCCGCTGGGTCGACGACGTCGTCGGCGACATCAAAGCCGAGAGACTCCCGCCCGTGACCTGGATCACGCCCCGGTACCAGCTCTCAGACCACCCCCCGTGGAACTCGCGGTTCGCGCACAACTGGGTGACCGACATCGTGAACGCACTGATGCAGAGCTCGATGTGGGAACACACCGCGTTGTTCCTGACCTGGGACGAGTGGGGCGGGTTCTACGATCACGTGCCGCCGCCGTTCGTCGACGACGTCGGGCTCGGGTACCGCGTGCCCATGCTTGTGATCGCGGCTTACGCACGAAGGGGTTACATCGACGACGCTCAGGGGGAGTTCTCCAGCCCCCTGAAGTTCATCGCCGATAACTGGGGACTGCCCTACCTTACGAAGCGGATCGACGAGACCCACAACTTCGAGCACGTCTTCGACTGGACGCAGCAACCGCGCGAGCCGATCATCACGAAGAAGGTGAAAGGGTACGGCTCGGCGTGGGATTTCCCGCAGTCCTTCCCGGGCTGGCATGGGGTCGCACCCGACCCCGCATATACCTAGCCGCCCCCACTCCGAGGGATGACCAGCGCGTCGACGGCAACGCACCCGTCCGCGCCCGCGATCACGGGGTTCGCGTCCAAAGCATCGAGGAGGTCGCCCAGGTCGTGGGCCAGCCAGGCCAATCGCACGAGCGCGTCCGCGATGGCGTCGACGTCGACGGCGGGCGCGCCCCGGACCCCGTTCAGGAGCGGCCGTACCTTCAGCCGGTCGATCAACGAGCGGGCCCGCATCGCGTCGAGCGGCGGTAGCGCCAGTCGGCGATCGTGGAGGACTTCCACCAGAACGCCGCCCGCCGCCACCAGGACCAACGGACCGAACTGGGGGTCTCGAACGATGCCAAGATGGACCTCGGTGCCCTCGCCCGCCATCCTGGCCACCGTGACCTCGGGACCGAGGCGCTCCACGAGCTCGCGGTACGCGGCCTCGACGGCGGCGGCATCCTCGAGGCCGAGCGCCACGCCACCCACGTCCGACTTGTGCTGGACGCCAGGAGCCCGGGTCTTCACGGCGACCGGGTACCCGAGCTCCTCCGCGGCGGCGATCGCCTCGTGGGGCGAGTCGGCCGCCTTCGCCGGCACGGCGGGAACGCCGTAGGCCCGAAGCAGCGAGAGTCCCTCGACCTCGTCGAAGGGCTCGCCCGTCGAAAGCCGCGTGCGCCAGCGCTCCCGGATGTCATCGGGAACGGGCGAGGCGCCGCCTACGGGTGGGCGCGCGCGGAAGTCCCGGTAGTCGAACAGGTGCCTGAACGCGGCCAACCCGGTCATGGTTCCCTCCAGGACCGGGATGCCCGCGGCCTCCAGCTCCTTCACGTCGTTCCGATCGATGCCGCTCGAGAAGTTCGACAGCATCGCCATGGGTTTGTCGGTCTCCGCATAGACCTCCGTGGCCATCCCGATGTACCCCATGTCCGGGGTGTCCTCGGTGGTGAGGTCCACCGCGAACGCGAGGGCCGCGGTGTCGGGGTCGTCGAGCAGCGCCCGGGTGCATCTGGTGATGACCTCGTGGGCGTCGCGGCCCGTGCCCCAGAAGTCGAGCGGGTTCACGGCGAGCAGCCCCTCGTCCAGCAGTTCCACCATGCGGCCCCGCGTGATATCGGAGATCTCGGCCAGCGGCACACCCGCCGACGCCGCGGAGTCCACCAGCAAGGCCCGCTCGCCGCCGGAGTCGTGAACGCTCGCCAGACCTCCCGGACCGGCCCGGCGGCCGGACAGGAACAGCGCGATCGTGTCACCCATCTCGTCCAGGCTCTCCACGCGCAGGATCCCGTAGCGGTCGAACAGCGCCTCGTAGGCACCGTCCTCGCCGGCCAGGGCCCCCGAATGGGCCGTGACCATCTGCCGGGTCAGGGCCTCGCGCCCCACCTTCAGGATCACCACCGGAACGCCGCGTTCGTTCGCCGTCTCCATCGTCGCCCGGAACCTCCCCGGGTCGCGCACCGCTTCGATGAACAGGCCGATCACCTTCGTGCTGTCCAGCGAGAGCGCGTACCCCATGTACTCGGTGGCGGTCGTCGCGAGCTCCTGCCCGATCGATACGGCGAGGTTGATGCCCAGGCCGCGGTCGTTGTGGAGCACCGCCGAGAACGCCGATCCGGAGGCGCTGAGGAACGTCACGCCGCCGGGCTTCACGTCCTTCGGCTCGTAGAACCCCAGGGCCCGAACCCGCTTCTCGATGTTGGCGAAGCCCATGCAGTTGCCGCCGCACACCGCCATGCCGGCCTCTCGGGCGATGGCCGCGAGACGCTCCGTCAGCGGCGGGACGCCGGCGCGCGGCTCCTCGTAGCAGCTGGCGAAGATCACGGCCGACCGCGCGCCGGCCTCAGCCGCCAGCCGCAACTGCTCCTCCAGCAGCGCGTTCGACACGCCCAGGATCACCATGTCCACGGGGCGTCCGACGTCGGCGAGGCTCGGGCGGCACCGGTACCCCAGGATCTCGTCGTACTTGGGGTTCACGGGGAAGACCTCGCCTTCGAACCCGCCCTCGGTCAGCTCGACCAGGATCTGGTTGCCGACCGAGCCCACGCGCGTGCTGGCCCCGACGACGGCGACCGACCGGGCCTCGAGCATGCACTCGAGGGCGGTCCGGCCGTCTGCGTCGTTCCGTTCCTGGGCCGTCGCCACCCGGTTACTTCTTCTTGGCCAGGATCCGGTCCTTCTTGGCCTGTCGGAACGCCTGCCAGCCGGGGATGCCGTTCACGCCACCGCCGGCGTGCGTGGCCGACGACCCGTGGTACAGGCCCCGGATCGGCGTCCGGTAGTCGGCGTACCCGGGGGCCGGCCGCATGTGGAACAGCTGATCCACGGACAGCTCGCCGTGGAAGATGTTCCCGCCGATCAGGCCGAGGTCCTGTTCCATGTCGTACGGACCGATCACCTGCCGGTCGATCACGGCGCCCTTGAAGTTGGGCGCGAGCTCCGTGTAGATGTCGATGACCCGGTCGGCGTAGGCTTCCAGCTCGTCTCGGTGGGGCTCCTTGTTCCAGTCGTCCGGGCACCACTGCGAGAACATCGAGAAGATGTGGACGCCCTCTGGCGCAAGCTGCCGGTCGAGCGTCGTGGGGATCGTTCCGTCCACGAACGGCCGCTCCGCCGCCTTGCGGTCCATGTGCGCGTCCTGGAACGCGCGCTCCGCGTACTCAGTGGAGAAGCACAGCTCCACCGACCCGGTGTGGTGGTCCTGTTGGTTCTTCCCGGGCATGGCGATGAAGTCGGGAAGCTCGGAGAGGGCCACATTGATCTTCACGACCCCCGAGCGGGTCTTCCACCGTTCGATGTCCCACACGAAGTCGGGCGGCAGCTCGTACCGGTCGACCAGCTCCAGGAATGCGATCTGCGGATGGACGCACGACACCAGGACCGGTGCCCGCAGCTCCTCCCCGTTCTCCAGGACCACGCCGACGGCGCGGCCGCCCCGAACCAGGATCTTCTTGACCCGGGCATCGGTGCGTATCTCGCACCCGAACGACTCGGCCGACCGGCGGATCGAGTCGGACACGCCGCCCATCCCGCCCTGCTGGTACCCCCACGATCCCAGGTGGCCGTCGCCGACGTCGCCGATAGAGTGGTGGAGCATCACGTACGCGGTTCCCGGCTCGTCGGGGCCTGCCCACGTGCCGATCACCCCGTTCACGGCCAGCATGCCCTTCATGGCATCCGACTCGAACCAGTTATTCAGCAGATCGGTGACGCTCATCGAGAACAGCTTCGTGACATCGGCGACGCCGCGCACGCCGAGCTTGCGGGCCTTCCACGCCGTCTGCACGGTGGCGAGAACGTCCATCGGGTGCATCGAGCCGACCTTGGGGGGCACGCTGAGGAGCATCGGCCCCAGGACGTCGGCCACCCCCTTGAGCCATTCCTCCCATTCCGGGAGCGTGTCGGCATCCTTCTTCGAGAACTCCGCGATCGAGTCGTAGCTCTTCGCCGCGTCGTCCGCGTAGACGGTCACGGCGCGGCCGTCTGGGTAGGCCTGGAAGTACGGGCCGAAGGGCGTGACGTCGTACCCGTGCCGCTTCAGCTGCAACTCCCGGATGATCGTCGGCGGCATCAGCGACATGACGTACGAGTACGTCGTGACCTTGATGTCGGGGTGGTCGGAGAACGGCGCGCTGGTGTCGGCCGCGCCACCCGTCTTGTTGCGCGCTTCCAGCACCACGGTGCGGGCGCCATCGCGCGCGAAGTAGGCGCCGGCCGTCAAGCCGTTGTGGCCGCCGCCGATGATGATGGCGTCGTAGACGTTCGGCATGGTCGACTCCCCCTTCGGGCCCGTTCCCGTTCGGACCCCATTCCTCATCCAAGCCGCGGCGGCACCGCCAGTGCAACCTGGCCACAGCGATGATGCGACAGCTTGAACGACGAGTCAAGCCGAGGCGGGAACCGAGATGGTTGACACCCCCTGACCAGGGGATAAAGTTGGCTGAATATTAAGCCAAACTCAGCCGGAGGCCGCCGGGACCTTCGACTGCACCCCCACGGAGGACCGATGAGCTCGGTACGACAGAAGGTAGGGAAGGACCGTCACCAGGAGATCCTCGACGCCGCCGTGCGCGTGATCACCGACCGCGGCCTGGCCGAGACCCGCATCTCCGATATCGCCGAGCGATGCGGGGTGAGCCCGGGGCTCATTCTCTACTACTTCGCCTCCAAGGATCGGGTGCTGGTCGAGGCCCTCACCTACGCGAACGACCGTTTCTACCTGCGCACCGCTCGCGAGCTGCGGCGGATCCCCAGCGCCCGCAGGCAGCTCGAACGGCTGGTCGAGCTGTCGGTGCCCGGCTTGCTCCCCGAGTTCGAGCGCCTGGACGAGTGGGCCCTGTGGATCGAGATCTGGGCACGGGCCTTGCGCGACCCCGAGATGGCCAAGGAGCGCGAGGCGCTCGATCGCCGGTGGCGACAGTCCATCGCCGACGTCATCCGGACCGGGCAGGCCAGCGGCGAATTCCCCAGCGATCGGGACGCCGACCACCTCGGACTGATCCTGGGCGCCCTGATCGACGGCCTGGCCGTGCAGGTGCTGATGAACGACAGCGAGCTCTCGCCTCGGCAGATGTACGCCGACGTGTTGGAAGTCGCCGCCCGGGAGATCGGCTTCGAGCTGGAGCCGGCCTCCGCGTAGGGGAGCCAATACGGCGCATGAGCCTCGTCCAGGTCCGGCGCGAAGGTGCGGTCTGCACGATCACGCTGTCGCGGCCGGAGAAGCTGAACGCACTGTCGCAGGCGCTGGAGGCTCAGCTGGCCGAGGCGCTCGCGGACGACGCAGTCTGCTCGAGCCGCGCGGTGGTGCTGTGCGGCGCCGGCCGAGCCTTCTCGGCCGGCGCCGACATCGACGAGTTCAGAAACGCGACCCCCGCCGGGATCCTCGCGTACTACCGGGAGCTCGGGCAGGTCTACGAGCGGTTCGCCGCCCTACCCCAGCCCTCGATCGCCGCCATCCACGGCTACTGCCTGGGCGGCGGCCTGGAGCTGGCGCTGGCGGCGGATTTCCGGGTGGCCGACCGCACCGCGCTGTTCGGACTGCCGGAGGTGTCGATCGGGATCCTGCCCAGTTCAGGGGGGACACACCGACTGGTCCGGATGGTTGGAGTGGCTCGGGCCAAGGAGCTGATGCTGCTGCGGGATCGGTTCGACGCGGATGAGGCGTTCAGGCTGGGGATCGTCACCGAGGTGGTCGACGAGGGCAGAGCCGTGGAGCGCTCCCTCGAGATCGCCGCGCAGCTCGCGGAGCTCCCGCCGCTCGCAGTGCAAGTCGCGAAGCAGGCCGCGAACCTGATGGCCGAGTCCTCCCGCGAGGCCGGCCGCACGATCGAGCAGCTCGCCTACGCGGCCCTCTCCCAAACCGTGGAACATCGCGAGGCCACGGAAGCCTTCACCGAGAAGCGACGGAAGCCCTAGCCTGTCCTAGCCCTCGGGTGCCGGCGGGTACATGGCGAGGCCCCATGCGTCCACGCCACCGTCGACGACGACGGTCGTCCCCGTTATGTAGGCCCCGCCCGGGGACGCGAGGAAGGCGATGACGGCACCGACCTCCTCCGCCAGCCCCAGCCGGCCCATCGGCACCGTCCGGCGCGCCTCGTCCATGATCGCCTCCCCGTAGGTGCGGAACCCTTCGGTGTCGATGGCGCCGCAAGCAACGCACACGGCCCGGATCCGGTACTTGCTCCACTCGATGGCCAGCCCGCCGGCGAGGTTCTCCATGGCCGCCCGGGCCGAGCTGGAGTGCACCATCGTCGGCATCCCTCGCCGCGGTGAGAAGCCGATGAACACGACCAATCCCCGCCGGTTCGGGATCATCGACCGCTCGGCGGCGGTCCGTGTGAGGTCCCAAACGGCGTCGACGTTCAAGCGATGGACGGCCCGCCACCCCTTCAGGGAGATGGCCTCCGCGGGGGCGATGAATTGGCCGCCCGCGCCGTTCACCAGCACGTCGATCCGACCGAACCGCTCGAGCGTCACGTCCACAAGACCGGCCACCTGCTCGGGCTCGCGGACGTCGGTCGGGACGGCCAGGACCTCGTGGCCCTCGGCCTCGAGCGCGGCGCGCGTCGCCTCCAGCGGCTCCGCGCGCCGCCCGCAGATCGCCACCGTCGCACCCGTGCGGGCCAGCTCGGCCGCAGCGGCCCGCCCGATCCCGGTTCCGCCGCCGGTCACGAGCGCGACCAGACCGGCGTTCGCGTCGGGCGCGAGCGGCGACCGGAAGGGGGTCTCCGCCACGGGGCTTCCTAGGAGAGCCCGTCGGCGAACCGGCGGACGTCGGCCGAGTGCTCCTCGTAGTGCTCGGTGGTCTCCTCGAAGAACATGGTCGCGGCCGCGTCGTCCACCTCCGGGAGCGCGGCCAAGGCAGCACGGACCCGCTCGCGGGCCTCGGCCAGCCCCGCCTCGAGCTCGGCGAAGTCCTGGTCCTGGGCCTCCTCGGCGGCGGTCGCGTTCAGGGCGTCGAACGCAGCGTCGTCTTCCGCCCACCCCCCGAAGGTGCCGTCGCGCATCTCCTCCAGGGCCTCGGCCGCTCGCACGCACCAGTACCGGACGTGACCCAGCAGCCCATTCACCGACCACCCCGGTACGACGCCGGGTCTTTCCCGTTGTTCGGGCGTGAGACGGGCGACCTGCTCCCAGAAGAGCGACCAGGTCTCCGCCTCGCGCGCCGCGAGTTCCTCATCCTCACGCCGATCCATCGCGGCGAAGCCTATCCCTATCCCGCGAGGGCCGTCGCGCCGCGCTTGTAGAGCTGGTCCGCGATGATGTTCCGCTGGATCTCGGAGGTTCCCTCCCAGATCCGATCCACCCGGACCTCCCGGTAGAACCGCTCGGCCACGTTCTCCCGCATGTAGCCGCGACCCCCGAAGACCTGCACGGCCCGGTCGGCCACCAGGTTGGCCATCTCGCTCGCGTACAGCTTGGCCATCGAGGCGTGCGCGTGCTGGATCTTCACGTCAGCGCCCTCGTCGATCTCCTGCGCCGTGCGGTAGGTCATGAGGCGGGCAGCCCAGAGCTCCGTCAGCGAGTCGGCCAGCATGTGTTGGATGGCCTGGTACTCCGCGATGGCGTGGCCGAACTGCACGCGTTCCTGGGCGAAGGCCGTCGCCTCGTCAATCAGCCGCTCCGCCGCCCCGCAGCACCGGGCCGCGATCATCAACCGCTCGTACCGGAACCACGCGTACGTGAACCCCATCCCGTCGCCCTCTTCGCCGATCAGGTTGGTTGCGGGGACCCTGACCTCGTCGAACTCTAGGACCGCGTGCTGATCGGCGAACGTGTGCATGTAGGCGGGGTTCCGCACGAAACGCAGGCCCGCCCTGTCCCGCTCCACGATGAACAGCGCGTGCTGACCCGCATGCGGTCCGCCGGCCAGCTTCCCCTGGAAGAACACCAGGTCGGCCCGGTTGAACGAGGTCACGTGGACCTTGGAACCGCTCAGCACGTACTCATCGCCGTCGCGCCGGGCCGTGGCTTCGATCGCGTCCACATCGGAGCCGGCGTTCCATTCGGTGATCGCGTAGCACTCCGCCCGCTCGCCCCGGACGATTGGCTTCAGGTACCGCTCGATCTGGTCGTCGTTGAACACTCCGACGGCCCACTGCGGACCCGAGTGCAGCACCCACCCCAGGGCGTTGGTGACCCGACCCGCCTGTTCCTGCACCAGGGCCTGCTGGAACATCGTTAGGCCGTCGCCGCCGACATCCTTCGGCATGTTGATCGCGCCGAACCCGAGCTCCTGGAGCCTAGCCTTCTGCCGCGCGACCACCTCCGGCGGCAGCTCCCCGCCGTTCATCTCGGCCTCGACTTCGTGGGGGATCAGTTCCTCGTCCACGAACCGGCGGGCCTTGTCCCTGATCTCGCGGTCCTCGTCGGTCATGGGGTAGCTCACGGCGTTCACCTCCGGACGCCGAGCATACCCCGCTGATTGAACGGCCTTTCAACACTCCTCGTCCGGGAACAGCGCACTGTGGTGCCACATGATCGATCCACGTTCCTCCGCGTGGGGATCCGGGCGGCGACACGCTACGCTGTCGCGCCGAGCGACGCGATGAATTCGTCGACGCCGATCACCGAGCCGATCCACGACAAGGCGTACTTACACGAGTGTCCGTGCTCCTCGTCGCTCATCGCGAAGCAGCAATCCTCGATCACGATGACCCGGTAACCCATGTCGGCCGCCTGTCGGGCGGTCCCCTCGACGGCCCCGTTCGTCGCACCGCCCACCAGCACGAGAGTCATGATGCCCCTGATACGAAGCAGACGATCGAGGTCGGTGCCCGTGAGTGCGCTGATGCATCGCTTGTAGACCGCGAGCTCCTCGCGGAGAGGCGCGACCGGTGGGAAGAACTCCACTCCCCAGGTCCCCTCCACCGTCCGTCCGGCTTCCTTCGCTGCAACCTGCCACGGCTCACCGGGGTTCACGTCCGGATGACCCTCCCGCCAGGCCTGGCCGACGTGGATCACCGGCAGACCGACGCTCCGAGCGGTGGCCAGCGCCCGCTCCGTCCTCGCGATCGGCGCGGCCGCGCGTTCCAGTAGACCCGGCGCGTGTTGCGCCCAGTACCCGTTCGGGTCGAGCCCGTAGTTCTGGTAATCGAGCACCAGCAGTGCCGACGTACCCGGTTCGATCTTTGCCATGACGCACCCCCTTCTGTTTCAGCCGGAGGCGGGCGCAGCCGGGTCCAATGTGCTTGCGAGAGCAGGCGGGCGTGCCCGGTCGCATCGCCTCAACGACGTCTGCGTGCTGCGTTCTCCTCGATCCGCGCCTTGACGATCTTCTTAACGAGGGCGACGGGGAGGGGCTCGTCTAGGTTGAAGCGGATCGTTCCCCTCCCCGTGAAGTAGGGCTTCAGCTCTTCCCTCTGTGCCTCGATGACCGCCCCGCTCGCGGGGAACAGGCTGTAGTGGTCCTTGAACGCGGCGTAGTACACGAGCATTCGACCGTGGTCCTTGAACGCCGGCATCTGGTAGCTGATCGTCTCGGTCGCCTCGGGCGCGGCGGCCTTGATCGTCTTTCGAAGCTTCTCCAGAGCGGCGCGCGACTCCTCTGGAAGGGTGGCCAGGTAGTCCTCGACGTTGGTTGGTGCCCCCATGCTAGGCTCCTTCCGGGTGAGACATCCCCTCAAGGAATCATTCCACGTCGGACGTGTTCGCCATGGGCCGAACGGCCCCGGACCCCGCGCTTGTTGCCCGGATGGCGAGCGAGCGAGACGCCTGTGGCGTGGGCGAGTGAAACCTCACCGGACCAAGACCACTGGGTCTAGCGGAGGACCTCGAGGCGGTCCTGGTGGCGGTCGAGCTCGGCAATGACCTGCAGGTCGAGCTCGTGCTCGCGGTCGGGGATCTCGACGTCGGGTGCATCCCCGAACAGCTCTCCGGAAAGGTAGCGCTGGTCGGTGTCGGGGATAACGGTCACTATGCGCCGAAGCTCGGGGTGAGCCTCGGCGACCTTGCAGGCCGCCGCCACGTTGCACCCGGCGGAAGGTCCGCAGAAGATCGCTTCCTCTCGGGCCAGCCGCCGTGCCATCGTCAGTGATTCCTTGGTCGACACGGTCACGACGCCGTCTATCAGCGACAGGTCCAGGTTCCGGGCGATGATCCCGTCCCCGATCCCGGGAACGCCGTGGGTTCCCCATCGACGCTCGGAGATCAGCGGCGCCTCGGCCGGCTCGACCGTGTAGGCGCGGACCGACGGGTCCTTCTCCTTCAGGAACCGCGCCACGCCGGTGATCCAGCCGCCGGTCCCCTGCGCCGCAACCACGGCGTCGACGGATCCCTCGGCCTGTTCCCAGATCTCCCGGCCGGATGCGGCCTGAGCCTCGACGTTGTCGGGGTTCTCGAACTCGGCCGGCACGAAGTACTTGCCGGGTTCGGCCTTGACCATCTCCCGAATCCTCGCCATCGCGAGGTCGATGTCGGTTCCGGCGCCGGGGGTCAGGACGAGCTCCGCGCCGTAGCCGTGGATCATCTTCCTGCGTTCCTCGCTCATGCCCTCCGGCATCACGATCACACAGGCGTAGCCCTTGATGGCCGCGACCGCTGCGCACGCGATGCCGGCGTTGCCGGTCGTGCACTCCACGATCGTCATCCCGGGCCGGAGGTCCCCCCGGGCCTCGGCCCGTTCGATCATGTGCGGTAGATGCGGTCCTTGACGCTCCCGGTGGGGCCGTACCACTCCACCTTCGCCAGCAGCTCGTGCCCGGTCGGGCTGATCCGACCGAGGTGGACGAGCGGCGTGCACCCCACTGCCTCGAGCATCGACGACAGCGGCTTGCGGTACGCGTCCCAGTCCACGTGGCCCTCTCCCGCGATGCCTCGGGCCGATAGCGTGCCGCGTCGATGCCTCGAGGCGCAAGCCCTCCGGGCCCGAGCGCCCTACCCGTCCAGCGCCTTCTTGATCTCCGTGATCACTGCCGGGACCACCGCGCGCAGGTCGCCGATCACGGCGTAGTCGGCCTTGGCGACCATCGGCGCCTCCGGGTCGGTGTTGATCGCCAGGATCTGCTTGGCCGCCTTGCAGCCGACCATATGCTGGATGGCCCCGCTGATCCCGCAGGCGATGTAGAGGTCCGGCGCGATGCGGGTGCCGGTCTGACCGACCTGTTCGGCGTGGGGCCGCCAGCCGAGGCTGGTGACCACGCGGGACACGCCCACCGTCCCGCCCAGGAGGCTGGCCAACTCCTCCAGCATGGCGAACCCATCGGCGCTGCCGACGCCACGCCCGCCCCCCACGACGACGCGAGCTTCGGGCAGCGACACCCGTCCCTCGGCCGCCTCCGTCCGGCCCATGACCCGCACGCGGAGGTCCTCGTCTTCCAGGGCCGGGGTAAGCGTCTCGACCGCCGGCTCGCCGGCGGCAGAGACCTCCTCGGCCGCGACCGCGTGCGGCGCAACCGTGAGCAGCTTGGGGACCCCCTCAAGACGGGCCTCCTCCAGCAGGCTGCCGCCCCAGCGCAGCCGCGTGACCACGTACGGCTCGCGGGGTTCGACCTCCACGCAGTTGGCGGCCATGGCAAGACCGATCTTGGCCGCCACGTGAGCCATGACCTCGTTGCCCCGATCGCTCCCGGCGCCCAGGACGGCCTCGGGCGCCACCGCGTCCACGACCTCGACGACGCTTTGAGCCCACGCCGCCGGCGCGAAATCGGCGAGGCGCTCGTGGGTGACGAGGTGAACCATGGACGCTCCATACGCCGCCGACAGGTCGGCCAGCGGACGCGCCTCCGAACCGATCAGGACGGCGTGCAGGGGAACGTCGGCTCGCTCGGCCAGGCGCCGGCCGAAGGTCAGCGCCTCCAACGAAAGCGGGTTCGGCTTCCCGCGATCGTGTTCGACCAACGCGAGGATCATGACGGCACGATCCCCAGTCTCTGGAGGACCTCGACGACCCGAGGAGCCGCTTCGGGCCCGGAGCCCAGGATCTCGACCTCACCCTGCTGCTCCTCCGGCAGTTTGAGCCGCACCTTCTCGAGCCCGCCTCCGCGCTTCTCGGGAACGATCCGGTGGATCTCCTTCTTCTTAGCCTTCAGTCGACCCGGCACCGACGGATACCGCGGCAGGTTGATCCCCTCCTTGACCGCGAACACGGCCGGCAGCGAGACCTCGAAGATCTCCCGCCCGCCGTCCGCCTCGCGCTGCGCCACGGCCGCCCCGCCGCGCACCTCCAGCGCCTTGATCCCGGCGACGCACGGAAGGCCCAGGACGTGGGCCACGCGGATGCCGATCTGATAGTCGCCGGTATCGGCCGCCTCGTTGCCGAACAGCAGCAGGTCGAACGCCATGCCGGCGGCCTCCCGGGAGCGGACCACATCGACGATCGCGTTCGCGGTGGCGATGGGGTCCCACTCCCGCCCGTCGGTCTGTAGCAGGATCGCCTCGCCGATCCCCATGGCCAGCGCGTCGCGCAGCTGCTCCTCGGCCACCGAGGGTCCCAGGGTGAGGACAACGCTCGTGCCGCCGTGCGCTTCGATCAGGCGCACTGCCTCCTCCACCGCGCATTCCTCGTGAGGACTGACCGTGAATCCAAGGAAGCGCGTGTCGATCTCCTGCTCGTCCGGGGTCAGCGTGATCCGCCCCCCCGTCGCCGGGACGCGTTTCACGCACACCAGGACGTTCAAGGCGCCTGCCTCAGCCCTTCAGCCGCTCGTTCGCGGGATCTAAGAGCGGCGTGTTCCCGACGACCGCGACCGTCACGGGGTAGGGCTCGCCGAAGTACTCGACCGTTAGGTTCGTGCCGACCAGGGCATGCTCCGGCGGGAGGTAGGCCATGAGGATGTGCTTGCCCACCGACGGTCCGGCCCCGGCGCTGGTCACGTAGGAACGACGCCCTTTGGCGTCCACGATGGGGCCGCCGTCTGGCGTCAGGATGGGCTCCCGTCCGAGCATGTACCGCTTGACGCCGGACGAAGATGTGTGGTCGTCCACGGTGAGCGAACACAGGAGCGCGGTCGCCTCCTGCTGGCGCTGGTTCAGGTAGGCGTCCTTCCCCACGAAGTCCTGGTCCTTCACGGCCGGGCCCGCCATCCCCGCCTCGACCAGGCCGTACTCGAGCTCAAGCTCGTTACCGTGGGCACGGTAGCTCTTCTCCAGGCGCGCGGTCGTCGCGTAGACGCCGATCCCGGCCGGAACGACGCCGACCGCCCGACCCGCCTCCCACAAGAGGTCCCACAGACGCGCGCCCTCTTCCATGGGGGCGTAGATCTCCCAGCCGAGCTCGCCGACGTACGAGATGCGGGAGGCTAGAGCCCGGACCGGCCCCAGGTCGATCCCTCGGCAGGTCGCGAAGGGGAAGGCCTCGTTGGAGACGTCATCTTCGGCGACCGACGCGACCAGGTCTCGCGCCCGCGGGCCCCACACGCCGACCGTGCACCAGGCCGAGGTCGCGTCGTAAAGCTGCGCCGAACCATCGTCGGGCAGATGGTCGACGAACCATTTCTTGTCGAACATGCCGGAGAAGCCCCCGGTAACCACGCGGAACCGGTTCGACCCCAGCCGCATGATCGTGAGGTCGGCCTTGACGCCGCCGGCCGGGTTCAACAGCGGCGTGTAGACCACGCGCCCGACGGGAACTTCCATCTGCCTGACGGCCAACCGTTGGAGGTAGCCGAGCGCACCCGGCCCCGAGACGTCGAAGATCGCGAAGGCCGACAGATCAACCATGGCGACCCGGTCGCGCATGGCCAGGTGCTCTGCGCTGATGATCGGCGACCACCACCGTGACTCCCACTCGGCCTCGCGCTGCATGACCCGGTCGCCGTACTCATCCAGCAGCCCGGCGTTCGACTCGTACCAGTGCGGTCGCTCCCAGCCCGCGGTCTCGTAGAACACCGCTCCCAGCTCCCGCTCCCGGGCGTAGAAGGGGCTGAGCCGAACGTCCCGGTTGGAGCTCCACTGCTCGGCCGGGTGAACGATGCCGTAGGTCTTGTTGTACCCCTCCGCAGAGCGGGCCTCGATGTGGGTCTTCGTGCGGTGGTGGTCGTAGAACCGCGCGATGTCGGAGGCGTGCGGGTCGATCTCGGGGCAGCCGTCGGTCATCCACTCGGCGATGGTCTTGGCGATCCCCGGCGCCTCCTTGATCCAGATCGCGGCGGCCGACCACATGCCCTTCACCTCAGGCGTCTCCCCCAGACACGGCATGCCGTCCGGGGTGAGCGACAGGAGCCCGTTGATCGAGTGGCGGATCCCCACTCGCTCATCCCCGACGATGTCCGGGAAGAGCTCCAGCGCCTGCTCCATCTGAAGATCGAAGTCGTCCTGGGTGAACGGGAGCTCCGTGGGGGACAGCACCGACTCCTCGATGGAGGGGATCTGGTCAGGCTCCATCAGGATGGGCCGGTGCGCGTACGATCCGATCTCGAAGTCGCTTCCGTTCTGTCGCTCGTACATGTTCGTGTCCATGTCGCGGACGATCGGGTACGCGATCTCTCCCACCGTCTCCGCGAAGAGCGGGACCGGGCCCACGTCGATCATCTGGTGCACGGCAGGTGTGAGGGGGATCGACGCCCCCGCCATGCGGGCGATCCGGGGGCTCCAGACCCCGCAACAGATGACGACCGTCTCGCACCCGATGTCGCCCTTGTCGGTCCGAACGCCGGCCACCCGCCCGTCGACTACGTCGAGTCCCGTCGTTTCGGTGTTCGCCGAGACGGTGATGGCGCCCATCTCCTGGGCCCGCTCTCGCATGAGGGTGCCGGCCCGCAACGAGTCCACGACGCCCACCCCGGGCGTATGGAAGGCCCCCAGGACGATCTTCTCGTCCAGGAACGGCACGAGCTCCTTGACCTCAGCGGGCGCGACCAGCTCGACCGGCTCCACGCCCCAGGACTTCGCCGACGCGACTCGGCGCTTCAGCTCCTCCAGCCGCTCCTTCGTGCGAGCGACCTCGATCCCGCCGCTCTCGGTGAAGACGCCCAGCTCCTGGTACTGACGAACGCTGTCCAGCGTGAACTCCGTCATCTCCTTCGAGTGGTCCACCAGGAAGATGAAGTTCGATGCGTGACCGGTGGAGCCGCCGGGACTAGGGAAGGGCCCCTTGTCCAGCAGCACGATGTCCTTCCACCCGAGTCGGGCGAGGTGGTAGGCCATGCTGTTGCCTACGATCCCCCCGCCGATGACGACGACGTTCGCGTCCCTCGGCAGCGTCGTCATTGCTTGGGGATCTCCTTCGTCGGATCCCAGTGTGGCATCTCGACCACCACGGCGCGGACCCGGCCGGAGGGCGGGGTGTCCACCTCGAGCTCGGTGCCGAGCTCCGTGAACTCGATGGGCAGCATGGCGTAGCCGATGTTCTTCTCCAGCCGGGGCGAGTAGCAGGCCGAGGTCACGCGGCCCACCTCGCGCCCGTCGATGTGCACGGGGAAGAAGTCGATCATCTCGTTATCGACGTACGAGCCGAGCGACTCACCCTCGATGTCCACGCCGACCAGCTTCTGGGTGACCCCTTGTTGCTTGATCCGCCTGAGCGCGGCCTTGCCCATGAAGTCGGCCTCCTGGTCCAGGTCGACCATCCACGTGTAGTGGTACCCGACCTCGAAGGGGTTGTTCTCGTACCACATGTCCGCTCCGAAGGCCAAGATGCCTCCCTCGATGCGGCGGATGTGGCACGGGCCGATCACCTCCAGGCCGTGGGGCCTGCCGGCCTCCAGCACCGCGTTCCACAGCTTCTGGCCGTGCTGCGACGCGTCGTGGAGGTAGATCTCGTAGCCCACCTCGCCCGTGTAGCCGGTCCGGGAGACCACAACCCGCATGCCCTCGAGCTCGCCCTTCATCAGCCCGTAGTAGGGAACCTCGAGGATCCGGTCGCCGAACAGCTCGGTCAGGACCTTCTTCGCGTTCGGGCCCTGGATCTGGACCGGAGCGACGTCGATCTCCTGCACGGTGACGTCCATGCCCCGAGCGGCCGCTATGCCCAGCGCGTACAGGTTCACGTCGCTGTCGGCGAGCGACAGCCAGAACTCGTCCTCCTCCACTCGGAGCAGGACCGGGTCGTTCAGGATGCCGCCATCGGGAGCCGAGATGAAGACGTACTTGCATTGATCGACCGCGCACTTGTGCAGGTCCCGCGGGACGATCATGTTCGTGAGATCGAAGGCATCCGGGCCCTTGATCTGGATCTGCTTCTCGACGCCCACGTCCCACAGAGTCACCCCGTTCACGAGCTTCCAGTACTCCCCGACCGGATCGCCATAATGGCGAGGATGGTACGTGTGGTTGTAGACGCTGTAGCGCTTCACGCCGTGCTGGCGAGACGCGTAGAAGTAGGGGGACTTGCGGATCCTCGTGTACAACAGGATCCCCGGGTTCTCCTCAACCGCCAACGGACTGCCTCCTCTCCGCATATCCCATCCGGCGGGAGATGGCTCCCGCCGCATCCATCGCCAGGCGGGCGACCCTGGGCAGCTCCACGGGCCGAAGTCGGAACGCCGGCCCCGAGACGCTCACCGCCGCCACGACCTCTCCGCTCGCCGCATGAACCGGCGCGGCGACCGCGTTAAGGCCCTCTTCCAACTCCTCCACGGTCTGGGCGTAGCCCCGAGTCCGGACCTCGACCAGCAGCGCCCGCAGCCGCTCGGGATCGACGATCGTGTTCGGGGTCCGCCGCTCGAGCGGCAGAGCCAGGAGGCGCTCTCGGGTTGGTTCGTCCCCGTACGCGAGCAGAACCTTCCCGTTCGACGTGCAGTGCAGCGGTGTACGGCGGCCCACCCAGCTCACGCTGACGACCGTGTGCTTCCCCGAGATCTGGTCGAGGTGGAGCACGGCGTCCCCATCGAGAACCGCCAAGTTCACCGTCTCGCGCGTGCGTTCAGCCAGCTCCTCGAGCACGGGACGGGCCTGCCGGACGAGATCGAGCCCGGCGAGGGCTGCACCAGCGAGGTGGATGACCCCGAACCCCAGCCGGTACTTCTCGGTGGCCGGGTTACGCTCGACCAACCCCCGCTCCGCGAGCGTTGAGACGAGCCGGGAAGCCGTCGCCTTGTGGACCCCCAGCCGGCGCCCCAGCTCCGTGACCCCCAGTTCTTCGTTGTCCGCCAGGAGCTCCAAGAGATTCATGGCTCGCCTGACCGATTGGATGCTGCCGGTGTTCTTGGTGTCTCGCATCACACAACCTGGCTCGGGTGACGCAACACGCGCACGCTACACCGAGGCCCGACGCGATGTCAAAGGCCAGGCCAGCGATCTGCCCCCTCGCCGCAACCTCGACGTTCTCTCGCCTCACTCGTCATGGGCTTCACAACGGCAACCTAGGCTGTTCCGGTGAAACCCATGACAGGTCGGCACACCCCCACCGGCCTCAGCGGCTTGCGAAGCGGTAGCTGCGGTTAGATCCACCTTGTGGTCGCGGGGCGGCCCCCTGGGGGCCGCCCCGCAACTCGATGCTCGGTCTCTTGGCTAGGCCTGCGCGGCGAGCCCGGAGTCGACCCAGGGCTTCCACACGCTCGGATTCGCGTCGATCCACTTCTGCGCAGCCTGGTCATCGGCTACGTGGTTGCTGATATCGAGGGCGATCCCGTTCTGGGCGTCGTTCGTCCAGTTCATCGCCGACAGGAAGGCGAACGCGGCCGGGGCCTTGGACTTGAGATCGGCGCTGAACGCCTTATACAACGGGTCCGGGGGATAGGCGCACGCGTACTTGGTGACGTCGTTCGCGGCGGCGTTCGTGCAGGCAGCTGTGATATCGGGCAACTTGACCATCGTGAGCTGGTATTTCGCCTGCGCCCAGTGCGGTGTCCAGAAGTAGAAGAGGAACGGGTCCTGTTTCGAGTACGCGGCGTCCAGGGCCGTGAGCTCCGCGGGCTCCGAGCCGGCGAAGATCACCTTGAAGTTCAGGCCCAGGTTGGTGGCGATTGCCTGGTCGTAGCTGCCGAAGGCCGGGTCGCCATCGACGATCCGACCCTTTGGGGCGGTCTCAGACGTCGCGAACATCGACTCGTTGCCCTTCAGACCCTCCCATGTGGCGAATCCCGGATGGTCGGTCAGCATGTAGGTCGGGATGAACCAGCCGATCTGGCCCACGACGCCGAGCGGACCCGCATCGATGACCCCCGCGCCGCTCTTGATGTAGTTCTTGTAGTCCTTCGGGTGCACCGAGGGCCACACCTCGAGCGTGGCGTCGAGGTCGCCCGACGCCAGAGCGGGGAACTGCTCGAACTCG
>JAHEXX010000109.1 GCA_023251895.1 bacterium
GTCGGACCGGACCACGCGGGATCCGTCCGGCGCAGCGACAACGGAGACCATCCGAACGCCGCCCGCCTCGACCGTGGCCAGCGCGCCGAGGGGAAGCGCGCACCCGCCGCCCAGTCGCCGCATCAGCTCGCGTTCGGCCTCCAACGCCGTTCGCGATAGGCCGTGGTCGACCGCGGCGACGGCCTCGACCGTGTCCCGGTCCGACGCCCGGGCCTGCACGGCCAGCGCGCCCTGCCCGGGAGCGGGAACCATCTCGCCGAGCGGCAGCGGTTCCGCGTGTTCCGGCACGACCCCCAGGCGCAGGAGCCCCGCCGCGGCCAGGATCACCGCGTCGACCTCCCCTTCCTCGAGCTTGCGGAGCCGTGTGTCGACGTTGCCCCGAAGGTCTCGCACGACGAGGTCGGGGCGGGCGTGGAGGAGCTGGGCCCGCCGCCGGAGGCTGGAGGTGCCGACCGACGATCCGGTCCGCAGTTCGCCGTCCCTCGTGACCAGGACGTCGAGGGGGCTCTCCCGTTCCGGCACGGCCGCGATCACGAGCCCCTCGTCGTCTTGGGCGGGCAGGTCCTTGGCGGAGTGCACGGCCAGGTCCACCTCGCCCTCCAGGAGCGCGGCCACGATCTCGGCGACGAAGAGTCCCTTCGATCCCGCCGCGGACTCCGCCGGTGAGGCCCCTCGGTCGCCAGCGGTGACCATCGGAACGAGTTCCGCGTCGACCCCCGCCGCCGCAAGGCGGCGGGCAACCTCCTCCGCCTGCGCGATCGCCAGTGCGGACCGCCTGGTGCCGACGCGGAGGTTCACTCCGAGCCGACGTCGAGGCCGAACAGCGCGGCCAGGAGCGCAGCGTTCTCCCGGTCCGCGCCGGGGTCGGTTTGCTCCTTGAGGCGGACGATGGGATCGTGCAGGAGCTTCGACACGATGCCCCTTGCCAGCGCCTCGACGGCCTCCTGCTCGTCCGGCGTCAGTGACGACAACCGGGAGCGGTACCGGGCGAGCTCCGATGCCGTCACCCGCTCGCCGCGTTCGCGGAGCGCCGTGATCACCGGGGCCAATCGGTCGGCCCTACGCCGGACGGCGAACCGCTGCACCTCCTCGCGGACGATGGCATGGGCCCGTTCGATCTCCTCGTGGGCCTCTGCTTCGCGGGCGGCGAGGAGGTGGCGCAGGCCGTCGATGTCGACCAGGAGCACCCCAGGAACCTCCGATGCGGCCGGGTCAACGTCGCGGGGCACCGCCAGATCCAGGAGGAACAGAGGGCGGCCGGGCCCTCGCCCGTCGACCGCCCCCCGGACCGCTTCGGCGGACACGATCTCGCCGGCCGCCCCGGTGGCCGACACCACGAGGTCGGCCCGGGCCAGCGCGAAGGGAAGCGCGTCGAGGGCGCCGTGCTCGGCCCCGGTCCGCTCGGCCAGGGTCCGGGCCCGCTCGGGGCTCCGGTTCAGCACGCGCACCGTTCCCACACCTCTTCCCCGCAGGTGCTTCACGGCGAGCGCCGACATGCCTCCCGCCCCCACGACCACAACGGACCGGCCCTCCAGCCCGCCGAGCGCTTCGGCAGCCAGGTCGGTTCCGGCCCGCACGTAGGCGTCGGGGGCCGCCCCCACGGCGGTCTCCGTGCGCACCCGCCTCCCCGTTCGAGCAGCGGCATGGAACAGAGCCGTGAGCGCACGTCCGGCGGCGCCCTCGCCCTGGGCCCGCCGCAGCGCGTCCCGGACCTGGGACAGGATCTGGGGTTCGCCAAGCACCATCGAGTCGAGGCCGCTCGCCACCGAGAAGACGTGCTCGACGGCATCGCCTTCGTAGTGGGAGTAGAGGGGTTCGGTCAGTTCCTCGGTGGAGACGCCGGCCGTCTCCATCAGCAGGCGCTTCAGCGACAGGAAACCCGCGTGGAACGACGGCACGACCGCGTACAGCTCGACCCGATTGCACGTGGACACGACCACGACCTCACCGATGGCCGGGTCGTCCTCGGCCCGCCGGAAGGTCTTCGCGTACCCGTCCTCGTCGAAGGCGAGCCGTTCCAGCAGCTCGACCGAGGCGCGGCGGTGGGAGACCCCGAGGGCGAGGATGGCCATGGAGAACCCCCGGATTCTAGCCGAACCGGTCGGAGCCTCCCTCGTGGCGCCGGACCGTCGCGAACGGTCCCCTTGCCCACGGGCCCATCGACCCATGCTCCCGTGTACCGGCCCGCCCAAGCTTGGTCCGGAAGGAGGTCGCGATGGGAGAGGTCGCCGTGTTCGATCGTCATACGCCTCCCCTCGATGCGCTCCTCGGCACCGTCGAAGACGCGATGACGCCGGAGGTCGTGGTGCTCGAGCCCGCGATGAGGGCCGGCGACGCCGTGGCCATCCTGGAGAAGGCCGGCGTGGCCGGCGGGCCGGTGGTCCACGAAGGGCGCGTGGTGGGGATGCTGTCGTTCAGCGACTTGGCGCCGCCCGAGGAGCGCCTCGTTCACCAGCGGACGGGTCCGTTCCTGCGGGGGGAACGTCACCTGGTGGGGCTGGCCGTCCAGGATGTCATGAGCCGCGAGGTCGTGTTCGCCCGTACCGAGTGGCCGCTCACGCGCGCCTTGGAGCTGATGCACACCGCCGGGGTGAACCGCCTGCCCGTCCTGGACCGGCGGGACCGCCCGGTGGGCATCCTGGCCCGCGACGACGTGATCCGGGCCGTAGCGCGGCGGAGCCGCGCCACGGGCCAGCATCCGTCGATGGTTCGCGGGCCGGCGCGCAAGCCGCGCCTGGTTCCGGACTGATCGACGTCAGGCGAACCGTCCGGGGTCGAACGGCGCGGGGTTGAACGGTGGCTCGTCGCCCGTGATGGCGGCGGCGACCAGCTGGCCCGTACCGGCCGCGAGGATCACACCCTCCGAACCGTGACCGGTCGCCACGATCAGGCCTTCGGCGAGTCGCCCGACGAGCGGACGCTCGTCGGGCGACATCGGGCGCACCCCCCACCAGGCCGACACGACCGCGGCCTCCGCGAGTGCGGGCAACATCGAGATCGCACCCCGCACGATGGCGTGGGGCACACCGGCGTCGTCGGGCTCGTTCGTCACGACGGCTTGGCGTGAGGCGCCGGCCACGATGGAGCCGTCGGGAGCCGGCTGGAGCATCGTTCCCACATCCGGCTCCGGCACCCCCTCGGCGAACGCTCCCGCCGCGACCTCGCCGACGGAGGCGCGGAACAGCGAGCGCGCCGCACCCTCGATCCAGTGGGATATCAGCGTGCGGGGCGGCCGGAGGCGGACCAGCCAGCCCCGAGCACCGGTGATGGGGATCCGAAGGTCGAGGGTGCGGAGCAGGTCCTGTGACCACGGGCCGGCCGCCAACACGACCGTCCCGGCTTCGACGGTTCCCTCGTCGGTGGCCACGCCGGCCACGCGGTCTCCTTGCCGGAGCAGCGCGCGGACGCTCAGGTGGTGGCGGATCACTGCCCCGAGCTCCTTGGCCCGCAACGCGAGCGCGACGGTGAGCGCCGCCGGGTCCAATCGGTGGCCGTCGTGAAGGAGCCACGCCCCCGCCAGGTCGGGACGCAGCTCGGGTTCCAGCCGACGGAGCTGCTGTGGGTCGAGGTGCTCGGACGTCACGCCGACCGCGGCCGCCGCGTCCCGGTCGACTTGCGCCGCTTCCTTTTCCTCTTCTCCGATCGTCGACAGGATGCCAATCGCCTCCCGGTCCAGGAACACCGGGAGCGGCGCGTCGTCGACGATCGCGAGGTAGGACTGGAGGCCGGCCCTGGCCATCGGCACGAGCATAGGGTCGTACGGTGTGCTCCACAGGCCGAGGTTGCGGCCGGACGCGGCGCCGGCCAGCTCCGCCCGCTCGATCAGGGTGACCTGCACGCCCCGTTCGGCCAGCTCCCGCGCGCAGGCCGCGCCGATCACGCCCCCGCCCACGACGACGACGTCGGATCCGTCCGCCACGCGCACACCCTACCCGGCGGGCGGCCCGGGGCGGGTCCGATGGTTCCTCTACAATCGTCGGCGGAGACGTGGCTGAGTGGCCGAAAGCAGCCGCCTGCTAAGCGGTTAGGGGGTTGATAGCTCCCTCGCGCGTTCGAATCGCGCCGTCTCCGCCGATCTAGGGTGCACATGGTCGGCGCCGCCTTGACCCGTTCGCGGCGGCCCGGTTCAATGGCCGGGCCTCCGACCGGAAAGACGAGAGCATGGCGCGCGAGCTGATCCGAGGCGGCGTCGTCCTTCCGATGGAAGGCCGGCGGGCGGTGTTCGATCCGGGGTCCGTCCTGATCGACGGCGGCGAGATCGTCGCGGTCGGACCGGTGGAGGATCTCGACCGACTCGCGGGGGAGGCCGACGTGGTCGATGCCGCCGAGCATGCCGTCATGCCCGGGCTTCACAACTGCCACCTGCATTCCGGTCTGCTTCGCGGGACGGCCGAGTCGCTCTCGCTGTGGGATTGGCTCCGTACCTACGTGGACCCGGCCCATCGGGCGCTGACCCCCGCGATCGCCGAGGCGGCATCGCTCCTCTGCTACACGGAGGGCTTGCGCTTCGGGACCACATCCGTGATGGATATGTGGAGGTTCATGGAGGGGTCGGCGCGCGCGGCCGAGCATGTGGGGATCCGCGCCACGCTGGTCCCCTACGTGGCCGACGAGGCCGGTTTCGACTTCTTCGAGAGCCTGGAGTCGAACCGGCAGCTCTTGCAAACCCATCGGACGGCGGCCGAGGGCCGCGTCAGAACATGGGTGGGCCTGGAGCACCTCTTCTACTGCACGCCCGAGGCGTTCTCCGCAGCAGCGGAGCTGGCCGACGAGTTCGACACAGGCATCCACACGCATTCATCCGAGACGATCTGGGAGGTCGAGGAGTCGCTCCGGCGGTTCGGCCGGCGCCCGATCGCCGAGTTCTACAACCGCGGGATCCTCGGGTCCCGGACCGTGGTGGCGCACTGCGTCTGGCTGGACGACGAAGAGATCCGGCTCCTCGCGGAGACAGGATCGAGCGTGGCCCACTGTCCGTGCTCGAACATGAAGCTGTCGTCGGGTCCGGCGCGAGTGCGGGATCTCCGCGCGGCCGGGATCGCCGTCGGCATCGGCTCGGACGGCGAGAAGGAGAACAACAACCTCGACCTGCTGGAGGAGATGAAGTTCGCCTCCCTGCTGCAGAAGGTGTCCACGCACGACCCGACCTCAGGAGATCCGTGGGAGATCCTGGCGATGGCCACGCTGGAAGGGGCGAAGGCGCTGGGGCTCGGTGGGATCAGCGGTTCTCTCGAGCCCGGAAAAAGGGCGGACGTAGTGACGGTCGACCTCCGAGGGCTCCACACCACGCCGCTCCTGCACGGCGACGACTTCAACGCCGCGGCGCACCTGGTGTTCTCCGCGAGCGGGCACGACGTTCGGGACGTGTGGGTCGACGGCCGGCGGCTGGTCCGGGCCGGAAGGGTGCTCTCCGTCGACGTCGAGGAGGTGAGGGAGCGGGCTCAAGCGGCGGCGGAGGAGCTGTTCGCCCGCCGCCGGGAGCTGCCGCACACCCCGGCGTCCTGAGCCCTTGCTTCGCCTACCGCGAGTAGGCGGGCCCGAGACCGAGCTTCGCGAGCTCCTTGCGGTATGCGATCGTCATCCGGTCGGCCTGGACGTGCAGTTCCTCTGCGAGGTCGATCGGGAGCTCCTCGGGGCGCTGGCTCTGCACGACGGGCTGGTCTTCGGACAGGATCTTCGATTCCCACGCCATCAGTTCTTCGGAAGGCGTGTGGGGATCGAAGTTCCGCGCGATGAAGAAGAAGACGCGCATCCGCTTGGCTGAAACCGGCGACGCGCAGTCGAAGATGATGTGCGTCGCGTCCCCACCCTTCTCTGGGTAACGGATCGCCAGCCTGGCGCAGAACGGCAGAGTCAGGTCGTAGTTCATCACGCGCATGATGTTGGGTTGGCTCCCGAGAGGCGAGGACGCCGGGTTACCGGCGAGGTACGGGAACTCGTATCGCAGCCCGTACGGCGTGAGCTCGACGTCGACGTCCGCGATCTCGGTCCGGTCGGGGTTGCCGAACGTGCCGGTGTGCACGAACGAGAAGTGGCTCACGTCGAGGAAGTTCTCGACCTGGCGAGCCGCGGAGGTCGCCCACTCCTGAGCGGGAAGGCCGAGTCGTCGGAACCTTGGATCCTCGGCCTCGGGCCACTTCGGGAGTTCGTTCTTCGGCTCGGCCGATAGGCAGGTCCACACGATCCCATACCGCTCGAGCACGGGGAAGGTGAGCAGGCGGACGCGCGGGGAGATCTTGCGGTCGGCGGGCTGCGAGGGGATCCGGGTGCACCTTCCGTCCACGCTGTAGCGCCATCCGTGGTAGCAGCAGATGAGCTCGTCGCCTTCGATCCATCCGAGCGTGAGGCGCGAGCCTCGGTGAAGGCACAGGTCTCTGGCGACGACCACTCCGCCGGAGGTGCGGTACACGACGAGATCCTCGTCCAGCAAGGTGACGCCGACCGGTCGATCCGAAACGTCTGCGCTCCAGGCCACCGGGTACCAGAAGCCGGAGAGGACCTCCCACTCGCGAGGGCTGAACGTGCAGGGTTCCGGCATCACGGCCGAGTGATACGGCGGGACCTCAACCGAGCCGTCGCTCACGGCTGTACGTCCGTCGTCCACCGACAATCGCCCCCCTACGTCCGATCGAGGGATGGTAACGGTTGACGTCTTGTTGAAGCAAGGCGGGCCCCCTCCTGCGGGGCAAGCGAAGTGGCCCCTCCGGCGCTTGGCGACGGTGGGTGCCGATCGTTACCTTGACATTCTGTGGAAGCCGTGTTGGGTCTCCGCGTGCTCGGATTGGTCACCGTCTTTCATTCGAGAGGTAACCGTGACCCAGATCGAACGGCACGGGTCCATGTCCAACCCCGAATCGGCGCAAGGCATGCCTCAGCGGGAGTGATGCCATGGCCTCGCGGGCGGGTCCTCCAGCCCCATCCATCGCCACGATCGCCCACGTAGTACCGAACGTGGACGCCGATGCCGGTGAAGCGCGAGGCCGACGACGAGCCGGAGACCAGACCGGGAGGTGGGGGGCGATTTGACCGGGCCCGAGACGGACTGGAAGGATGCCGGGAGCGGCAAAGGGGGGAGAGACATGGAGGACGGGAAGCGTCAGGGCTCGGGGGTGTCGAAGCAGTCCCTCTGGGAGATGCGGATGACCCGGCGTCGACTTCTGAGGAACACCGGGGTCGGGGCGGCGGGCCTGTTCGGCGGCGCTGCGTTCCTGGCCGCCTGTAGCAGCAACAAGCCGAGCGGGGGTGGCAGCTCCGCCGCGAGCAGCAGCATCAACGTGGGCTTCGCCTACATCGGCCCCGTCGCCGACAACGGGTGGACGTTCACCCACGACGAGGGCCGCAAGGCGATGGAGACCGCGCTCGGCTCCAAGGTCAAGTCCACGTTCGTGGAGAACGTGCCCATCTCGGCCGAGGCCGGCCAGACCTTCGAGCAGCTGGCATCCACCAGTGAGCTCGTGGTCGCCAACACGGAATACGCCAACTACCTCTCCGATGTGGCTGCCAACCACCCAGACGTGGCGTTCCTCGAGTGCGACGGCCACACCTATACGGACAACCTCTTCGCGTTCTACGTCGAGCACGTCGCTCCGAACTACCTGCTGGGTGTCGCCGCGGGCATGCTCGCGAAGAGCGGCAAGATCGGTTACGTGGGCGCGTTCCCCTCGGCGACCGCCTTCAACGACACGAACCCCATGCTGTTGGGTGCTCGCACGGTCAACCCGAACGCGAGCGTCAAGGCCGTCTTGATCAACAGCTTCTTCGATCCGCAGAAGGCGACGGCGGCGACCAACGCGCTGATCGACGGGGGCGCCGAGTTCATCTTCTCGGTCATGGACGAGCCGTCGTTCCTCCAGGTCGCCGAGAAGCGAGGGGTGTGGGGCGCCGCTTGGAACCTGGACATCCGCACGTTCGGACCGACCGCCTACGTGAACACCTACCAGCTCGAGTGGGGGGACTTCTACACGGAGCAAGCCCAGAAGGTTCTCGACGGTACGTGGACGGCCGAGAAGGAGGTCCACCTGCTCCCCCTGAGCTTGGGTACCTGGGGCGACAACGTGCCCAAGGACGTGCAGGACGCGGTGGCCGCGGCGAAGACAAAGGTCGAGGGGGGCCTCAACCCCTACACCGGTCCGCTCACCGACACGAAGGGCGTGGTGCGCCTCAAGGAAGGCGAGACACTCTCGGCGGTCCAGGCCTACACCATCGACTGGTCGCTCCAGGGCGTCACTGGTGTCGCGTAGTTTCAGCCGTCAGAGGGGAACACCAAGCTGAGCGAGACCGCGCGCGATGTGCCAGGCGAGCGCGTCATCGAGGCGCGCGGCATCACCAAGAGCTTCGATGGCGCGCTGGCACTCGACAACGTCGATCTCGACCTGACACGCGGTGAGGTGCACGCCCTCCTCGGTGAGAACGGCGCCGGGAAGACCACGCTCAGCAACGTCATGGCCGGGATCTACCGCGCCGACAGCGGGGCCGTGCTCGTCGACGGGGTCGAGCACCACTTCCGATCCCCGGCGCAGGCGATCGAAGCCGGCATCGGGATGGTCCATCAGCACTTCCGCCTGATCCAGCCTATGACCGTGGCCGAGAACGTCCACCTCGGCTGGGACGACACACCTCGCTTCATCAGGACGCGGGC
>JAHEXX010000166.1 GCA_023251895.1 bacterium
CCAGCGTGGAGGAGGTATCCGGGGCGATCGAGGCGGCCGAGGCGGCCGCGGCGCGCGGCCTATGGGTGGCCGGGTTCGTGGCGTACGAAGCCGCTCCCGGCCTGGACCCGGCCCTGGCCGTGCGGGAGCGCTCCGCGAGTGACGCGTTCGAGCGGCTCCCGCTGGCCTGGTTCGCGATGTTCGAGGAGCGGGAGGACAGCCAGCTTGGCGAGCCCGGCGACCCGCCGCCCGAAGGTGTCGAGTCCCCGTGGCGCTCCACGGTGGATCGCGACCGGTACGACGCGGCCATCGACGAGATCCGGGAGCTGATCGCGGCTGGCGACACCTACCAGATCAACTACACGTTGCGGATGCGGGCCCAGGTCGTCGGCGACGAGCGCGACCTGTACAGGGATCTGTGTACGGCGCAACGAGGCGGCCATTGCGCGTACCTGAACGCCGGCCGGTACCGGGTCCTTTCGGCGTCGCCCGAGCTGTTCTTCCGGATCGAGGGAGATCGAATCACCACCCGGCCCATGAAGGGAACGACGCCGCGCGGCAGATGGCCCGCCGAGGACGAGACCGCCGCGCGACGTCTGGCCAACTCCCGGAAGGATCGGGCCGAGAACGCCATGATCGTCGACCTGCTCCGCAACGACCTGGGCCGCGTGTCCGAGCCCGGCTCGGTCCACGTCACGCGGCTGTTCGAGACCGAGCGGTACGAGACCGTGTGGCAGATGACCTCGACGGTCGAGTCACGGCTGCGTTCCAGAACATCGCTGCTCGACGTGTTCCGCGCCCTGTTCCCCAGCGGCTCCGTCACCGGCGCGCCCAAGGTCCGCAGCATGGACATCATCGCCGACCTGGAGGATTCCCCGCGGAGGGTCTACTGCGGCGCGGTGGGGTTCCTCGCGCCGCCGAATGGGGATGGCCCGGGGGCGTCGTTCAATGTTGCTATCCGAACCGTCTTGCTCGACACGGAGACCGGCCTGGCCGAGTACGGCGTCGGCGGCGGGATCACGTACGACTCGTCGGCGCAGGGCGAGCACGAGGAGGTCGTGGCCAAGGCGCGCATCCTCACGGCGCACCGCCCACCCTTCGGGCTGATCGAGACGCTGCGGTACGACCCGGCCGGTGGGTTCCGCCACCTCGGGTTCCACCTGGGCCGGCTGTCGACCTCGGCCGGCTACTTCGGGTTCGCGTACGACGAGGGCACCACCCGGGCCGCGCTGGACGAAGCCGTGCGCTCGGTGCGCGAGGCCGTCCGCGTGCGGCTGGTCCTGTCGCGCGACGGCGGGCTCGACGTGGGCGTGTCCGCGCTCCCCCCGCCCAAGGTGGGACCGCTGCTGGTCGCCCTCCACGACGAGCCGGTGGACCCAGGTGACGTGTTCCTGTTCCACAAGACCACCCGCCGGGCAAGGTACGAACGAGCCTCCGCCGCCCACCCCGACGCCGACGACGTGCTGCTCGTGAACACGCGGGGCGAGGTCACCGAGTCGACCGTCGCCAACGTGGCGGTGAAGCTCGACGGCCGATGGTGGACGCCGCCGGTGCAGTGCGGCTTGCTCCCCGGCACGGGCCGGACGGCGATGCTGGCGGACGGGGAACTCGCGGAACGGGTGATCACCGCGGTCGAGCTGAAGGCCGCGCAGGGAATCGCCCTCGTGAACTCCACTCGCGGCTGGCGCCCCGCCGTCCTGATCGAGTGAGCGCTACGGCTCCCCGGCGTCTTGCGACGCGTCGTCCGGGAACGAATACGGCTTCATCCGGTCCTCGTCCAACGGACACGCACACAGGGGGCATCGCGGCGGTTCCTCGTACACCAGAACCGCCCGTTCGCAGTACGGGCATTCGGCCTCCCGCATCGCGGGTGGCCGATCGGTGTCATTCGGCATATATGGGGTCCGCGCTCTGGGGGGAGCGGTCCCCATAGTTGTCGGTCGGGCGACGCCTGGCCTTTACCGAGCGACTACGCGGCCTCCTTGCGGCTCTTGCGCTTGCCGCGTGAAACGAAGGTGTGCACCGGCTCGTGCTGCCAACAGAACTCCCATTTGTTGTAGATGGACAGTCGCGTGTCGCAGCCCTCGGCCGCGCAGATGCGACCGGTCGCGTACCTGCTGTTCGGCCTGGGGAGGGACCGGACCGCCGCTCCCCGGTAGATCCCCTCGGTTGTCACCAGCCATCACCCCCTGCGGGCTAGGGGACAGCCTCTCCGCTGCCTCGACTACTGCGTATACGAACCACGCTTCGGATGGGTTCATTCCGCGGGGCGAGCGTGGGGGATGTGGACCTATGCGGCCATCGAGGACCCGGGCAGACCTACTCGTCGGCCTCCAGGCGGCCCATCAGCTCCTCGGTGGCCTGGGTCAGCTGGACCACTCGGGGCGTGAACCCGAGCTCTTCCCAGAAGGTCATGGCCCCCTGGTTGGGGGCGAAGGTCTTCAGCTCGATCCAGCCGATGCCCTGCTCGGTGGCGAACCGCCCGGTCTCCTTGACCAGGGCCCGGCCCACCCCTCGGCCCCGGTACCCAGCTCGGACGACCACGCCCGAGACCTCCAGAGCCCGCTCATCGGAGAACCGGGAAGGGATCCGGACTTCGCCGTAGGCCATCCCTACGACTTCACCCTCGTCCTCGGCCACCAGCACCATGGCGTCGTCACGCCCCATGGCCTCCCGGTACTTCTGCCCTACCTGGTCGTAGAACCCGGGCCTCGGCGTGAACACCCGCCAGTCCATCTGCATCCGGTCCAGCTCCTGGAACAGGGACACCAGCGTCGGCGTGTCCGCCGGGGTGGCTTGCCTGACCTT
>JAHEXX010000027.1:0-15422 GCA_023251895.1 bacterium
CCTACGAGGCCCCGGGCGGGAGCTTCGGGTACGCGGTCATGGCCTTCGAACCGCACGGGGTCGACCCGGGGCGCTAGCCTGAGCGTTCGGATGGACGGACACGATCGGCACGAGCCAGGAACCCCGCACGCTCGCGACATGCCGGAGCCTCGGCGAAGCAAGGGGGTCATCGGGCCGGCCATGCAACGGATCTTCTCCTGGCCGTACCGAGCGATCCTGGCGGGCCTGTACCGAGCGGGGGTGCGCCCCTGGCAGCTCACCGTCACGTCGGTTCTCTCGAACGGAGTCGTGGGCTGGCTCTTGATCGTCGGCCGGTGGTTCGCGGCGGGGTCGTTGCTGATCGCGGCCGGGTTGTTCGACATCTTCGATGGGGCGGTGGCCCGGCTTCGGGGCGAGGACAGCCGGCTCGGAGCATTCCTGGATTCGGTCCTGGACCGGGTGTCCGACGCGGTCCTGTTCGGCTGCCTGTTCTGGTCGCTGTCGGCGGAGGACGAACGCCTGCAGGCCGGGCTGGCCCTCGCCGCGCTGTTGATCACGATCATGGTCAGCCACATCCGTGCCGAGGCCGAGTCCGCGGGGGTCTCGCTCTCCGAGGGGTTCTTCCAGCGCCTGGAGCGCTACCTTGCCCTGATCGCAGGACTGATGATCCCGGGCGCGATGCTCCCGATGCTGATGGTCCTGGTGGGGTTGGGTGGCATCACAGTGCTGCAGCGCGGCTGGGCGGCGATCATCCGGGTGGCGGCTGGCAGCGGGGGCACAGGTAGGTCGTCCGACCCGCAGCGGTGACGCGCGCCAGCGGCGCGCGGCACCGCGGACAGCGCGCGCCGGGCTGGCCCCGGACGTGGCTGAGCCACGCCGGCCTGCTCTGCAGGTAGTCGAACTCCTCGACGGCGGTGGTGAGGACCTTCCGCAGGACCCCGAACAGGCGGGCTCGGTCGGCGGCGTCGAGCGATGCCACGCTGCGCTTCGGATGGATCCGTGCCTGCCACAGCACCTCGTCGGCGATGAGATTCCCCACGCCGGCCGCGAACCGCTGGTCCATCAACACAGCCTTGGCACCGCCCCGCCGGCGCGCGAGATGGCCGAGGAACTCGCGGCGGCCGACCGTGAGCGCGTCCGGGCCGAGGTCCCCGAGTACCGTCCGCTCCTCGCCCGCGTCGTGGGCCAGCCAAACGCCACCCAGCCTGCGCATGTTCCGATATCGGAGCTCGTCTCCGCCCTCCAGCTCGAAGATCACCCGGTCGTGCCGGTGTCGTGGGGGCTCGTCCCCAGACCAGATCAGGTCTCCGGTCATCCCGAAGTGGACCAGGAGCGTGGGGCCATCGGTCCGAGCCAGCATCCACTTGCCGTGGCGGTCGGCGCGGAGGAAGGTCCGGCCTGCGAGCGCGCGGGCGAAGGCCCGCGCGCTCGCGTTCCGCACCGTCGTCGGATCCGTCACCACGACCCTGAGCACGATCCGACCGACAGCGCGCTCCGCGAAGAAGCGCCGGTAGTTCTCGACCTCGGGAAGCTCGGGCACGAAGGTAGTGTTACCGAACGAGGGCGTTGGAGGAGGAGCCGATGGACTTCCACCGGGTTGGGACCCTGGTCGAGATCCCCGAGGGTGAGCTCAGGGCCTACGACCTGCCGGCCGGTCGGGTCGCGATCGCCCACGTCGAGAACGAGCTGTTCGCATTGGGCGACGAGTGCACGCACGAGGGATGTTCGCTGGCCGAGGGCGAGATCGACGACGTCAAGGACACCGTCGTGTGCCCCTGCCACGCCAGCGAGTTCGACCTGCGCAACGGCGAGCCCATCGAGGGGCCGGCCGAGGATCCCGTCCCCGTGTACACCGTTCGAGTCGAGGATGGATGGGTCGAGGTCGGCCCCCTGGTGGGTGAGTGATGCGCGAGCAGCTCCCGCCGCAGACCGTCGTCATCTTCGGTGCTTCAGGCGATCTCACGAAGCGGAAGCTCCTGCCCGCCCTGTTCCAGCTGCACGACCAGGGGCTCTTGCCTGCCGAGTTCGCTATCGTCGGCTATGCGAGGACCCCGATGACCGATGAGGAGTTCCGCGACGTGGCGCGGAAGGCCGCGGCGGAATTCTGTAGCAACCCGCCGGGCGACGATCGGTGGCGGCGGTTCGCCGGACACCTGTCCTACGTCGCCGGCGAGTACGGGGCGCCGTGGGCCATGGCCCATCTGGCCGATTACCTCAAGGCGGTTGAGGCGCCTATGCGCGAGCCGCCCGGCCGGTTCTTCTACGCGGCCACGCCGCCGGGGGCCTATCCCGACGTCGTGCGGCGCCTCGGAGAAGCCGGCCTGGCCCGCGGCGCGAGGATCGTGTTCGAGAAGCCCTTCGGCCACGACGCTGCGAGCGCGCGGGAGCTGAACGACTGCATCCATGAGGTCTTCGATGAGTCCCAGGTCTTCCGGATCGATCACTACCTGGGTAAGGAGACCGTCCAGAACATCCTGGCGTTCCGGTTCGCCAACGGCCTCTTCGAGCCCGTGTGGAACCGGCGGTACATCGACCACGTCCAGATCACGGTGGCCGAGGACATCGGGATCGAGGGCCGCGGTGCGTTCTTCGAGCAGACCGGAACGATCCGGGACATGGTCACGACCCACCTGTTCCAGGTGCTGACGTTCCTGGCCATGGAGCCGCCGGTGTCGTTCGACCCGGACCGGCTCCGCGACGAGACGGTCAAGGTGCTCCGGTCGATGATGGCGTGCGATCCGTCGCGGGTCGTCCGCGCACAGTACACCGGATACCGCGAGGAGGAAGGCGTGTCGCGGGGCTCGCAGGTAGAGACCTTCGCGGCGCTCGAGGTGGCGATCGACAACTGGCGCTGGGCCGGCGTGCCGTTCTTCCTGCGGACCGGCAAACGGCTGGCCCGCAAGGCCAGCGAGGTCACGCTGAAGTTCCGCTCGGTCCCGTTCAATGTGTTCCGGGAGACCGACATGGGCCTTCCCAGGCGCGACCACCTCACGTTCCGGATCCAACCCAACGAGGGAATCTCGCTCGCGGTGAACGCCAAGAAGCCCGGGCCGGGGCTGGAGCTCGGCCGCGTGGAGCTGGACTTCGACTACGACACGGAGTTCCGCACGCCGATCCTGGATGCCTACGAGCTGCTCCTCCTCGAGGCGATGGAGGGCGATCACACGCTGTTCCTGCGGCAGGACGGCGTGGAGCGGGCCTGGGAGGTGCTGGCGCCGGTGTTGGAGAACCCCACCCGCATCGTCTCGTACGAGCCGGGCACATGGGGCCCGCCGGAGGCGGACGCCCTCCTCGCGCCGCGCCGCTGGCACCTCTGGAAGGGGTAGCGCGAGGCCGGCTCCACCGGGTAGGCTCGGCCTTCACGACTTCCCTAGGAGGATCCCAGATGGCCGAGCGCACTCGCTTCGACCTGTCGCCCGACGAGCTGCCCACCGCGTGGTTCAACATCATGCCGGCCATCGTGCAGGCGGGCCTCCAGCCGTTGCCGCCGCTGCACCCGGGAACCCACGAGCCGGTCACGCCGGACCTGCTGGCGCCGCTTTTCCCCATGGCGCTGATCGAACAGGAGGTCTCGACGGAGGAATGGATCGACATCCCGGGGGCGGTCCTCGACATCTACCGCCTGTGGAGGACCACGCCGCTGTACCGGGCCACCCGACTGGAGCAGGCCCTTCAGACCCCGGCTCGGATCTACTTCAAGTACGAGGGCACTTCTGCTCCGGGGTCCCACAAGCCCAATACTGCAGTCGCGCAGGCCTACTACAACAAGGAGGCCGGGGTACGGCGCCTGGCCACCGAGACCGGGGCCGGCCAGTGGGGGTCCGCGCTGGCGATGGCCTGCAGGTTCTTCGACCTGGAGTGCCTCGTGTACATGGTGAAGGCGTCCTACGAGCAGAAGCCCTACCGGCGGGTGTTCATGGAAACGTTCGGCGCGGAGGTCATCCCGTCGCCGTCGTCCACGACCAACGCCGGCAAGACCATCCTTGAAGCGCACCCCGATTCGACCGGCTCCCTCGGCATCGCGATCAGCGAGGCGATCGAGATCGCCGCGACCAACGAAGACACGAACTACTCGCTGGGGTCGGTGCTGAACCACGTGCTGTTGCACCAGTCGGTGATCGGCCTGGAGGCCAAGCGGCAGATGGAGCTGGCAGGCGAACGGCCTGACGTCGTGGTCGGCTGCGTGGGCGGTGGCTCGAATTACTCCGGCCTGGCGTACCCGTTCATGGCCGACAGGCTCCGCGGGGTCTCGCCGGACATGCGGTTCCTGGCCACCGAGCCGGCGGCCTGTCCGACGCTCACCAAGGGGCGGTTCGCGTGGGACTTCGGCGACACGGGGAAGATGACCCCGCTGCTTCCCATGTACACGCTGGGCCACGACTTCGTGCCGGCGCCGGTGCACGCCGGCGGACTTCGGTACCACGGCGACGCCCCGTCGCTCTCGCTCCTCGTCCGAGACGGGCACATGGAGGCGGCGGCCTACTCGCAGAACGCCGTGTTCGAAGCGGCGCTTCAGTTCGCGCACGCGCAGGGCATCGTGCCGGCGCCGGAGTCGGCGCACGCGATCCGCGGAGCCATCGACGAGGCCGTCGCGGCGCGGGAGGCGGGCGAGGAGCGGGTCATCCTGCTCGGGCTCTCCGGCCATGGGGACTTCGACATGCAGGCGTACGACGACTACCTGAACGGGCGCCTGCCAGAGGTGGAGTTCCGCCAGGAGGACCTGGACGAGAGCATGGCCGGCGTCCCGGAGGTGTCGTTCGGCGGCTGACCTCGACATCCACCGGCTCCGAGAGCACGAGCTGGACGCGCTCAACCGGCTGCCGCCGTCCTGGAACTCGCCCGAGTACGCGAAGCGTCTGGCTGCGCAGGGTCGGGGTGAGCTCGTGCAGATCGTGGCGCGGGACGGCGACGTTCCGGTGGGCCGGGGAATGGTGTTGTTCCCCGCAGGCACCGGCGGCCCTCTTCGAATGCGTGGACCTCTCGCCGTTCCTCGAATCGGCGAGCAGCTAGGCTAGGACAGCCATGGCCGCCGACGCCATCGACCCTCTGGACTTCCTCGACGTCGACCGTTTGCTCACCGACGACGAGCGTGCCATCCGCCAAATGGTCCGGGAGTGGGTGGCGGATCGTGTGCTTCCCAACATCGAGGCCTGGTTCGAGAACGCGGAGTTCCCGCGGGAGGTGGCCAAGGAGCTCGGGGGGCTCGGTCTGCTGGGGATGCACCTCACCGGCTACGACTGCGCCGGAACGAACGCTGTTTCCTACGGCCTGGCTTGCCTGGAACTGGAGGCAGGTGACAGCGGGTTCCGCTCGTTCGTGTCGGTGCAGGGGTCGCTCTGCATGTTCCCGATCTGGAAGTTCGGCAGCGAGGAGCAGAAGAAGAAGTGGCTCCCAGCGATGGCCGCGGGCGACCTGGTCGGCTGCTTCGGACTGACCGAACCGGACGCCGGCAGCGATCCGACTCGGATGCGCACCAGCGCGAAGCGGGACGGCTCGGGCTGGGTGCTCTCCGGGACGAAGATGTGGATCACGAACGGTGGGATCGCGGACATCGCGATCGTGTGGGCGCACGCCGACGACGGGATCCGCGGGTTCATCGTGCCGACCGACACCTCGGGGTTCTCCGCGAAGGACATCCACCGGAAGCTCTCCCTCCGCGCCTCGGTCACGTCTGAGCTGATCCTCGACGACGTCCGGCTGTCCAACGACCACGTCCTGCCGGGAGTCGTGGGGATGAAGGGGCCGCTGTCCTGCCTGTCGGAGGCGCGCTTCGGGATCGTATGGGGCGCCATGGGGGCGGCCCGCTCGTGCTTCGACACCGCCCTCGGGTACGCGAAGGACCGGGTGCAGTGGGGTCGGCCGATCGCGGGGTTCCAGCTGACCCAGGAGAAGCTCACCGACATGGCGCTGGAGTTGAACAAAGGGATGCTGCTCGCGCTGCATCTCGGACGGATGAAGGACGAGGGACGGGTTCGGCCGCAGCAGATCTCCATGGGCAAGCTGAACAACGTTCGCGAGGCGTTGAAGATCGCTCGAGAGGCGCGTTCGATCCTGGGCGCCAGCGGCATCACGCTTGAGTACCCGATCATCCGCCACATGAACAACCTCGAGTCGGTCTACACGTACGAGGGGACCAACGAGATCCATACGCTGATCGTGGGCGAGGCCCTCACCGGGCTCCGCGCCTACGAGTAGCCCTTCCGGTAGCCTGTCAGCGCAGGCCGAACACGAGGAGACCGATGGAGGTATCCATGTCGCGCGAGACCGACTGGGCGGTGTTCGAGAAGGCCGTCGAGATCACGGCATCCGCCGTGCGGGGAGCCATGGGGGGGCAGGGCAGTCAGCCGCCTGAGTACGTGGGCGACGTCTTCCGAACCGTCTACGCCGCGCTGAAGGAGACGGCAGACTCTATTCCGGGACGAACGCCGAAAGCCGGATTCTAGCGGTTCCTCATCCCAAGGTCCGCGAGAGATCCCGGATGGAGACGACGCCAACGACCTCACCGCCGTCGAGCACGGGGAGGTGGCGGAACCCGTGTGTCAGCATCATCTCCAGTGCCTCGGCTGTGTCAGCGTCGGGGTGGACGCCGGACGGGTTCCTGGTCATCCACTGCGAAACGGAATGATGGGCCGCGTCGAAGTCGGACCCCAGGGCCCGGAGCAGGTCCCGCTCGGTGAAGATGCCGGCGAACGCGCCATCCTCCATGACGAGCGCGGAGCCCACGTGATGCTGGCCCATCACCGTGGCGGCCTCCGCGAGGGTGGCGGTCGGCTCCACCGTGACCAGCACCGTGCTCATGACCTCGCGGATGGCGGACATCGTGGACCGGGCCAAGCCTAGCCTCCTTCGGGAACGCGTGCTGGCGTGGTACCGGCCCCGCCGACGGGTCTACCCGTGGCGAGATCTGAGGCCCGATCCGTACGCGGTCCTGGTCTCGGAGATCATGCTCCAGCAGACCCAGGTTTCGCGCGTGGTAGCCGCGTTCCGGTCGTTCCTGCAACGGTTCCCATCCGTCGAGGCGCTGGCGTCGGCGGCGACGTCGGAGGTCCTGCGGGCCTGGGGCGGGCTCGGCTACAACCGTCGCGCTCTCGCCCTCTCCGAGGCGGCCCGGGTGATCGTCCGCGAGCACGGCTGCCGGGTCCCCTCAGACCCACGCGAATTGGCCCGACTGCCGGGGGTCGGCCCCTACATTGCGGCGGCGGTGGCATCCATGGGGTACGGGGCCCCGTCGCCGCGGTCGACACGAACGTTCGCCGGATCGTGGCCCGGGTGGCGTTCGGCACCGAGAGCGATGGCGTGCCGGTGACGGCCCTCCGCGAGATGGCGGAGCGATGGCTCGACCCGGATGCGCCGGGCGACTGGAACCAGGCGTTGATGGACCTGGGTCGCGAAGTCTGCCGCCCCCGGCCCCGGTGTGCGGTCTGCCCATTGGCTCCCGGATGTGCGTTCCTTCGGAATGGTGCCGTGCCACGGTCGTCCGCCCGCCGGCAGCCGCCCTTCGAGGGTTCGTTCCGTCAGCTCCGGGGGCGCGTCATGAGGGTCCTACGAGAGCGGCCGGGCGCGTCCCTGCGCCTGCTGGCCTCCGAGTCCGGCGAGCCGCTCGAGCGGGTCGCGGCGGCGGTGGTGGCGCTGGCGCGAGAGGACCTCGTTCGGGCGGGCCCAGCGGCGCTTGCCGGACGGCCGCAGGGAAGGGCCCGCCTGGCCGGATAGCCCCTCGGGAACGCGTGCCGCCACCCCGCCGTCCAACCTCCGTCCATGCGGAAGAAGGAGGCCATCATGAAGCGGGCGGCGATCGGCGTGTTCGCGTTCCTGGTGCTCGCCGGGATGATCGGGTTCGTCGTGACGCGCGGCGGCATCGGCGGGATTGGCGGCGGCGGCGGCGCGGCTGCAATAGGGGCGCCAACTGAGGCGAAGGACGCGGTCGGCGGCGGCTCCAACCGAGTGGCTCAGGCGGCGCCGGTGAGCGAGTCCGCCGGCGGCGGAGCGGTTCCGGGAGACGCCCTGGGATCGGTCGGGGCCATCCCCGGGCTGGGGCAGAAGATCGTCAAGACCGGGCAGATCGAGCTCACCGTGAAGAAGGGCACGTTCGACGATCGGTTCACGGCCGCCACGCTCGTTGCGGTGAAGTACGGGGGGTACGTGACGTCATCGTCGCAGGCCGGGACCAAGGTGCGGTCCGGCACGATCGTCATCCGGGTCCCCAACATCAGCTTCGAGCAAGCCCGCAAGGACCTCCTGGCGCTCGGGGCGCCCACCGGACAGTCGGTGTCGGGCGAGGACGTCACCGCGCAGTTCGTCGACCTCCAGGCGCGCCTTCGGACCTGGGAAGCGCAGGAGGCCGTGCTGCTTCGGCTGATGGACCGGGCTACGTCCATCGAGGCGACGCTGCGGGTGCAGCGGGAGCTGCAGGACGTCCAGCTCCGCATCGAGCAGATCAAGGGCGCGTTCCGTGTGCTCGACAACCAGACCGCGTTCGCCACGATCCAGCTGTCCATGCGCGAGCCGGGCGCCCCGGTCGTTGGCAAACAGCACGTCGCCTCGAACCGGCCCAGCCTGGCCAAGGCCTGGAACGAAGCGCTCGACGGGTTTCTCGGGGTCCTGTATACGGTGATCGTCGGCCTCGGGTACCTGCTTCCGATCTCCGTGATCGTGGCGTCCGCCTGGCTGATCTACAGGCGGACCCGGATCTCCGCGGCACCGCGGGCTTCTTAAGTTGACGCTTACGTAAGGCAGGCCTTACTATCGGGCGGTCATGGAAGCCGCCCTCAAGGCGATCGCCGAGCCCAGGCGCCGGGAGATCCTGCGGCTGGTCCGGGATGCCGAGATGACGGCCGGGCAGATCGCCTCCCACTTCGAGGTGAGCCGCCCGGCCATCTCGCAGCACCTGCGCGTCCTGAAGGAGGCCGACTTGGTGTTCGAGCGGAGGGAGGGGACTCGCCGGATCTACCGGGCCAGGCCCGAGGGCCTCGCGGAGCTACGGGAGTTCCTGGAGGGGTTCTGGGACGAGCAGCTCGCCGCGCTCAAGACCGCGGCCGAGAAGGAGGAAGGGAGGGGAACCCGTGCAGGTAGAACGAACAGACGTCGTCACCCGTGAGGTCCGGATCGCGGCGAAGCCCGAGACCATCTTCGCGTTCTTCACCGACCCGGAGAAGATGGTCGAGTGGAAGGGGCAGGCCGCTTCCCTGGATGCGAAGCCCGGAGGGACCTATCGGGTCGACATCACCGGTCGCGCCATCGCGGTCGGCGAGTATGTGGAGATCGACCCCCCACACCGCATCGTGTTCACGTGGGGGTGGGAAGGCGACGAGGCGGTCCCGCCGGGATCGAGCACCGTGGAGATCACGCTCACGCCCGACGGCGACGAGACGATCGTGACATTGGTCCACCGGGATCTGCCCGAGGGCGCCGGCAAGGTCCACGCAGAAGGGTGGGACCACTACCTACCGAGGCTCGCGATCGCGGCTACCGGCGGCGAGCCCGGACGGGATCCGAATCTCGACAGAGAAGGGGGCATGTGACATGGGCAAGCCGGTCGTGCACTTCGAGGTGTACGGAAGGAACGCCGCGGCGCTGCGGGACTTCTACGCCAACGCGTTCGACTGGGAGATCCACGCGGACAACCCGATGAACTACGGATTGATCCACACGAACGCCGAGGGGAAGGGCATTGAGGGCGGCATCGCCGAAGGCGATCCTCGCGTGAACGTCGTGATCGAGGTCCCGGACCTCGAAGTGGCCCTCGCCCACATCGAGTCACTGGGTGGGAAGACGATCACGCCCATCACCGAGATCCCCGGGATGGTGACGTTCGCGGAGTTCGCCGATCCCGAAGGAAACGTCCTCGGAGTCGCGAAAGCCGAATGACGGTCTGCGGGACGGCCCGGTTCACAGTGCCCCCGGCACGGTGAACCGGGCCCCCAAGGTACTTCGGCCCCCGGGTCCCGGGCCCTTCGACCCTCCGAACCGCCCCCGCCGAATCGCAGGCTGACCCGAAACCGGACGCCTGCTGGCGAGACCGAGCCGGCCGGTCTAGAGTCCGTGGGTCCGAGGGACGAAGGGAGGGGGGACGTGGTGGCTGGCGGCCCGCGCGGGGTCTCCGCCGAGGGGTGGGGCTCCGCCGCCTGGAAGGCCGCCTTGATCCTGATCCTGTCCTTTGTGGGCTTCATCTTGGTGCCGAACCGCCTGGTGGCCTCCCTCAGCGTGACGCCGCGGGCTCGGGACGCCCTCCTGCTGGCCTGGGTCGTCGTGTTCTTCCTGGCGTTGTCGTGGTTCTTCGTCGTGCTCCAGCGCGGGTTGAGGCGGGGGAGGTAGGGGGTGAGGTTCGAAGCTGCGGCGATCGGCGCCGACTGGCTGGACGACAACGTACCGTGCACGCGAGCATGTCCGGTCCTGACCAACGCCGGCCGCTACGTGAGCGCGATCGCCGCGGGCGACGACGAGCTGGCCTACCTCATCGCCCGGATGCCGAACCCCTTCCCCTCGATCTGCGGCCGGGTGTGCGCTGCCCCCTGCGAGGTCGCATGCCGCCGGGGAGAAATCGATGAGCCGATCGCCATCCGGGCCCTGAAGCGGTTCGCCTGCGAGCACGGCGGCGTTGAGAGTGGCCGGGCCGAGCGCCTGTGGCGCGAGGCCGTGGAGATGATACCTCGGCGCGGCGAACGGGTGGCGATCGTCGGCGCCGGTCCCGCCGGCCTGGCCTGCGCCCACGACCTCGCCGCGTACGGGTACCAGCCGGTCGTCTTCGACGCAGCCGACCGCCCCGGCGGCATGATGGTTCTTGGGATTCCCACCTACCGGCTGCGCAGGGAGATCCTGCAGGCGGAGATCCGGGCCATCCTTGGCCTGGGTGTGGAACTGCGGACCGAGACCGCGCTGGGGCGCGACTTCTCACTGTCATCGCTCAAGGCCGACGGGTTCGCGGCGACCTTCATCGCGGCCGGGGCCATGCGCAGCCGTGACCTCCAGGTCCCCGGCGTCGAACTCGACGGGGTCCTGAAGGCCGTCGACTTCCTGATCAACGCGAACTCCGGCTACCGGGTCGAGCTGGGAGATCGGGTGCTCGTCGTGGGCGGGGGCAACGTGGCACTCGATGTGGCCCGCACGGCCCTGCGGGAGCTCGCCGCCGGGCATCCCCAGCCCGAGGCCGGGCCCTCGCCAGAGGATGGGGTGGAGGCCGCGGCCACCGTCACCCTGGACGTGGCCCGGGTCGCGGTGCGCATGGGGGCCCGCGAGGTGCGCTGCGTTGCTTTGGAGAACCGGCAGGAGATGCCGGCGCATGAGTACGAGATCGAGGAGGCCGAGCGGGAAGGCATCTCGATCCTCCATCGCCTGGGCCCGAAGCGGCTCGTAGGCGACGCTCACGTCGAAGGCCTGGAGACGCTGGACGTGTCGTCGGTGTTCGATCCCGACGGGAGGTTCAACCCGCGATTCGAGGAGGGCACGGAGAAGGTGATCCCGTGTGACTCGGTGATCCTGGCCATCGGGCAGTCCCCGGACCTGTCCTGGCTCGAGCCAGACGACGGCGTCGAGGTCAGTCCCAGGGGGACCATCGCGGTCGATCGCGACTCGCTCACGACCTCGGCCCCGGGGATCTACGCCGGCGGCGACGTCGCGTTCGGCCCGCGGAACCTGATCGACGCGATCGGCGACGGCAGGCGCGCCGCGGCCTCGATCCACCGGCTGCTGTCGGGCGAGGAGCCCCCGGCGCCGAGGTTCCGCCGGATGCTCCCGGTCACCGTGGTGGACCGTCCGCTCCTCGGCTACGACGGGATCCCTCGGGTCGAGATCCCCTCCGTCCCATCGGAGCGCCGGATCGGTGTGCCCGAGATCGAACTCGGTTACACGGAGGAGCAAGCGAGGCAAGAGGCCGCGCGCTGCCTTCAGTGCTTCCTGAACATCGAGCTGGAACCGAGCTTGTGCATCCTGTGCGGCGGGTGCGTCGACATCTGCCCGGAGAGGTGCATCCGCATCGTGCCGACCGAGGAGATCGACGGGATCGGCGCGCCGATCCCGTCGAGTGCCCTGATCATCCAGGAGGACTACTGCATCCGGTGCGCGTTGTGCGTGGAACGGTGCCCGACCCACGCGCTGTCGCTCGGCGGCTGGTCGGAGTCGTCGACCGGGCTGCGTGAGCTCGAGACCGTGGGGGGCTGAGCGTGGCCGACGAGACGAACGGTGGGCGCAGGGCGCTCCGGGGAAGCGAGCTCTACCAGGCGATCTTCCACCCGGGTGAACGGTTCAAGCGGACCGAGCTGTACCGCTCGGCCGTCCGGCACCCTCCGCCGGACACGCCGCGGGGCCGGGCTATGACCTCGTTCCACAACTTCTTCCTGCACATCTACCCGGTCGCGGTGCCGCGGAAGGTCGTGGGGTGGCGGGCCACGTTCCGGCTGGGGTTCATCGCGACGGTGCTGTTCGCGATCCTGTTCATCTCAGGCATGTACCTGATGTTCTTCTACCATCCTGCCATCCCGCAGGCGTACTTCGACATGCACAACCTGGCGACGACGGTGGCCTTCGGCCAGTTCGTCCGGAACATCCACCGGTGGTCGGCCCACCTCATGGTCGTGGTGGTGTTCGTGCACCTGTTCCGGGTCTTCTACGCCGGCGCCTACAAGGCGCCCCGGCAGTTCAACTGGCTGGTCGGTGTGGGGCTGCTGATCCTCACGCTGCTGCTCTCGTTCACGGGCTACCTGTTGCCGTGGGACCAGCTGGCCTTCTGGGCCGTGACCGTGGGAACCAGCATCGCGGGGTACGTGCCCCTCCTCGGCGATCGGGCCCAGCAGATCCTGCTGGGCGGACCGGACGTGGGCGGTGACGCCCTGTTGCGCTTCTACGTCCTGCACATCTACGCCCTCCCGGCGGCATTGACCCTGATGCTCTGCGTGCACATTTGGCGGGTCCGCAAGGACGGCTTCGCGATCGGCGACCGAGAGGAGACCGGAGAGGCGCCCGCAGAGGAGACGCCGGCGGAGGAGGTGACGGTCGGTGCCTGAACCGCCGAAGGAACCGCGCTATCGCCTGCTCGGCGTCGTCCCCCGCGAGATCGAGGTCCGTCCCAAGCAGGAGCCGGAGGACACGGTCTTCACGTGGCCCCACTTCCTGGTCCGCCACGCCGTCATCGCGGCCCTGACGGTGGCGGTCGTGTTCGCCCTGGCCATCGCGTTCGACGCCCCCTTGAAGGACATGGCGAATCCGAACCTCACGCCGCCGGTGGCCAAGGCTCCGTGGTACTTCGCCGGCCTGCAGGAGCTTCTCCACTACTTCAACCCGATGGTCGCGGGCGTCCTGGCACCGGCCGCGGCATTGGTGTTCCTCGCCGCCCTGCCATTCCTGGACCGGGCCAAGGGCTGGCGGATCCGGGACCGGAGGATGGTCGTCATCGTGTTCACCGTGCTGGCTCTGGCCGCGGTGATCCTGACCGTGCGGGGGGGCTTGTTCCGTGGCCCGGAGTGGTCGTGGGTCCCGCCCTGGGAGCACATGTACCTGGAGCTCTGATATGGCCGACGAAGCACGCATCGAGACCGAAGGCCCCCCCGAGGGCGGCATCGATCGCAGGCGGCTCCTGAACCTCGGGTGGAAGGTCCTCGGGGTCGGCCTCATCGTGGAGGCGGGCTGGACCACCTACGACATCCTGAACCCCCCGCCGGCGAAGGGATTCGGCGGCGTCGTCGACGCGGGGTCGGTCGCCGACTACATGCAAGAGGGCACGGTCCGGTACTTCCTGAACGGGAGGTTCTACGTCACCCAGCACCAGGGTGGACTGCGGGCGCTGTACCAGAAATGCCCCCACCTGGGGTGCCGCGTACCGTTCTGCGACCGTTCGGGGCAGTTCGAATGCCCCTGCCACGGCAGCATCTACAACGTCATCGGGGAGTACCTCGCGGGCCCGGCGCCTCGGGGCATGGACCGGTTCCCCGTCGCGATCAAGGGCGACCGCGTGTTGGTGGACACGTCCTCCGTCGTCACGGGTCCGGACAAGGGCGTCCTCACCGGGCCGCAGCAGCCCACCGGTCCGTCGTGCGTGAGTGAAAGTGGCGGAGGGAGCCCGGGGGCGACGCCGTGAGCGAGGCGATCCGAGACGACCCGCCGCTCCGGCGGAGCCTGGTCAGATGGCAACGGATGGGGATCGTCTCGTTCCTGCTCCTCGTGGTGGCGTTCCCCTTGTACAAGGCCGTCGAGGGCACCCGGCGGGACGACGCGAAGGCAGCGCTGCAGGCGGCGCTGATCTCGCAGGGCCGCCATCAGTGGGGTCTCTCCTGCGCGGAGTGCCACGGGGTGAACGGCCAGGGCGTCGACGCTCCGGCCCTCAACGCGAAGCAGTTCTTCGAGGGTGTCACCGACGAGCAGATGCACGGGGTCATCGCGGGCGGGGTCCCCGGCACGGAGATGCCGGCGTGGTGGAACGAGTACGGCGGCCCCCTGACCGACCAGCAGATCGCTGCCCTGGTCGCGTACATCCGCTCGTGGGAGAAGACGGCCCCCAGCCGGCCGGACTGGCGCCAGCCACACGCTCCCATGGGGATGGGATAGGGAGGGGCCCGTGCGAGCGAAGGTGCTGGCGGCGATGGCCTCGGGTGCCCTTCTGCTGGCGGCTTGCGCGAGCGCGGGGCCGGGCTCCGCCGCGCGGACAGTTGCGTACATCCCCGGCTACCAGCCTGGTGCCTCCCCGAGTCCGGTGGCCGCCATGGGCCTTCAGCAGAACGTGGTCACCGTGGCCCTGGGGGAGACCGACCCCACCCACATGTACATCCACCTGTCGGGAGCCACCGCCCCCGAGGGCAAGGTCACCTTCATCGTCACCAACGAGGGGACCAAGAAGCACGAGTTCGTGGTGCTTTCCACCAAGACCATGGCCGATGCCTTCCCCATCGTGTCCTTCGAGGGGGAGGCCGACCGGATCGACGAGGACGCCAAGGGGGTCACCAACGTCGGGGAGACCGGGGACATGGAACCGGGCATGACCATGGCCCTGACCATCGACCTTCCCTCGGGCCACTACGCCGTGGTGTGCAACCTGGCTGGCCACTACCGGATGGGGATGCACCAGGACCTCTGGGCCACCCCCAAGGGCTCCACCCCGCTCACCGTGGCCCTGGGGGAGACCGACCCCACCCACATGTACATCCACCTGTCGGGAGCCACCGCCCCCGAGGGCAAGGTCACCTTCATCGTCACCAACGAGGGGACCAAGAAGCACGAGTTCGTGGTGCTTTCCACCAAGACCATGGCCGATGCCTTCCCCATCGTGTCCTTCGAGGGGGAGGCCGACCGGATCGACGAGGACGCCAAGGGGGTCACCAACGTCGGGGAGACCGGGGACATGGAACCGGGCATGACCATGGCCCTGACCATCGACCTTCCCTCGGGCCACTACGCCGTGGTGTGCAACCTGGCTGGCCACTACCGGATGGGGATGCACCAGGACCTCTGGGCCACCCCCA
>JAHEXX010000027.1:15432-26497 GCA_023251895.1 bacterium
ATGGAACCGGGCATGACCATGGCCCTGACCATCGACCTTCCCTCGGGCCACTACGCCGTGGTGTGCAACCTGGCTGGCCACTACCGGATGGGGATGCACCAGGACCTCTGGGCCACCCCCAGGGTGGGTAGCCCTTCGATGGCCTGACGAGACTCGTTCTCGGCAGCTCGAGCTCGACCGTGTCCTGCGCGAGCCGGATCAGCCGTGCTGAGGATTCACGCAGTGCCGATCGGTCCTTCGATTCGACTTCACATCAGTTAACTACCGTGCGGGTCATCGAAGGGAGGCAGATGTGAACCACGGCGCGGAACGTGGGTCGAGGCTCTGGTCTTGGCTGGGGATGGCAGCGGGTCTTGGGGCGATCCTCGTGATCGGATTCGGAATCCCCCTGGGGAGGCTCGTCCCGCTTGCGGTCCTGCTGCTGTGCCCGATCCTGATGATGAGGATGCACGGAAGCGGGCACGCCCACGGGGCGGGCGACCTCCGAAGGAGGGATGTTCCCCAAGCCCCCGGGGTCTCCGACCGGGAGGGAGGTTCCTCATGATCTGGGTGGTTGGGGCGCTGTTGGCGACCGTCGCGGTTGCGGCGGCCGCGCTGGTGGGGATCCTGATCGGTTCTAGGGCGCTGTCGGTGCTGCTTGGTGTTGGAGCCGTTGTGTTCGTGCTGGCGACCGTGACCGCCATCGCGTTCCGTGGGACCCCTCAGCCCGGGATGGGCGGCTTCTCGCACGATCAGCTCGAGGCAGACCGGGTGATGACGGAGCAGATGGCGGTTGCCGGGGGTCCGGGGATGGACGCGCAGATGCAGAGCTACGGGATGCTCGCGCGGTCGGCGAATCCCGCCTACCTGCGCGCACTCGAGCAACACGCGTATGAAGTGGACAAGATGATCGGTCGGGCCCCGTGAGCCGCTCCCGTTCGGAAGGGACGTCGAACGGCGGATCATGACCCCGTGAGGGATCGCTCGTCCATCCCGGCGAACTTCGGGCAGCACAGATCGGCCATGACGCCGGAGCATGCAGATGAACACCCGGTGCTCCTGCACCTTCAACGACGGATACTCGATTCCTCGGGGAAGTGGAGGAACGTCGTGGACCAAGGCTCGCATCACGGGAGTCACGACCCGGCGGCGCACACGGGGCACGGGGGCGACGGCAAGCGCGTCACAGCGGTGCTGCACGTCGGCGGTCTGAACTGGGCCAGCGAGAGGGAAGTCGTCGAGCGGTTCCTCGGGCGCCGTCCCGGTGTCTTGTCGGTGGAGGCGAATCCAGTGGGTCAGACGGCCACGGTGACCTACGACACGGCGACGACCTCCCTCGCCGAACTGCGGCGTTGGATAGAGGATTGCGGGTTCCACTGTGCGGGACAGTCGGTCCCGACGCACGTGTGCGATCCGATGGAGGAGCCTGACCCCGAGCACGAGATGCACGGGGGTGCGTCCGTCGCGGTGGCGCAAGCCCCCATGGAACACGCGGCGGGCCACCCGATGCCAGACGAGGGTGCCTTCCCATCCCCTCACGAGATGATGGGCCACGGTGGGCATGCCAGCATGTCGATGGAGGGCATGGTGCGCGACATGCGCAACCGGTTCCTCCTCGCAGCCGTCCTGTCCATCCCGATCCTGCTCTGGTCGCGGATCGGCCGCGATGTGTTCGGCTTCACGGTGGCGGCGCCGTTCGGGATGCGCGACGACGTGTTCCAGCTGATCCTCAGCCTTCCGGTGATCTTCTACTCGGGCTGGATCTTCTTCGACGGGGCCTTCCGCGCGCTGCGGGCCCGGACCCTCGACATGATGGTCCTCGTGGCCGTGGCGATCGGCGCAGGCTGGACATATTCGCTCGTCGTCACGCTGACCGGCGGCGGCGAGGTCTTCTACGAGGCGGCTACCGTGCTGGCTGCGTTCGTGTTGCTCGGGCACTGGTTCGAGATGCGGGCGCGCGGCGGGGCCAACGACGCCATCAGGAAGCTGCTCAACATGGCCCCGCCGATGGCGGTGGTGTTCCGCGACGGGGAGCCGGTCGAGGTTCCTACCGCCGAGGTGCAGGTCGGCGACCTTCTTCTGATCCGACCCGGCGCGAAGGTTCCCGTCGATGGGACGGTCGAAGAGGGTCAGAGCGAGGTCGACGAGTCGATGATCACGGGCGAGAGCCTGCTCGTCTCGAAGGCCCCGGGGGCCGCGGTCATCGGCGCCACGATCAACAGCAACGGCACCCTCCGCGTCCGAGCGATGAAGGTCGGATCGGACACGGCGCTCGCCCAGATCGTGAAGCTCGTTCAGGAGGCCCAGAACTCCAAGGCCCCCGGTCAGAAGCTCGCGGATCGGGCTGCCTTCTGGCTCGTACTCGTGGCGTTGATCGGGGGGCTGTTGACCTTCGCCGTGTGGATGCTGGTCGGTCGCCCGGCCTCCGAGGCAATCCTCTTCGCCATCACGGTCGTGGTGATCACGTGTCCCGACGCGCTCGGACTCGCAACCCCGACCGCCGTCATGGTCGGCACGGGGCTCGGCGCAACCCGCGGGATCCTGTTCAAGAACGCGATGGCCCTCGAGATCGCCGCCCGGATCCAAGTCGTGGTCATGGACAAGACAGGAACACTCACGAAGGGCGAGCCCGAGGTCACCCAAGTGGTCGCCGACGGCCTCACGGAGCAGGAACTCCTGCGCCTCGCGGCAGCCGTCGAGCGCGAATCGGAACACCCGCTGGCCGAGGCCGTTGTCAAGTACGCGGGCGCCTCCGCCGTTGCCGCGATCAGGGCGGAGGGATTCGAGAACGTCCCCGGGCACGGCGCGCTCGCGAAGGTCGACGGCCACCAGATGGCCGTGGGCAACACGAAGCTGATGGCCCGGCAAGGCATCGAGATGGGGGCCCTGGAGGCCCGCCGTGCGGAGATGGCCTCTGACGGCCAGACGGCAGTGGTGGTTGCCGTGGACGGGAGGGCTGCCGGGCTGATCGGGATCGCCGATGCGGTCAGGCCGACTTCCCGGGCAGCGGTGGACGCGCTGAAGGAGGCCGGTATCGAGGTGGTCATGCTGACGGGCGACAACGAGGCTACGGCCCGTCGGATCGCGGCCAAGCTGGGGGTAGCCGCTGTGCTCGCTGAGGTGCTCCCGGGCGACAAGGCCGGCAAGGTCTCCGAGCTCCAAAGAGGTGGTCGCCGGGTGGCCATGGTGGGTGACGGGGTCAACGACGCTCCGGCCCTGGCCCAGGCCGACCTGGGCATCGCCATCGGAGCCGGAACCGACGTGGCCATCGAGACGGCAGACGTCGTGCTGATGCGTTCGGATCCGCTCGATGTTCCGAAGGCATTCGCCATCGGGCGCGGCACGCTGCGCAAGATGCGTCAGAACCTGGGCTGGGCGGTCGGTTACAACGCTGTCGCGCTGCCGATCGCGGCAGGCGTCTTCGAGCCGAGCGTGGGACTGGTGCTCCGGCCGGAGATCGCCGCCGTCTCCATGTCGGGGTCTAGCCTCCTGGTGGCTGTGAACGCCCTGCTCCTCAAGCGGCTCCGCCTGCCGGAAACGGAGTGGGGCCGAGGGACTCGTTGAACCCATCTCGCGTCACCCGCCTTCAACCCGTGGCGTGAGGACAGAATCAGGGAGACACAAGCGCGATCGCGCCGAGCCACGCGCCGGCCGTCCGTAGGGCCCTCGCCCCTCCCGCAACAGGACCATCGACTCTGAGGGGAGGGTCGCGCGTTCCATACCGTCACCGGATATAGGTTCCAAATGAAGGGACGTTCGGACCGGGAAACGGAGTTGCTGGCGAGGGTTCAGCGGTTCGTGCGCCGCAGGTGAGTCCGATGATACGAGCAGATCCGAGACCCCCGACGGGGCCGGGTGGGAGGAGTTGGCGATGAGACTCCGGACCGCTTCGCTGGCCCTCATCACTGGGCTACTGGCGCTTGGTCCGGCCGCGGTGGCATTCGCCCACGGGGCGGAGAAGAACGTGCCCGCAAAGACCCTCGTGGAGGAAGCGATCGCCATCATCCGGACGCAGCCCGACCAGATGGATGCGATCGCCGACAAGATCAAGGACGCGCTCGACTCGAATGACGCGGAGGGCGTGAATCTGGATCTCGTGAGCCAGGCGCAGACAGCGTTCCAGGGCGGGGACCTCGGTCGGACGGAGCTCCTTCTCGAGCAGGCGATCGGATCCACCCCGGGCCAGCCCGTCGTCTCCCCCAACTCCGGGCCAAGGACGCCTCCGCCGCCCACGTCGCCGCCCTCCGCCCCTGCCCACTTGAGGGCGGCCGGGAGCAGTCCGATCGGTGGGGGCGAGGGCGTTGCCCTGCTGGCCGTGGCGGCCGGGCTCGCCCTGATCGGCCTGGTCGTCGTGAGGGGGTTCCGATGAGTGAGCGGCTCGTCACGACGCCCGCCGCGGTGCGCGGGGACGTTGTGCTACGGCGCCGCCGGTTCCTCGACGCGATCGACGAGCGCCTGGGTCTGAAGGCCCTCACGTACCCGGTTCCGGAGCACGCCAACAAGCTGGCCTACTCTCTGGGTGGGCTCTCGCTGGTGACGTTCGTCCTCATGGTCGGGACCGGGATCGTGCTGACCCAGTTCTACGAGCCGGATCCTCGCCTCGCACACGCCAGCGTTCGGCGGATCATGACGTCCGTCGATCTGGGCAACTTCATCCGCGGGGTCCACTTCTGGGGGGCCATGGCCATGATCGTGCTGGTCGGGCTCCATCTGTTGCGCGTGTTCGTCTCGGGGTCGTACAAGCGGCCCAGGGAGGGGACCTGGGTCGTCGGTGTCGTGCTCGCCGGAATCACCGCCGCCTTCTTCTTCACCGGGACGGTCCTGAAGTGGGATCAGGAGTCGCTCGAGGCACTGGAGCACAACATCGAGATCGGCAAGCTGCTTGGACGGTCCGGCTTCTGGTTCTCGCCGTCCTTCGGCAGCATCCCATTGCTAACCCGACTGTACGTGGTGCACATAAGCTTGCTACCGGCGCTCTTCACGCTGGTCGTCGCGGCCCATCTACTGCTTGTGAAGCGCCACGGTTTGGCCCCGTCACCGTTCCGCAGGGGTCCCGAGCCGGAGCCCACGGAGCCATTCAGCCGCCACCTGGCCCGTCTGGGCGGCTTCGCGCTGATCCTGATGGCGATCCTCACGGTGTTGGCGGTGCTTGTCCCTCCGGGGCAAGGTCCCTCGCCGGTCGAAGGGATCGAGGTCACGAAGCCGCTCTGGCCGCTGCTTTGGGTGTATCCGATAGAGAACTGGGTCGGGGTCGTCGGGATCCTCTGGGCGACACTCGCTATCTTCGTGGCGCTCCTGTTGGTGCCTGCGCTGGACCGAGGACCCGAGCGGGCACCCTCGAAGCGCCTCGCGATAATCATCCCCGCCGCGATCATCGTGGCCGCGATCTTGGCCCTGACCGTCTACGCCTTCTTCACGCCGGTCGCATCGCACATCGGGATGTAGCCATGCGCTCGCGACCCTTCATCGTGTTCTGGGGGGCGGTCGCCGGGGCCGTGCTGTTCCTCGGGGCCTCGTGGGCGACCATCGGCCGAGTGCTGGATCCGACGCGGGGCCCGCTGGATACAGCGGTGCTGGTCATCGCGATCATCGGACTCGGGGCAACGGGGTTCGTGGCGGGGCGGATCGCGCTCGTCACCGCCCGGGCCCAGCGGAGGGCACGCCACCTGAGACCCGCGGGTCCGGGCGCGAAGCGGCCGCATGTCCGGCGGCCGGTCGGGCGAGCTTAGCTCAACGGACAGTCCGGGCAGCAGGGTTCGTAGGGCGTGCTTAGGCCTCATGGCTTGTTCAAACGCCGTTCACACCGAATCCATCTCTCGGCCCTAGGGTGAAGCTGCCATACCCGGGTAGGGTATCTCACCCGGAGATGACAGGGAGGAGCCGTTCGTGAAGGCCACGGACCCGGTCTGCGGGATGGAGATCGACGAGGAAACGGCCGTCGCCACTCGGAGCCGCGACGCCGGCGACTTGTACTTCTGTTCGAGCTCGTGCGCCTCCCGATTCGATGAGAAGGGGGCCGGGTGTCCTGCGGATGAGGCCCCCGACCGCGAGGAGGAGGCCGGGCGCGGGGAGTACCGGGCGCTCATGCGGAAGTTCCGGTTCTCCGCGGGGATCTCGGTGCCCGTGGTTCTCCTTTCGTATCCCTGGCTGTTCCCGGGGCTGAGGGACGTGCCGTGGCTCGCGAGAGGCTCGGATGGTCTGCTGTGGACGTGGCGAGGGTTCGGGGTTCTCACGCTCCCGGTCCTCATCTGGGGCGGCAGTCAGTTCTACAGAGGCCTGTGGGCGGCGGCGAAATCGCGCTCGGCCAACATGCACACGCTGATCGGGGTCGGGATCGCCGCGGCCTGGGCGTATTCGACGGTGGCGGTCATGTGGCCGGGGATCTTCCCCGAGGCGGACCTGGCGGAGGTCTACTACGACGTGACCGCGGTCGTCACCGCCCTGGTCGTGCTGGGACTGGCCCTTGAGGTGAAGGCCAAGGGCAGGACCAGTGAAGCTCTTAGGAAGCTGATCGGTCTGCAAGCGAAGACCGCCAGAGTGGTCCGGGACGGGGTCGAGCTGGATGTCCCCATGGAGGAGGTGGCGGTCGGAGATCTCGTTCTTGTGCGTCCCGGCGAGAAGATCCCGGTGGATGGGACGGTGATCGTCGGCGCGTCGGCCGTCGACGAGTCCATGATCACGGGCGAGTCCATCCCGGCAGAGAAGGTGGCAGGTGACGAGGTCATCGGGGCCACGATCAACAAGACCGGTTCCTTCAGATTCCGCGCCACCAAGGTAGGCAAGGACACTGCCCTGGCGAACATCATCCGGATGGTCCAGGACGCCCAGGGGTCCAAGGCGCCGATCCAGCGGACCGTGGATAGGGTCTCTGGCTACTTCGTCCCCGGCGTGATGATCCTCGGGATCCTGGCCTTCATGGTCTGGTACAACTTCGGCCCCGCGCCTGTGGCCGCCTACGCGGTCATCGCGTTCGTGACCGTGCTCATCATCGCCTGCCCCTGCGCCCTGGGACTGGCGACTCCCACGTCGCTCACCGTCGGGATCGGCAAGGGGGCCCAGAACGGCATCCTGATCCGATCCGGTGACGCGCTCCAGACTGCCGAGCGGTTGGACGCGATCGTGCTGGACAAGACCGGGACCATAACGGTCGGCAAGCCATCGCTCACCGACGTGGTGGCGCGCGAGCTCGGGAACGAGGAGGTGCTCCGGCTAGCCGCCGCGGTGGAGCGCGCGTCGGAGCATCCCCTCGCCGAGGCTATCGTCCAGGGGGCACGCGACCGGGGAATCGCGCTGACCGAGCCCGAGGACTTCCAGGCCATCCCCGGGCGGGGCGTCGAGGCGACGGTCGAGGGCCGGCAGGTGGTCCTCGGCAATCTCAAGCTCATGCGGGAGCGCGGCGTCCACGCCGACGGGCTGGAGGCCGATGCCGAGGCTCTCGCCGCGGCCGGTAAGACCCCGATGTACGTGGCCGTGGACGGGAGGGCCGCGGGGATCGTCGCCTGCGCGGACACCGTCAAGGAGGACTCGCGTTCGGCCATCGCCCGCCTGAAGGAGCACGGTCTCGAGGTCGCGATGATCACTGGTGACAACCGGCGGACGGCGGAGGCCATCGCTCGCGAGGTCGGCGTGGACAGGATCCTGGCCGAGGTCCTGCCGCAGGACAAGGCTCACGAGGTGCGCAAGCTCCAGCTCGAGGGGAAGACCGTGGCCATGGTGGGGGACGGCATCAACGACGCGCCCGCCCTGGCCCAGGCCGACATGGGGATCGCCATCGGCACCGGCACCGACGTGGCCATGGAGGCCTCCGACGTGACGCTCATCTCCGGGAGCCTCCGGGGGGTGGTGACGGCCATCGATGTCTCGAGGGCGACGATGCGCAACGTCCACCAGAACCTGTTCGGTGCGTTCGTCTACAACACAGCCGGGTTGCCCATCGCCGCGGGGCTCCTGTATCCCGTCTTCGGGATCCTGCTCTCGCCGCTACTGGCTGCGGCAGCCATGGCGTTCTCCTCGCTCACCGTCGTCTCGAACGCGAACCGGCTCCGCCGGTTCCGTGCCGTGGAGGTATGAGTGATGCTCGACAACGTGATCGTGACGCTGGTCGGGCTGGCCCTCCTCGGAGGCATCGCGTGGTTCTTCTGGGGTCCACGGAGGGGGGGCTTCCGTGCCGCGGTGGCCTCCTCCGGCTACCAGGAGGCCATGGTCCTGGTCAAGGGTGGCTACGCACCCGACACGATAATAGTGCGGGCCGGGAAACCCGTACGGCTCAGCTTTCGCCGCGAGGAATCCTCGGCCTGCTCCGAGATGGTGGTGTTCGGGGACTTCGGCAAGAGCGCCAAACTGCCCGAGGGGGAGCTGGTGCCCGTGGAGCTTCCGCCCGCGAAGCCGGGGACATACGAGTTCACCTGCCAGATGGGCATGCTCCGCGGACGGCTGGTTGTGGAGGTCTGACCATGCGAGGCGCGGTCCCCGTCGCGCGCAGGATCATCATGGCCGATCACCGGCGCCTGGCCACCAGTGTTCTCGGCGTCGGGGCGGCCATCGCCTTGATCCTCCTCCTGCAGGGTCTGTGGAGCGGGTTCCGCGTGCAGATCTCGGCGTACGAGGACAACGTGGGGGCGGACCTGTTCGTCGGTGAGTCCGGGACCCGCAACTTCCTAGGTGTCCCTTCGGTCATCCGCATGGACGCCGTCCAGGCCATCCGGGCAATCCCGACGGTGGACCGAGCCGACCCCGTGGCCGTGAGGTTCGCGGTCCTCGACCTCCACGGGCGCATGCAATCCATCTTCCTGATCGGCTCGGTCCCCCAGGCGACGGGTGGGCCCTGGGATGTGGTCGCCGGGCGTGCGATCCGCGGTGACGACGAGGCCGTCGTGGACAGGACCCTGGCCGACCAGCACGGGATCGGGCTGGGCGACCGAATCACCATCATGGGGAGGACCTTCCAGGTGGTCGGCCTCTCTGCTGGAACCAGATCGTGGATGGCTGGCTTCGTCTTCACGTCGCACCGGAGCATCGAGCTGTTGGTGAAGATGCCAGGGACCACGAGCTACGTTCTGGTCCGGACCCGAGAGCCCTCCGCCGTCGCCCAATCCATCCGGGAACGGACCGGGCTCGCGGTGCTCACACCGGGGGACCTGGGGGACAACGACCGAGCCCTGCTCGCCCGGATCATGAACGGTCCTCTCTCCTTGATGCTCCTCATCGCGTTCATCGCAGGCGCGCTGATCATCGCCCTGACCGTGTACTCGACCATCGTGGAGCGGATCCGTGAGTACGGCATCGCCAAGGCCATGGGGGTGCGGCGAGCGCGGCTCCTCCGGATCGTCCTTGGCCAGTCCGTCATCGTCGCTGCCCTGGGAACCATGGCTGGCTACGCGATCTTCCGAGGAACGTCCTGGCTCGTGGTGAGCCTGAGACCCCAGATGTGGGTACGCCTGTCCCCGGGGGCGGTGGGCGGTGCGGTCATCGCGGCCGGACTCATGGCGATCCTTGCAGCCGCGGTTCCCACGCGCCGGGTCGCCCGCCTCGATCCGGCCTCCGTCTACAGGGGGTGAAGAAGGTGCCCGGAGTTCCGGTCGGGCGGAGGAACCTCTTCTCCGAGCGCCGGCGTGCCTTCCTCGGGATTGCCGGCGTGAGTGCCGCTCTGCTCATGGTCCTCGCCCTGGACGGGATCTTCGCGGGAGCCATGCAGGAGGTCACGCGGTACATCGACTCGTGGGGGGCGGACCTGTTCGTTTCCCAGCGAGGTGTCCGAACCATGCACATGTCGTCCTCGTCGGTGCCGCTCTTCGCGGTTGAGAGGATCAGCAGGCTCCCGGGCGTTCGGTGGGCCGCTCCCATCCTGTACGACTCGGGGGCCGTAACGGCCTCCGACGAGCGGGAGCTCACCTATCTCATCGGCTACGTTCCCGGACGCCCCGGCGGTCCCTGCTCGCTGGTGGCCGGGCGGGAACCGCAGGCCGGAGAGATCGTCCTGGACGATCGGGCGGCCGCGGCACTAGGGGTCGGCGTGGGGGGACGGGTGGAAACCCTGGGTCGCTCCTGGCGAGTCTCGGGGCTGACGACTGGGATGACCAACATCGTGAACTCCGTCTCCTACCTACTGTTGGCCGACTTCGCGGGAGCGAGGGGCTTGGAGGGGGTGGCGAGCTACGTGCTGGTGGGCGGACGGGGCACGTCCGACCAGCTTGCCCGCCGGATCGGCTCCGCCACGGGTCTCACTGTGCAGAGCCGTGCCGGCTTCTCCGCGCAGGAACGCCGACGCGTCAGGGACATGAGCACCGAGCTCATGCAGATCATGACGTTCGCAACCTTCCTCATCGGGCTCACCGTCATCGGCCTCACCCTTAGCGCGGCCACCCTGTCCAGGCTGCGCGAGATCGGTGTCATGAAGGCCCTCGGCGCGTCGCCCCGGCGCCTGGGCAGGATCGTCTTCGCTCAGGCCGCGTGGACCGTTTGGGCCGCCCTGGCGGTCGCGGTGCTGCTGGCGCTGGGGCTGGGGTGGGTGGTGGGTCGCACGGGGGCCAGCTTCCCGCTCGTGGTGGAGGCATCCTCGGTCGCACGGGCGGCGGTGGGGGCAACGCTCCTCGGGGGGTTCGGAGCGATCGCCCCGCTCATCAAGGTGTCGCGGGTGGACCCCGCGACGGTCTTCCGGAGGTAGTCGTGGGCGGATCAGCGATCAAGGCGGAGGGGTTGGAGAAGGTGTTCGGAGAGGGAGCGGTCCAGGTGAGCGCGGTTCGGGGCGTCGACCTGGAGGTCCGGCAGGGCGAGGTCGTGCTCATCATGGGGCCATCGGGCAGTGGCAAGACGACCCTCCTGTCGATGCTGGGGGCGATGCTTCGCCCCACCTCCGGGCGGATCTGGGTGGATGGAACGGAGCTAACGGCCCTTCCGGAGTCCCGCCTCCCGGACGTTCGAGTCCGGCGGTTCGGCTTCGTGTTCCAGGACTTCAACTTGCTCTCGGCGCTCTCGGCCAGGGAGAACGTGGAGTTCGCGCTCAACCTCGCCGGAGTCACCGGCCGAGCGGGGCGGGAACGGGCGGAGCGGTTGCTCTCGGGCTTCGGTCTGGGGGAACGTCTCTCCT
>JAHEXX010000167.1 GCA_023251895.1 bacterium
GTGTGCTGGCGATGGTGGCCGCCGCCTGCGGAGGGAAGCAACCGAGCGGCGGCAGCCCGAGCGCCTCCCAAACGGGGAGCCCCACCCCGACCGTGACCACACTCAAGGAGGGCGTCCTCACGGTTGGATCCTGCCTCGACTACTCCCCGTTCGAGTCCGTGCCGCCCGGCGGGCAGCCTGTGGGCTTCGACATCGAGCTCACCGACGCGATCGCGGCCAAGCTCGGCCTGACGGTCCAGTGGGTCAAGGCCAACTTCAACACCATCTTCACGGCGGTGAACCAGAACAAGTTCGACATGGTTGCGGCGGCGGTCACCGCAACCGGCAAGCTGGGGAAACAGCGCTCCCAGACCGTGGACTTCTCGGGCACGTACTACAAGTCGGGCCAGGGCTTCACCGTGAACACCACGAAGACCCCCGATATCACATCCACGGATCAGATCGGGTCCGGGGACGTGATCGGCGTGCAGTCCGGAACGACCGGAGAGGCCTGGGCAAAGGACAACCTGCAGCCCAAGGGCGCGCAGATCAAGATCTACCCGGGTGCGCCGCAGGCATTCACCGACCTGGAGGCAGGGAACATCACAGCGGTCATCAACGACGCACCGTCGTCGTCCGCGGAAGTGGCGAAGCGGCCCGATCTCAAGGTGGTTGAGCTGATCGACACGAACGAGTGGTACGCGTTCGCGTTCGCCAAGGGCAACACGCAGCTGGTCGATGCGGTGAACAACGCGCTGAAGGAGCTGATCGCCGACGGGACTTATGCGCAGATCTTCGGCAAGTACTTCCCGGGTATCCCGATTCCGACGAGTTTCCCTCCCGCCGGTTCGTAGGCACAGCTTCGACGGCTCGGTACCCTCCCGCGTAACGGACGGGAGGGTACCGCTCGCCCGGCGAAGGGGGGTGCAATGAGTGTCGTGACTCCCGCGGTCGGGGAGGACGTAGCCGCGCCGGACGTTCGGGGGCCGACGTCGCCCTGGCCCCTCTCGATCTTCATGGCCGGCATCGCCGCGCTTGTCTTCGTGTCGGTCGGTACGGTCGGGCTGCAGATCTGGTACGCGATCGACAGCCCGCCGCTCACCCCTGAGTGCGTCGCTGCCGGCCTCGTGCCCACGTACATTCCGGGACAGGTCAACGACGCCCGGGGCGTGTGTCACGTGGTCACCGCGATACGGTCGAACGCCCAGACCGTGGTCCTTCTGATGACGGTAGTCGTCGGCGTCGCCGCGATCGTGGCCGGGTACTCCACCTACAAGAAGATGGACACCCGCCGCAAGCGGGATCACGCGCTGGCAGGGGCGATCCTGGGGATCCAGGCGGTGGCTGCGGCGGTGCTGATGTTCTGGTTCAGCAAGAGCAGCCTCCTGTTCCCGTTCGTCCGCAACATCCTCAACTTCACGTACGTCAGGGGATCGTTCCACTTGTTCCTGCGGGCGGCCGGGTTCACGCTCTTCATGGCGGTCCTCGGTGAGCTGGGGGGGGTCATCCTCGGACTCGTGCTCTCGATGTTCACCCTCTCGGCCCGAAAGGTCGTGCGGGCGCCGGCGCGCGCCTACATCAACTTCTTCCGGGGCACCCCGCTGATCTGGCAGCTGTCGTTCTTCTCGGCCGTGTTCGGGTTCGGGTTCCTGCTGCACCTCACCACGATCGAGACCGCGATCATCATCTTCGCCCTCAACATGGGGGGGTACTCGGCGGAAGTGTTCCGGGCCGGGCTGCAGTCGATAGAGCGCGGTCAGATGGAGGCGGCCCGGTCGCTGGGGATGACGTATCCGCAGGCACTTCGATACGCCATCGTGCCGCAAGCGGTACGCCGGGTCATCCCGCCGCTCCTGAACGAGTTCGTCATCCTGATCAAGGACACCTCGCTGATCTTCGTACTCGGCATCGTGCTCGGTCGGGAGGAGCTGTTCGGCATCGGGCAGGAGGGGTACTCGGCGACGTTCAATGCGACGTGGTTCGTCGGCACCGCGATCGGCTACCTTGCCGTGACGCTGCCGCTCATCGGGATCGTGAACGCGGTGGAGCGCCGCCTCCGGAGTGGACTGGTGAGCATCACGGGGGCGGCTTGACGTGCCGAACCCAGACGGCTCCCTGATCCGGCTGGAAGGCATCCACAAGTGGTTTGGCACGAACCACGTGCTGCGCGGGATCGACCTGGCCCTCGAGCCCGGCGAGGTTCAGGTCGTCGTCGGTCCCTCTGGGTGCGGCAAGTCCACGTTGTTGCGCTGCGTGAACCTGCTGGAGCTTCCCACCATGGGACACGTCTGGTTCGAGGGCCAGGACATCACCGATGTTCGAACCGATCTGAACGAGGTGCGAGCGCATATCGGGATCGTGTTCCAGGCCTACAACCTCTTCCCGCACATGACGGTCATGCGGAACATCACGGTGGCCCTGGAGAAGGTCCTCGCGGCGAAGTCCGACGAGGCGAACGAGCGGGCCATGGAGCAGCTCGAGCACGTGGGGCTGGCGGAGAAGGCCGACGCCTATCCCGGTCAGCTCTCGGGGGGCCAGCAGCAGCGGGTGGCAATCGCTCGGGCCTTGGCCATGAAGCCCAGGCTCATGTTGTTCGATGAGGTCACCTCTGCCCTGGACCCCGAACTGGTTGGGGAGGTGCTGGAGGTCATGCGGCAGCTCGCCGAGGAGGGTATGACGATGATGGTGGTGACCCACGAGATGGGGTTCGCGCGGGAGGTGGGCACCTGGATGATGTTCATCGACGGCGGCGTCATCGTCGAGCGCGATGATCCGAAAGAGATGTTC
>JAHEXX010000110.1 GCA_023251895.1 bacterium
AGCGCGGCGCGGGCCGTGCCGGACGCGCGGGGCCGATTCGGCCGCTTCGGAGGCCGGTACGTCCCCGAGGTGTTGATCCCGGCGCTGGACGAGTTGTCGACGGCGTGGTCCCGGTTCGGCGTCGACCCCGCCTTCCGGGGCGAGCTCGACGCGCTGCTGCGTGACTACGTGGGACGGCCCACCCCGCTCACCGTCGCCTCCCGCCTGTCGGAAGAGCTCGGGTACCGCATCTACCTGAAACGCGAGGATCTGGCCCACACCGGCGCCCACAAGATCAACAACACGATCGGCCAGGTGCTGCTGGCCGAGCGATTGGGCAAGGAACGGATCATCGCCGAGACCGGCGCGGGGCAACACGGCGTCGCGACGGCGACGGCCGCGGCGCTGTTCGGGTTGCCCTGCGTCGTGTACATGGGCGAGGAGGACACCCACCGCCAGGCCCCGAACGTCGCCCGGATGAGGCTGCTCGGCGCCGAGGTCGTGTCCGTGACATCCGGCACCCGCACCCTGAAGGACGCGATGAACGAAGCCATGCGCGACTGGGCCGCGACGGTCCGGAACACCCACTACGTCATCGGCTCCGTGGCCGGGCCCCACCCGTTCCCCATGCTGGTCCGGGACCTCCAGCGCGTGATCGGGGACGAGGCCCGCGGGCAGTTCGTGGAGGCCGAGGGCCGCGAGCCCGACGTCGTGGCGGCCTGCGTGGGAGGCGGCAGCAACGCGATGGGGATGTTCGCGACCTGGGTCGGGGAACCTGGGGTCCGCTTGATCGGTGTGGAGGCAGGGGGACGCGGACCTGCGCTGGGGGACCACGGTCGTTCGCTCACGCAGGGGGAGCCGGGTGTGCTGCACGGTTCGTTCTCGTACCTGTTGCAGGACGAGGACGGGCAGGTCGTCCAGACCCACTCGATCTCCGCAGGCCTGGACTACCCGGGCGTCGGCACCGAGCACAGCTACATGAAGGAGACGGGCCTCGCGGAATACGTGAGCGCCACAGACGTGGAAGCCCTGGCCGGCTTCCAGGCCCTGGCTCGGAGCGAGGGCATCCTGGCCGCGCTGGAGCCCTCCCACGTGATCGGGTGGCTGCTTTCCCGGCCGCTCCCCGAGGGCTCGCTCGTGGCGGTGTGCCTGTCCGGACGGGGCGACAAGGACCTTGACACGATCCGCCAGGCCCTGGGCGAGGCGCCGGGTGCCTGACCTGGAGGAAGCGCTGCGGAAGCGGCGCGACGCCGGCGGCCGGTGCTTCGTGCCCTACGTGACCGCAGGGCTTGCCAGCGTCGACGCCGCGCTCCTCCAGGGATTGGAGGACGCCGGGGCCGACGCGATCGAGGTGGGCCTGCCGTTCTCGGATCCCGTCATGGACGGCGGCGTGATCCAGGAGGCCTCCCGGCTGGCCCTGGAGGCCGGGACCCACCCCGCCGACGTGCTCTCGACCATCGCCGACGCCGGGCTGTCGGTCCCCGTGGCCGTGATGACGTATCTGAACCCGGTCCTCCACCGGGGACTCGACCGGTTCCTCGACGACGCCGCGGCGGCCGGGGTGGCCGGGATGATCGTTCCCGACCTGCCGGTCGACGAGGCCGAGGAGTGGGTGGGACTGTGCACGAGTCACCACGTGGCCCCGGTGTTCCTGGCGGCCCCGGGCTCCTCGCCGGATCGGCTGCACCAGGTGGCGGAAGCCTCCCGCGGCTTCGTGTACTGCGTCGCGACCTACGGAGTGACCGGGGAACGGGACCGTCTCGCCGGCACGGCCGAGGAGGTCGTGGCTGCCCTCCGGCCCCTCACAGACCGGCCGCTCCTGGTGGGGGTGGGCATCGGGACTCCCGAACAGGCCGCCGAGGCCTGCCGGTTCGCCGACGGCGTGGTGGTGGGGAGCGCCATCGTCAGGCACCTGGTGGAGGGGGATCAGGAGGGAGCCCTGGCGCTGGCGGCGCGGTTCCGGGGCGCGATCCCAGCCTAGAACCCGCGAGCGAGACTCTCCCGTATTACCAGCCGGGAGGGCACAGCGAGCGATTTTCCCAGGACTATCCGTTCGTGGTATTCCTTCTCCGATTCGGGAGAGGAAGAGAGGGGGAGCACGTGAAGAAGCTTCGGTTCATGAAGCTGTTCGCGGTCATTTCGGTCTTGGCCCTGGTGGCCACGGCCTGCAAGAGCAACAAATCGGGAGAGCGGGCCCACGTCTCCGTCTGGTTCCAGGGGGCGATGTCTGGACCGTACAACTACCTCGTGCTCCCGGCGTACCAGGGAGCGGCGCTTCGCGCGAGGGAGCTGAACGCGGATGCGAACTTCCCGGCCACGATCGAGCTCAAGCAGGGCGACACGCAGGGTGACCCGGCTCAGACTCCGCCTGTGGTCTCGGGTGTCGTCGCCGACCCGGACACGGTCGCGGTGATCGGGCCGGCCTTCTCGGGCGAGAGCTTCGCCTCTGACCCCACCTACGACCAAGCCGGGATCCCCTTCATCACGCCTTCGGCCACGAACCCCGATCTGGCGAACAGAGACAAGTTTCCCTGGACTCACTGGTTCCGGATCGTGGCCAACGACTCCGGACAGGGCACTCTGGCCGCCCGATACCTTGCCGAGATCGTGGGGGCGAAGAACGTCTTCGTGTCCCACGACAAGGGCTCGTACGGCCAGGGACTCGCCACGGTGGTTCGCGACACGCTCCAGGGCGCCGGCGTCCAGGTGGCAGGCTTCGAGGGGATCACGTCGGGAGCGGCTGACTTCTCCGCGTTCATCAGCAGTGTGCAAGCGAGCGGCGCTGACGCTCTCTTCTTCGGCGGCTACGACGCGGACTTCGGGAAGATCGTCAAGCAGGCGCGGGATGCCGGCCTGGATATCCCGTTCATGTCGGCCGACGGCTCCACCTCGGTCACCTTCCTCCAGCTCGCCGGCACCGCGGGAGTGGGGACGAACCTCATCTGCCCCTGCAACCTGAAGGGTGACTTCGTGAAGAAGTACACGGCCAACTACAGCGGCGTTATCGGCGCCGTGCCGATCTACGCGGCCGAAGGATACGACGCGATGAGCCTGATCGGCGAGGGCATCAAGACCACGATGAACGACAATTCGAGCGCGACGCCGAAGGACCTTCAGGCAGGCATCACGAAATACCTCGGTACGCTCACCCCGGATAGCCCGTTCCACGGGGTCTCCAAGGAGATCGCGTTCGACCCGAAGACCCACGACCTCGTGGCCAAGGATCCGGAATCCCTCTACTACTTCTACAAGGTGGAGATTGGGAAGACGGAGGTGTATGACTCCGAGAAAGGCACGACAAGTACTGTCGATGCGCCGGTGATCACTTCCCTCGGAGTGGCACCCTCGGTACTCGGGAGTTAACGGGAGGGAGCGCCGTGGATAGGGGGCGGGCGGCCGGCCCGCCCCCTCCTCGCCGAGCGGTGTGACCAGGGATACCCATGCGGTGCGCAAACGGCCTCATCGACCAGTTCTGGGCCCAAACACGGAACGGGATCACGCTCGGTGCCATCTACGCCATGATCGCCATCGGCTACACGATGGTCTATGGGGTGCTTCAGCTGATCAACTTCGCGCACTCCGAGGTCTTCATGGTCGCGACGGTGGTGTCACTCTACGCCTTCCGGGACTGGTACGGCGTCACCGAGCCACTCACCGGAGGGACGCTTCTGCTCGTGCTGCTGATTACCCTCATCCCTGCGATGATCGCGTCGGGGCTCACGGCGGTGGCGATCGAGCGGCTGGCGTACCGGCCTCTGCGGCGGCGAAGGGCACCCCGACTGTCGTTCTTGATCAGCGCCATCGGGGCATCACTCTCCATCCAGTACCTGTTCAACCTGATGGACGGCAATCACTCGCTGCTGTTCATCCCGCTCCCGAACGTGCTGGGGGCGGCCCCTCAGGAGATCCCGGACGTCGTGTCGAGCAAGCCGCTGTTCTCGATCTTCGGAACGCCGTGGAACGGGCAGCAGCTGCTGGTCATCGCCGTCGCCGTTCTGATGATGATCATCCTCGACCTGCTCGTTCGGCGGACCAAGCTGGGGAGGGGCATCCGGGCGGTCGCCCAGGATCCGGAGACCGCTTCCCTGATGGGGGTCTCGATCGACCGCATCATCGTCGTGACCTTCCTCATCGGCGGCGCCATGGCCGGGGCGGCCGGCGTGCTGTACTCCGTCAGGTTCCACTTCACACAGTGGAACATCGGCTTCCTCCCAGGGATAAAGGCCTTCACGGCCGCCGTGCTCGGAGGCATCGGCAACATCCGGGGAGCGATGCTGGGCGGGCTGCTACTCGGGATGGTCGAGGCGTACGGCGTCGCTTGTACGGCGCCCCAATGGGCGGACGTCATCTCCTTCGGGGTCCTGGTCGCAGTGCTCATGTTCCGGCCCACGGGGATCCTGGGCGAGCGGGGGGTGGCCTGAGGTGGCCGGCACGGCGCCCGGGCTGAAGGCAGTTCGCGGATCCATCCGCCGATGGATCGATGGTCATCGACCGTGGTCGACCCTCCTCCTGTACGGCGCCCTGCTCGTCCTGGCCGTCATCCTTCCGCTCCTTCCGTCCTGGTTCGCCCTCCCGACGTGGTTCGAGCGAATCGTCTCAGGCTCGGCTCTGGGGCGGGTGGCACTCTTCGCGCTCTTCGCGCTGGGGCTGAACGTCGTGGTGGGCTTCGCCGGTCTCCTGGACCTCGGGTACGTCGCATTCTGGGCGATCGGGGCGTACGCGGCGGCGATCGGCACGGGGGCAGCGCGGTTCTCGCTCGACTACCGTTCCGGGCGGGCCGTCGGTGTGGCCGCACCGGGCTGGCACATGTGGATGTGGCTGCTCCTGGCCGGGGCCATCTTCATCGCCGTCATCGCGGGGGTTCTCCTCGGCTCGCCGACGCTGCGCCTCCGCGGCGACTACCTTGCGATCGTGACCCTGGGCTTCGGCGAGATCGTCCGCCTCACCGCGAACAACCTGGACACGGTGACCGGCGGGCCGCAGGGCATCACGTCGATCCCCCACCCCGCCATCCACGTGGCCTCCGTGAACATCGTGTGGGGGGTCCTCACAGACGTGAAGTACTACTGGCTGCTGCTCTTCTTCGTCGTCCTGTGGGCGGTCGCCATCTCGGCCCTCAACCGCTCTCGGATCGGACGGGCGTGGGTCGCGATCCGGGAGGACGAGGTGGCGGCGGCGGCCATGGGCGTGCCCGTGATCAGGATGAAGCTCGCTGCCTTCGCGATCGGAGCGTGCACCGCTGGCGTCGCAGGGGTTATCTACGCCGAGCAAGTGAACTTCATCAACCCCCCGACCTTCGACATCCTCCAGTCGATCCTTATCCTCTCGATGGTGGTGATCGGTGGGATGGGCTCGATCCCGGGAGCGATCCTCGGGGCGAGCGTCGTGGTCCTCCTCCCGGAGCTCTTCCGGGAATTCGACGAGTACCGGTTCCTGGTCTTCGGCGTCGCGCTCGTCGTCGTCATGGCGTTCCGCCCGCAGGGATTGTGGCCCTCGAAGCGGCGGGCGTTGGAGCTGAAGGGTGGGCTAGCCGAAGAGATGCTCCGCGGCAAGGAAGAGACCGTCGGATCGGAGAGTGCCTGATGGCGACGCTGCTCCAGGCCAGGGACATGACCAAACGCTTCGGCGGCCTCGCCGCGCTGCAGAGCGTGGACCTCGACGTCGGGGAGGGCGAGATCGTCGGGCTCATTGGTCCCAACGGCGCGGGCAAGACGACCTTCTTCAACGTCGTCACCGGCTTGTTTCCGCCGACCCAGGGTTCGCTCACGTTCGACGGCGAACCACTCCTCGAGACAACCACGCTCGGGCGGAAGCGGCGACGACGGCCCCACGAGATCACCCGGCGAGGGATCGGACGAACATTCCAGAACATCCGCCTGTTCCCCGACATGACGGCCCTTGAGAACGTCATGGTAGGTGCCGACGCCCATCACCGGCAGACGGTCCTCGACGCCATCTTCCGCACGCCGCGGCATCGCAGGGAGGACCGCGAGGCACAGGAGACGGCGGAGCGGCTGCTTGAGTTCGTCGGGATCCACCGATACGCCAACGAATTCGCGGGAACGCTCTCCTACGGGGACCAGCGCCGCGTCGAGATCGCACGGGCGCTCGCCACGCAGCCGAAGCTTCTCCTGCTCGACGAACCCGCCGCCGGCATGAACCCGACGGAGAAGGCACGCCTGATGGAGCTGATAGGGAAGATCCGAGACCAGGGGACGACGATCCTTGTCATCGAGCACGACATGAAGGTCGTGATGGGCATCTCGGAGCGGGTGGCGGTCCTCGACTACGGGCAGAAGATCGCCGACGGTCGACCGGGGGACGTGCAGCGGGATCCCCGGGTTATCGAGTCGTACCTGGGTCGGGCGGCGACGGATGACGGGGCAGGTGGCGCGTGACAGAGGTCGTCCTGGAGGTGGAGAACCTTCATGTCCGATATGGGGGGATCGAGGCCGTGAAGGGGATCTCTTTGGCCGTCGGCGAGGGGGAGATCGTCACTCTGATCGGCGGGAACGGCGCCGGGAAGACGACCACCCTGAAGACGATCTCGGGCGTGAAGAGACCCGAATCGGGTCAGATCCGGTTCCGCGGACAACCGATCCAGTCGAAGGCCGCGCACGAGATCGTCGCTCTTGGCGTATGTCAGGTCCCCGAGGGTAGGAAGATCTTCCCGCGCATGACCGTTTACGAGAACCTGGAGATGGGCGCCTACGGTCGTCGCGACGGCGCCGGTTTCGACGAGGATTTCGAGCGCGTGTTCGCGCTCTTCCCGGTCTTGAAGGAGCGCAGCGAGCAACCCGGCGGCACGCTGTCCGGGGGCGAGCAGCAGATGCTCGCGATCGGACGGGGGCTGATGTCGCGTCCACGGCTCCTGATGCTGGATGAACCCTCCCTGGGGCTCGCGCCGCTCCTTGTGGAGCGCATCTACGAACTGTTGCGTGAGATCCACCGTCAAGGCACGACGATCCTGCTGGTGGAGCAGAATGCGCACATGGCTCTGAACCTCGCCGACCGCGGCTACGTGCTGGAGTCCGGAACGATCGCGCTCGAGGATCGGGCGGACGCGCTGTTGGGCAACGACGCGGTCCGGAGGGCCTACCTCGGCGAGGAGTGAAGGTGCGGCGGCTCGGTTGCCTTGACCGCGGTGGGTGCCGGGAGAGGGAGTCGAACCCTCACGGGCTTGCGCCCACGGGTTTTTGAGACCCGCGTGTCTACCAGTTCCACCATCCCGGCGGCACTTCGATGAGCGTAGCAACCCGGTCGCCCATGCCGCCGTACCATGCCGGGGATGTCCCGTCGGATCGCGCTCGTGGCCGTCCTCGCCCTGTTGCCGACCTGCACGGGCGGCGGGCTGGGCGGGCGGGCCACGCCGACGGCCGAGACACCCTTCCTGAAGGTCGTCGTATTCGAGGACTTGTCCCCGGACGGTTCGCTCTTCCGCGTGCCTCCTGCCGCGAATGGCCTGGGGCTGGCGGTCTCCAAGGCGTTCGATGGCGGTGAGATCCCGGTCCGGGTAGGGGTGCTCCCCCTGGATAGCGAGGGCCAACCGCAGGCCGCCGCCGATGACGCCAGGGAGGCCGCAGCGGATCCAGAAGTCGTGGCCGCCGTCGTGGCTCCGCTGTTCGGGGATCAGCACGTGATCGGACCCATATTGGAACGGGCCGGGATCCCGGTGATCAGCCTCTCGAGCCTGGAGCCGGACCTGGCCAACGAAGGATGGGCCGACTGGCGACGAGCCGTGGCGACCCAACCCCAGGAGGCGGCCGCGCTCGCGGCGTTCCTCCGCGACCGCGGTGACACCGTTTGCCTGGCGGGGAACGGCGGGCAGATGTCAACGGGCCTCCAGGAACCGCTTTCCGCGGCGCTCGGCGATCTGGCCGTGCTGAACGTGCAGGTCGATGCCGAGGCGCTCGAAGCTGGGGTGTCGGAACTGGCCGCGAACGTCCGGAAGACCGGCTGCGAAACCGTGGCGTGGACGGGGTTCGACGTCGACGCTGCGGCCCTCCGCGCGGAGCTGGACGCGGCCGGCCTGACCAAGGTTCGGGTCGTCGGCGGGCAGGGCGTGAAGGACGATCTCTATACGAGCAAGACCGGCCTGGCCGGCAGCGGTACCGTCGTCTCCTGTCCATGTGTGGACGTGACGACCAGGACCGAGCTCAGCGCCCGTACGTTCGTCCACGACTATCAGTTCGAGTTCGGGTCCGTTCCGGGGCCCTACGCCGTGGAGGGATGGGACATGGGGCGGATGCTGGTCCAGGTGTTGGCGAACGGTGCAACCACCCGCGAGGAGGCCGCCGCCGGGCTCGCCGGCCTGGGGACCTTCGGAGGCCTCGCCCGGACGTACGCGTTCATCCCCGCGGGCGAACTCGAACCCTCCAGCGCGTCCGTCCACCTGTACCGAGACGTGGCCGGCCGTTGGATCCCGCTGTCCCGCCTCTGAGCGGCGACCTCCGGCGGTGTCGGATCGCAACCGAGAGGCGGGTTGTGTTCCACCCCGATGTGGTGAAGGATACGG
>JAHEXX010000111.1 GCA_023251895.1 bacterium
GCAACTCGGGCTTGGTCGAGCGGGTCTGGAACGTGTTGCCGCACGAGCAGTGCACTGTGGCGATCACGTATTCGGGGTGGATGTCCGGCTTCATGGTCCGTGAACTCCTTCTCGTCGTCGGTCGCTCAGGTCGAGGCCGGTGCCTTCGCGATCTCCTTCAGGAACTGCTCGTTGGACTTCGTGGCGCGGATCTTGTCGGTGAGCAGCTCCAGCGCCGCCCCGGACTCGAGCGCGTGCAACACCCGGCGAAGCCGCCACACGAGCGCTAGCTCCTCGGTCGGCATCAGCAGCTCCTCCTTGCGGGTGCCCGACGCCTCCACGTTGATGGCGGGGAACAACCGCTTCTCGGCCAGGGCCCGATCCAGTCGGAGCTCCATGTTCCCCGTGCCCTTGAATTCCTCGAAGATGACCTCGTCCATCCGGGAGCCCGTCTCGACCAGCGCGCTGGCGATGATCGTGAGCGAGCCCCCCTCCTCGATGTTCCTGGCCGCACCGAAGAACCGCTTCGGCGGGTAAAGGGCCGTGGAGTCCACGCCGCCCGACAGGATCTTGCCGGAGGCCGGGGCGGCCAGGTTGTAGGCGCGAGCCAGCCGTGTGACGGAGTCGAGCAGGATCGCGACGTCCTTGCCCATCTCGGCCAGGCGCTTGGCCCGCTCCAGCACGAGCTCGGTGACCTGGATGTGCTGGTCGGCGGGCTTGTCGAACGTGGAGTACACGACCTCGGCGGCCTCCACCGTGCGCTGCCAGTCGGTGACCTCCTCCGGCCGCTCGTCGACCAGCAGGATCATCACGTGAGTCTCGGGGCTGGAGTTGATGATGCCGTTCGCGATGTTCTTCAGCACGGTCGTCTTGCCGGCCTTGGGGGGCGAGACGACCATCCCGCGCTGGCCCTTCCCGATCGGCGCGACCATGTCCATGATCCGGCCGGTCACGTCTGTGGGGCTGCCCTCGAGGCGGAACCGCTTGTGGGGGAACAGCGGTGTGAGCTTCTCGAAGGTGGGGCGCTGCTTGGCCTCCTCCGGGTCCAGGCCATTCACGGTTTCGATGCGGAGCAGCGCGAGGTACTTCTCGCTGTCCCGGGGCGTGCGGACCTGGCCGGTCACCGTGTCCCCTTTGCGGAGCATGAAACGGCGAACCTGCGACAGGGAGACGTAGATGTCCTGGGGCCCCGGCAGGTACCCGGATGTCCGAAGGAAACCGTAGCCCTCGGGTAGGATGTCCAGCAGGCCGGTGGCCGTGGGCGCGTTGGCCAGCTCCTCCTCCCGGTACTGCTCCTCGCGGACGCGGCGCTCCTCGCGGGCCCGCCGGCGCTCCTCGCGCGACATCCGGCGACGGTCGGTCCGAGGCCCGCCCTCTCCCTGGGGACGGCCCTGCGGGCGGCCCTCCTGACGCTCTCGCTCCCTCGGTGGCCTGGTGGTCGTATCGGGAGCGCCGTTGCCTGAGGTCTCCGCAGACTGCTCCTCGGTGGCAGTGGTGGCTGTGGTGGTGGTGGTGCCCTCCTCAGGTCCGGCCTCGGCCCACCCGGGGGGTGTTTCCTCCGCCGGCGCCGAGCCGTCGCCGCGGCCGTCGGCCGACGCCTTGGAAAGGATGGTCTGGATCAGGTCGGCCTTGCGAAGCTTCTGCGTTCCCTCGATGCCGAGGCTTTCGGCGATCTTCTGCAGCTCGGGGAGGAGCTTGCCCTCGAGCGCGCCCTTGTCGGTCGTTGCGGAGTCCACGTCAGGCTCCTTCCTTCAGTTCCTTCTGGAGGGCCTCCCAGTCCTTCATGAACTGGTTCAGCCCGATGTCGGTGAGCGGGTGTTTCACGAGCTTGGTGAAGACCTCGTACGGCATGGTCGCGATGTGCGCTCCTGCCAGCGCTGCCTCCACCACGTGCATGGGGTGGCGGAGCGACGCGGCGAGCACCTGGGTTCCGTAGCCCTGAACGTCGTAGATCTCGCAGATCTGCCGGAGCACGAACATCCCATCGGAGGCCACGTCGTCGATCCGGCCCAGGAACGGTGACACGATGTACGCCCCGATCTCTGCGGCCAGGATGGCCTGGGCCGGGGAGAACACGAGTGTCACGTTGATCCGGATACCGTCTTCGACCAGTCGCTTGCCCGCCTTGAGCCCGTCCGGCGTCATCGGCACCTTGATCACGGCGTTCGGACCCATCTGTGCCAGGTCGGCGCCCTGCTCGTACATGGCCCCGGCCTCGAGCACGGTGGTCTCGAGCGAAACGTCCCCGTCGACCTCTGCCAGGATCTCCTTCCATACTCGTTCGGCGTCCTGGTGCTCCCTGGCCACGAGCGTGGGGTTGGTGGTGACGCCGGAGAGCACGCCCCACCGATTGATCTCGCGGATCTCCTCCATGCTCGCCGTGTCGAGGAACAGCCTCATGCGGTCCTTCCTTTCCGTTCGGCCTTCGCCGAGCCGGTCCGTACAAGGACGGCGCGCTCGGTGGCCTTCTCCATGATCAAGTCGATGACCGAGGCCAAAGCCTGGTCGAAGTTGTAGTTGGGGATCACCGGGACGCCGTGCGACAGCGCCTGGCTCTTGATGTACCTCTGAACCCGGCGGATATCGTCGAACCCGCTCAGGTACCGGGCCATCGGCCGGCCGGCGTGGTCGGCGGACCGGGCCACGAAGTGGCTTCGATGCACGTTCTCGTCCTCGACCGTGATGATCACCGGGACCGCCAGGATCCGGTCCCTTCGCGCCTCGAGGCCGAGGAACCCCGGCACCACGTGGGCCCCCTCGATGATCACGCTGGTGCCCTCCAGGGCCGCCCGGTCGAGCAGCGCTTCCAGGCCCACGGCCACCGCGGCCGTCTGCACCCGGAACCCCGCGATTACCCGTTCGCCGGCGCGGCTCGGCGGCTCGCGCAGGGCCGGGCCCGCCTCGAACGACGATGTGTGGATGGCCGGCATCAGCTCGCGGGAGAACATGGCCCGCATGACCTCGCGAACGGCGTCGGTGGCCACCACGCGCACGATGCCCAGGCGCGCGGCAAGCTGGGTTGCGATCGTCGACTTGCCCACGCCGGTGGCCCCGCCGATCAAAAGGACCAGCGGGATGTCCAGGGCTTCGACCTCCCGCCACCGCTGGAAGTTCTTCGCGTATCGATCGCCGGCGATCTCCTCGATGACGCCCGCCGCCATCTCCCCCAGCTCGTCGCTGGTAATCGAGCCTTCACCGCGGTCGTGGAGGAGCTCCTCGATCCGCTCCGCGACCTGGTAGGCCCGGTACGGCGAGAGCCCGGTGACCATGACCTGCGAAGCCATCAGGCCCTTCGAGTAGGGCAGGCCGGGTTCCCGGTCGGTGATCAGGATGTGAGGGGTCCTGCGGTCTGTCGTCATACTCTGTCCCCCGCCCGCTCCACCGCGAGATCGATGGTCTCCCGCAGCAGCGTCGGCAGGTCTGCCTCTCCCTCCACCAGGACGGCCCGGTTGTCCACGAAGACGACCTCGGCCCCCCTCGCCAGGGCCCGCTCGCACGCCACGTCGACGGCGGCGGCCTTCAGCTCCGTGAGGAGAACCTCGAACCTCTCGGCGCCGTCCATGTCCTCCGCCAGCCCGGCCCGATCGGCCAAGCGGGCGCTCCAGCCCACCACGCGGCATCCGGCGGAGGCCTCCAACTGAGCGACCTGCCTCGCGGCGGCCGCCCCCGAAGCCGTTGTGGCGAAGAACGCATCCCTGCCCCGAACATCGGCCAGCGGATGTGGAACGAAGTCCGTCACGATGAGCCGGGCATCATCGCGGAACCGCTGAACGTGGGATCTGAGTGCGGGGATGTTCTCGAGCCCGGCATCTGGGCTGGCTGCCATTGTAAGGACAACCAGGTCCGATAGCAACAGGCGCAGCGGGCCCAAGTAACCCCCCAGGTACTCCGGCGGTGTGGTGACCGGGACCACCAGGACGCCCGCGTCCCACGGCACGGGCGGGAGGGCCGAGCCGCTCCCCTCGAGCACGACGATGCCGGCGCCCCGTTCGACGGCGAGCTCGGCCGCGGGCCGGAGGTTCGAGACGAACGGGGCGCCGGCCAGCCCCCCGCCGGCCCGCCGGGCCCCGATCGTGGTGACCCCGGTGGTCACGGCGTCCTCCAGGTAGTCAGAGGCGGCGTGCTCGCCTCGGTGGACCAGCTCCAGCAGACGCTCCAACGACACGGACCCAGCCTCGGCAACCTGCGGCTGGGCGGGGCCACCGCGGCCCATGGCCACGACGATCGGCCGCAGCCCCCCGCGATCAGCCACGCGGGCCACCTCCCCGCCGATCGCTGTCTTGCCGCTGCGCTTGCCGGCGCCGATCACCGCGAGGGTGGGAACCGGGAGCGGCGGGCCCTCGATCGGCGGGTCCAGGGTGAAGTCCGCTCCCAGATAGGACACGCCCCGAGCGAGAGCCACCGCGGCGAACTCCATCCGTTCGCGGTAGCCGACCACCGGTTCGTCGGACAGATCGAGCACGCCCTGCGGTCGCAGGTCGTCGATCGCGGCCCCGAGGGCCCGCCGAGGGTCATCGCCGGCCACGAGCGTGGGAAGCCCGAGATCGGGAATCGCTCCCGGCTCCACCTTCTCCGAGCCCCCCAGGAACAGCGCCGCCACGACCTCATGGCCCCGCGCGCGCGCGACTTCGATCCCCCATCGCGTCACCGGGGGGTAGTGTTCGCCGTCTACGAGGACGAGGACCTTCACGTTGACTCCGCAGTCCCGGGGCTGGCTACTCGGCGGCGCTGGCCTCGACGCGTTGCTGGACCGGGGGCTCCAGCTCGCGGAGGAACTGCGCCCCGGTGGAGAGCGAGAAGTGTGCGATCACGCTCCCGCCTCCGAACGGGAACCGACGCCAGATCTTGACCTCGTCGCCCTCGTACTCGAGCACGTTGTAGCACGGCTTGGTGTAGCCCCGGAGCCGCAAGGACGACACGGTGCCGGCGGTGGCCACGTACAGGTTCTCCAGACGCCACACGTACGGTACGTGCTTGTGGCCCGACAGCACCATGTTCACGCCGCACCCGATCAGCACCTCCAGCAGGTCGCCCGCATCGGCCACCGTGCTCCGTTCCCGTCCCGTGCCAGGCACTGGCAGCAGATGGTGATGGAGGGCGAACACCTTGAGATCCGCGGGCGCCGCGTACTGCTCACGGATCCAGCCGTACCGCTCCCGACCGACCTGCCCCTCGTTGAGGTCGGGCTCGCTCGAATCCACCCCGACGATCCGTACGCCCTCGACCTCGATGGCCCAGTGCCGGGGGCCGACCAGTTCCTCGAAGTGCAGGTACCCGACGTTGCGCGCGTCGTGGTTCCCGGTCACGGTGTGGACCGGCGCCTCGATCCGGTCCCGGTACGCCACCCAGTTCTTGTACTCCTGACGGTATCCCTCGTTCGTGAGGTAACCGGTGCAGATCACGACATCGGGGGCCAGCTCGTTCAGTTCCACGATGACCCTGTTCATGAGGTTCGGCACGAAATAGGGCGAGCCGACGTGCGGGTCGGAGATGTGAGCGATGGTGACCACGAGACCCTCAGTCTATCCCGGCGGGCCGCTCCGGCCGGTCGGCGTTGTATCCCGCCCGCATCCCCCCATCGACCAACAGGTTCGCGCCGTTGCAGAACGACGACGCATCCGAGGCGAGGAACAAGGCCGCCTCGGCCACGTCACGGGCCTGCCCCAGGCGGCCGATGGGCGGCAGGTTCCACTCGGCGGGGTCGTCCTCCTGCCTGCCTTCCTCTCCCGGGGGAGCCATGTGGCGCATCCCGGGGATGATGTCCCCGGGACAGATGCAGTTCGAACGGACGCCCGCCCGCCCGCACTCGAGGGCCAGCATGTTCGACAGCATGATCACGGCCGCCTTCGACACCGAGTACACCCCGATGTCGACCTCCCCCAATACGCCGGCGTCGGATGAGACGTGGATCATGCACCCGCCCCGCTCCCGGAGGTGCGGGAACGCTGCCTTCGCGTATAGGTAGTAGCCGCGCAGGTTCACGGCCATGACCCGGTCGAAGTCGGTGGCCGGGGTCTCCAGGATGGTCGAGATCACGCCGATCCCGGCGTTGTTCACCAGGACGTCCAAGCCACCCAGAAGCTCGATCGTGCGGTCCACGGAGGCGGTGATGGCCGCCTCGTCGGCCGCGTCGGCCCGCACGAAATGGACCTCGCCGTGCTCGCGGAGCTCTGCCTCGGCCTCCCCGCCGATGTTCGCGTCCCGGCCGGTGATGACCGCCCGCGCCCCAGCACCGAGGAACCGCTCGGCGATCGCCCGCCCCAGCCCCGTCGTGCCGCCCGTCACGAGGGCCGACTTCCGCTCCAAGATCACTATCTTAGGTCCCTCCGGGAATCGTGATGCACGATACTTCTTCGGTGGACCTGCTGGACCTCGCGATCGTGGGCCTGCTTGGGCTGTCCGCCTACGGCGGCTACCGCCGTGGGGCGGTCATGCAGGTCCTGACCCTAGGCGGCCTCCTCGTGGGGCTGCTGGTCGGTGCCCTAGTCGCGCCCCGGCTAGCGGAACTCGCGTCGGTGCCGTTCGCGCAGACGGGGATCGCGCTCGGGGTGCTCCTCATCTGCGCCGGGATCGGGGACGTGGTGGGGTGGATGATCGGCCACCGCGTGCGGACGGCCGCCCGCAAGCGCACGCGCCTGCGCCCGGCCGATGCGATCGGCGGCTCGGTGCTGTCGGTGGTCGTGCTGTTGCTCGCCGTGTGGTTCGTAGCCCTCAACCTGGTGAACGGCCCGTTCCTGGGCCTGTCCGGCGAGATCGAGGGGTCGGCCATCGTGCGGCGGCTGGAGGCCGCGCTCCCGCAACCCCCCTCGCTCCTCACCGAGACCCGCCGGTTCCTGGGACGGTTCGGCCTGCCCGAGGTCTTTATCGGGCTCCCGCCGCCGCCGACCGGGCCCGTCCAGAACCCGACCACCGCACAGGCCCGGCGGGCGTTCGCCGCGGCCGACCAGAGCACCGTCCGGATCGTCGGCCCCGCGTGCGGGCTGGTCTCCGAGGGGAGTGGGTTCGTCGTCGCGCCGAACTACGTGCTGACCAACGCCCACGTCGTCGCTGGGATGGTCCGCACGGAAGTGCAACAGCAGAACGGGCCGAGCCGGACGGCGACGGTGGTGCTGTTCGATCCCCGGCTGGACCTCGCCCTGTTGTGGACGCCGAACACCCCGGGGCCACCCCTTCAGTTCGCCCCGGACGTGGGCCGCGGGGCCAAGGGGGCCGTGCTCGGCTACCCGGAGGGTGGCGACCTGAAGGTTGGGCGGGCCGCCGTGCGCCAAGTGATCCAACCGAAAGCACGCGACATCTACTACAAGGACACGGTCGTCCGGAAGCTGCTCGAACTGCAGACGACCGTCCGCCCCGGGAACTCGGGCGGGCCGTTCGTGTTGGTGACCGGCAAGGTGGGCGGGATCGTGTTCGCCGCATCGACGACGCAGGACGGGATCGGTTACGCGATCGCGGCCGACGGGTTCCTCCCGGAGGTCCGGGCGGCCGTGGGGCGCAGGCGGCCCGTGTCCACCAGGAGCTGCACCCACTGAGCGGGCCCTACTCCTCCATCACTACGCGAACGCTGCCCTCTCGCGACAGCAGCGAGAACGAGGTGATCTCCCCCTCCCGCCGGAACACCAGCGAGATGCGACTGCGGCCCACCCGGAGGTTCCGGAGCTCCACGGTGTTCAGCCATGTCGGCAGGTGCGGCTTGTTCACGGTGAGCAGGTTCTGGTGGGCCATGGCGGAGATGCCCAGGATGGCCTGGAGCATCAGGAAGGGCGAGCCCGCCGCCCACGCCTGGGGGGAGCAGGCGATCGGGTAGCTGACGGGCCGGTTCGGCGTGCGTCGGGTGAAGCCGCAGAACAGCTCCGGGAGCCGCAGGTAGTCCGCGTGGATCGCCGCGTCGAACAGCGCGGTCGCCACCCGGTTGGTGGACCGGGCGAAGCCGTATCGCTTGAGGCCCGCAGCGATCAGCGCGTTGTCGTGCGGCCACACCGAGCCGTTGTGATAGCTCATGGGGTTGTAGGCGGCCGCCGCCTTGCTCAGGGTGCGGACGCCCCATCCCGAGAACATGTCCGGCGCGAGCAGGCGCTTGGCCAGCGCCGCCGCCTTCTCGGGCTCGAGGATGTCGGCGTACAGGCCATGCGCCGGGTTCGACATCACGGTGCGGATCTGATGCTTGTCGCGATCGAGCCCGGCGGCGAAGTACTTCTCGTCCTCCATCCAGAAGACCTCGTTGAACCGCTTCTTCAGGTCCCAGGCCTCCGCCCGCAGGGTCTCCGCCCTGGCCTCGTCGTCGAGGGCCAGGTACACGTCGGCCACCCGCATCTTGGCCAGGTACACGTACGCCTGGACCTCCGACAGCGCGATCGGCGTGTCGGCCAGACGTCCGTCCGCGTGGACCATCGAGTCGTGCGAGTCCTTCCAGCCCTGGTTCCGGGTCCCGCCCGTCGACCGGGTCTGGTACTCGACGAACCCGTCGCCGTCGAGGTCCCCGTACCGGTCGATCCACTCCAGCGCGGC
>JAHEXX010000112.1 GCA_023251895.1 bacterium
GTGCTTGACGGGGATCTCCAGCACCTCGCCTGCCACCAGGTTGGCGGTGAGCGGCGTGAGGGAGGTCTCTACCCTCAGGCGGACGACACGGCACACGAACCGGAGCGACCGATTCCGGATCAGCGCGCCCGGCAACAACCCGGCCTCACACAGGATCTGGAACCCGTTGCACACGCCGACGACCGGCCCGCCGCCTTCGGCGAAGCCGCGCACCTCGTCCATGATCCCGGCGAACCGGGCGATCGCCCCGCACCGCAGATAGTCGCCGTAGGAGAACCCACCGGGCAGGATCACGGCGTCCACGCCCAGCAGGTCGTGGTCCGCGTGCCACAGTGGCACCCCCTCCCCGCCCATGAACGTGATCGCGCGCAGCGCGTCTCGGTCGTCGAGCGATCCGGGGAACGTGATCACGCCGACGCGCGGTTTCCGGTTCAACGACGCTCCTCGAAGGTCAGCCGTTCGACCGGCGCCATCGACACGATGCGGTAGTTCTCGATCACGGGATTCGACAGCAGGCGCCGAGCTATCTCATCGACCTGCGAGACAGCGTCCTCCTGGCTGTCGGCGTCCACCTCGAGTTCGATGTGCTTGCCGACCCGGACCGACGAGACGTTGGTCCAGCCCATGGCGGGGAGCGACCCTTCGACCGCTTTGCCCTGGGGATCGAGCAGCCCCGGCCTCAGCGACACGATGACCTCGAACCGGTGCTTCATCCCCGCTCCCGCAGCAGCCGGACCAGGCCGACCGCGCAGGCGTCCCAGTCCACCTCGTCGATCGCGCCCATCCGGTCGCGGTAGTTGTCGACCTCCTCCCGGGTGATCCGCTCGTAGGCCTCGCGGTACTTCAGGGAGGTCCCGGCCACGACCTCGGCCGGCAGCTCGGGCGGCGGCGGCTCGTGGTTCCAGCCGCTCGCGTCAAGCCAGTCGCGCACGTACTGCTTGTCGAACGAAGCCTGGACCTTCCCCTGCTCGTACCCCTCGGACGGCCAGAACCTGGAGGAATCGGGCGTCATGACCTCGTCGATCAGGATCAGCTCGCCACCCTCGAACCCGAACTCGAACTTCGTGTCGGCCAGGATGATCCCGCGCTCGAGGGCGATCTCGGCGCCGCGTTCGTAGATCGTGAGGGTCAGCTCTTTCAGCTTCTCGGCCAGGCCCTTGCCGACCAGGTCGACCGTTTCCTCGAAGGTGAGGGGCAGGTCGTGTCCCTCCGCCGCCTTCGTGGTCGGCGTGAAGATGGGCTCGGGCAGCCGGGACGATTCCACGAGGCCCCGTGGGAGCTGCACCCCACACACGCGGCCCTCCGCCCTGTACTGCTTGAGTCCTGAGCCGGTCAGGTACCCCCTGGCCACGCATTCCACAGGGACCACCTCGGCCCGTCTCACCAGCATGGCCCGCCCGGAGAGCCCCGGCTCGCTCCGGAAGGGTTCGGGGAACCGCGGGCGCTCCGCCGTCAGCAGGTGGTTCGCCACGAGGTCCTCGGTCTCCTCGAACCAGAACAGCGACAGGCCGGTCAGCACTCGCCCCTTGTCGGGGATGGGGTTCGGCAGCACCACGTCGAACGCCGAGATCCGGTCCGAGGCCACCATCAGCAGGTCGTCACCCGCCTCGAAGATGTCGCGAACCTTCCCCCGGGCGTGCAGTCCGCCGGCGACGCTCACCCTTCCTCCTTCACGAGTAGCTTCTGCAGCCTGGCGAACACGCCGTCGAGGTTCCGAAGGAACCTCGACGGCTCGAACAGCACATCGAGATCACCATCCGAGAGCAGCTCACGAACCTTGGGGTCGGCCTCGATCCGCTCCCGGAACCGCTCGCCCCGATCCCAGGCTGCAGAGGCCGCGGACTGGACGATGGCATACGCGTCGTCTCGAGACATCCCCTCGTCGACCAACGCGAGCAGCACGCCTTGGGAGTACACCAGACCGCCACCGGCGTCCAGGTTCTCCCGCATCCGCCCCGGGTAGACGATGAGCCCGGAAAGCACGTCGATCATCTCCGCCAACATGAAGTCGAGCGCCATGCACGAGTCGGGCAGGATGACCCGCTCCGCCGAGGAGTGGGAGATGTCGCGCTCGTGCCACAGGACCACGTTCTCCAGGGCGGCCTGGAGGTTCCCGCGGATCACTCTGGCCAGGCCGCTCACGCGCTCGCACCGAACGGGATTCCGCTTGTGGGGCATCGCGCTCGAGCCCTTCTGGCCCGCCGTGAACGGCTCCTGGACCTCCCGGATCTCCGTGCGGGCCAGGTGGCGGATCTCGGTGGCCATCTTGTCGAGCGTCGTCGCGGTCAACGCGAGCGCCGCCATGAACTCCGCGTGGCGATCCCGCTGGACGATCTGGCTGGACGCCTCGGCCGGTTGGAGCCCCAGCTCGCCGCAGACATGCTCCTCGACGCGCGGGTCCACCTGAGCATAGGTCCCGACCACGCCGGAGATCTTGCCGACGGAGACAGCGTCGCGCGCCCGGCGAAGCCGCTCCCGGTCGCGGTCCAGCTCGAACGCCCACAAGGCAAGCTTGTGACCGAAGGATGTGGGCTCGGCCACGATGCCGTGGGTCCGGCCCACGCAGACCGTGTCACGGTGCTCCAGGGCCATCCGCTTGACCACGGTGAGCAGGCGCTCCAACCCGGCCAGCAGCAGGTCGGCGGCATCTCGGAGCTGGAGCGCGAGCCCCGTGTCGATCACGTCCGACGACGTCAGGCCGAAGTGGATCCAGCGGCCCGCAGGGCCCACGGACTCGCCGACGGCCTGGACGAACGCGGCCGTGTCGTGCTTCGTGACCGCCTCCAGTTCGGCGACGCGCTCCACGGTGAACGAGGCCCGCTCCCGGACGGCTCGAGCGTCCTCGGCCGGGATCTTCCCAAGCTTGGCCCAGGCCTCGACCGCGAGCACCTCGACCTTCAGCCAGGCGTCCAGCTTGGTCGGCTCCGACCAGATCGCGGCCATGTCGGAGCGGGCGTAGCGGGGGATCACAGCTTCAGGCCCTCCGCCAAGTCGTCCTTGAACTTCCACAGGCGGGCCTGGACATCGGGATCGCCGATGCCGACGATCTCGGCGGCCAGCACGGCCGCGTTGACCGCGGCGTCCACGCCGACGGCCGCGACCGGCACGCCCATCGGCATCTGGGCGGTGATGGCCAGGGCTTCCCGGCCGTCCATCTGCGGCAGGGAGGCGATGGGGACGCCTATCACCGGTAGGACGGTCCGCGCGGCCACGGCGGCGGCGAGGTGCCCGGACATCCCCGTCGTGCAGATCAGGACCTTCACGCCGCGCTCGAAGGCCGTGCGCGCATACTCGTCGACCAGGTCGGGGTTCCGCGATGAGGACATCACCCGCACCTCGTGCGGGATGTCGAGCTTCTCCAGGATCGCGCCTGCTTGCCGGAGGATCGGCATCTCGGAGGGGGACGCGACCAGCACACCGACGAGCGGGGACTGGTCGCTCACGTCGCCTCCTCCGCCACCCGTTCCGCGATGTCCTTCCGGTAGTGCATCCCCTGGAACGAGATCTGGGATGCCGCGTCGTACGCCCGAGCCCTGGCCTCGGAGATCGTGGCTCCCAGACTGCTCACCGCGAGCACCCGCCCCCCCGCGGTGACCACTCTACCCCCTCGCCGTTCCGTGCCGGAATGGAACACGAGGGTCTGGTCGACCTCCCTCGCCGCATCCAGCCCGCGGATCTGCATGCCTGTTTCGTACTCTCCCGGGTAGCCGCCCGAGGCCAGCACGATGGTGACACAGGCGTCCGGGGTCCAGATCGTCTTGTACAGCCCGAGGTTCCCCTCGACGCACGCGAGGAACAACTCGGCCAGGTCCGAGCGCAGCCGGGGGATGACGACCTGGGCCTCCGGGTCCCCGAACCGGCAGTTGAACTCGAGCACCTTGGGACCGTCGGCGGTGAGCATGAGGCCTGCGTACAGGACCCCGAGGAACCGGACCCCGTCCACGTCCATGGCCCGGACGACGCGTTCCACCACGTCGATCCAGATGCGACGGGCGGTCACGTCGTCGACGAATGGCACCGGCGAGTATGCGCCCATGCCCCCAGTGTTCGGTCCACGGTTGCCGTCGCCGACCCGCTTGAAGTCCTGTGCCAGCACCAGCGGGAGCACATCCCGCCCGTCCGTGAGGGCGAAAGCGCTGACCTCCTGACCTTCCAGGTACTCCTCGACCAGGACCCGGTCTCCGGCCTCTCCGAAGGCCCGGTCGACCAGCGCCGCACGGAGCGCGTCCTCGGCGGCGGCCCGGTCCTCCGTCACGGTCACCCCCTTACCCGCGGCAAGGCCATCGGCCTTGATCACGAACGGGGGCTCGATCTCGTCCAGGTACTCGACCGCATCGGGGAACGACGTGAACAGCCGTGACCGCGCTGTCGGAACCCCGTGGTTCTCGCACAGCTCCTTGGCCCAGGCCTTGGAACCTTCGATCCTGGCGGCCTCCCGGCCCGGTCCGAACACCCGGAACCCTCTGGCCATGAGCTCGTCGGCCAGGCCGGCCACCAGCGGCGCCTCGGGGCCGACCACCGTCAGATCGATGTCCTCCGTCTCCACGAACTCGACCAAGGCCCGAACGTCGTCGGCGGCGACCGGGAGGCAGTGGGCTTCCTCCTCGATGCCGGCGTTCCCCGGCGCGGCGAACAGGCGGTCGACCGTCGGGTTCTGGGCCAGGCGCCATACCAACGCGTGCTCCCGTCCTCCTCCCCCGATGACGAGAATCTTCATGACACCGAAAGGCTCTGCTCGCGGCCGGGGCCGACCGAGACGACGCCGATCGGCACGCCGACCAGATCCTGGAGCCGGTCGAGGTACTTGCGGGCGGCCGCGGGCAGGGCCTCGAAAGACCGGACCTGGCCGAGGTCCTCATCCCACCCCTCCAGCTCCTCGTACGCCGGCTCGGCCCGGTGGAACAGCGACTGGTTGGGCGGCATGTCCTCGAAGATCTCCCCGTCGGCCCGATACGCCGTGCACACCCTCACCGTCCCGAACCCCGACAGCACGTCGAGCTTCGTGACGAACAGCTCGGACAGGCCGTTCAGCCGGGCCGCGTACCGCAGGATCACCGCGTCGAACCACCCGCACCGCCGTTTGCGGCCGGTGACCGTCCCGAACTCGCGGCCCCGCTCGCCCAGGCGATCGCCCTCGGGCCCGTGGTCCTCCGTGGGGAACGGCCCGGCCCCCACCCGGGTCACGTAGGCCTTCGTGATGCCGATGACCCGGTCGATCTCCCTGGGCCCGATGCCGGCCGAGGCCAGCGCATACCCAGCCACGGGGGTCGAGGAGGTCACGAAGGGATACGTGCCGTGGTCGAGGTCGAGCATCGTCCCCTGGGCCCCCTCCAGCAGGACGTTCGTGCCCGCCCGCAGACCGTCGTGGATCAGCTTGGACGTGTCGCCCACGTAAGGGCGCAGCCGATCCGCGTACCGCATGTAGTCGTCGACGATCAGGTTCGCGGTGAGGGGGAGCCGACCGTACACCTTGGTCAGGACGAGGTTCTTCTCCTTGAGCGCGATATCGAGCTTCTCCCGGAAGATCTTCTCGTCGAACAGATCCTGCATCCGCAGCCCGATCCGGGCGGCCTTGTCGCCGTAGGCGGGACCGATCCCGCGCTTGGTTGTGCCGAGGGCGTTCTTGCCGAGGAACCGCTCGGTGACCTTCTCCAGCTCCAGGTGGTAGGGCATGATCATGTGGGCGTTGCCCGAGACGACCAGCCGGGTGGGGTCGATGCCGAGCGCGGCCAGGCCGTCCATCTCCTCCAGCAGTACCCGCGGATCCACCACCACGCCGTCGGCGATGACGGACGTGATGTGGGTGTACAGGATGCCCGAGGGCACGAGCTGGAGCTTCAGGGTTTGCCCCTCGGCCACGATCGTGTGGCCGGCGTTGTTGCCACCCTGGTAGCGGACGACGAAGTGCATGCGGTCGGCCAGGTAGTCCGTGGCCTTCCCCTTGCCCTCGTCCCCCCACTGGGTCCCGATCACGATGGAGGCCGGCATTCCGGCCTCAGTCTATCCGGGCGGGGAGACGGGCCGGCGGGGCATTCAGCGAGTGGGCTGGATCTCGCACGTGATCTCGGCCCGATTCCCAGGATCAAACCCGTCGCCCAGTGTTCGGCTCAGTACGAGATGCCTGCGTGCGGGCAGGACTGGAACGCTGTGAAGCTCCAGCCCGCGCCATCCGTTCCCACGTCGAAGCCAACGGTCGCGACGACCTCCCCGTCCCGGACCACGCGGACCCAGGCTTCCTCCGGATAGGCGGCGTACGCCGCTCGCTCGACCACATCCTCCGGCTGCAGACCCTTCAACAGGTTCCGGGCCATCTCCGCGGGGTCTCCCTCGGCACCCTCACCGCCCTCGGAGCCCACGCCCTCGATCCGGGCGACGTCGGGCAGGGAACCGAGGGATGCCTCGGGTGGCTCCGCCTTCTCGGCGCAGCCGGCCAGGACCAGGCCTAACAGCAGGAACGTCCCCACGAGCCGGCCTGTCAGCCCACCCGTCCGGCGCACCCGGCCGCGCGGGACGTTTCCGTTCGTCCGACCTCCTACCGCTCGATGCGGAAGGCGATCCGGACGTGCGTGTGGTACTCGGCGATCTGGTTGTCCTTGACCACGGCGGTGGTCTCGAGGATGTCCATCGTCTCGATGCCGCGGATGGTCTTGGCGGCCTCGGCCAGCGCCTGCTGCGCCGCGTCCCGCCAGGACTCGCTCGACACCCCCACCAGGTCGATGGTCTTGATCACGCCCACAGCCCCTCCCCCTCTCAGCCTGCGTTGTACACGTCGATGAAGCGCTTGTAGTTGGCGGCGATCTGCTTGCTGGCCTCCTCGCGTTCGATCGTGCCGTCGACGAATCCCTTCAACGCATCCCACCAGATCGAGCGCCCGATGGCGAACCCGATGTACCCGGCCACGCCCGAGGCCACCCGCAGCCAGTGGTCTACAGCGTCGTCGTCGGCTCCGCGGCCCAGTACCACGCAGGCCACCCCGTCCCTGCCGTCCCGGCGGACCGTCTGGGAGATGGCCTCGCAGTCCTCTCGCCGGTGGATGCCCTCGATCTTCCAGATGTCCGGCTCCATCCCGGCATCCTGCAGTTCCGTGACGGCCCGCCTCATCAGCTCCGGCCGGACCTCCACGTCGTACCTGACCTCGTCCCCGCCCACGGCCTCCAGCTGGTGCGGCTCCGCCGGCACCAACAGCTCGAACAGGTACTTCCGTCCACGCTCGTGGAGCCACTCCCCGAGTCGCCTCAGCCGGGCGGTCTGCCGCAGGTTCATCTCCTCGTCGCCCTGGGGGTTGTACCGGACCAGGACCTTGGCGAAGGTCGGGTCGAAGTCCTCGATGTGCTCGCCGAACAGCTCACCGAACTGGAAGTCGAACTCGTCCTGTCCGCTCTTCTCCACCGGCATCGCGAAGGTAAGCCCGTCGGCCTTGGCCCTTCGCGCGATCTCGGCTCCGAACTGCTCGTCCACCAGGACGCCCGCGGCTTCCCGGGGTACACCCTCGTCGAGCGCCCGCGAAGCGCCCTCGAAGATCACGCCCTTCGCATCCGCGATCCAGGCCGTCTCCTCCTGGTTGGGCTCCCGGCTGATCCCGAAGAACTTCCTCTGGAACGACACCCGGTGGTCGAAGGCCAGGATGTACAAGGGCCCGTCGTACCCGATCGCCACTCGAGTTGCGACCTCGTCTCGCCCGTCCACCCTAGTCCCGTTCGAAGGGATGCACGGGGGTGAGGACCTCCACCTTCACCGGGTCGGCCTCGTGCCGGAACACGTCCGCGTCGCCGGACGAGCCCACGACGAACCCGAAGTGCATCGGCACCGCAAGCTGCGGCCCGATCGACTTCGCCAGGCCACCCGCCTCGGCCGCGTCCATCGTGTAGGTCCCGCCGATGGGCAAGAACGCCACGTCGGTCCTGACCGCGTCCAGCTCCGGCGCATGGTCGGTGTCGCCCGCGTGATAGTAGGTGGAACCGCCCAACTCCAGGACGTATCCCACCCAACGGTTCGCCTTGGGGTGCATCTGCTGGCGCTCCTCGCGAACGTTGTAGGCGGGGACCGCACGCACATCGATGCCGGTCACATCCAGCGAGTCGCCGGGCCCGACCGCCGTGACATCGCCCGAGAGCTCGCGAGCCACGTCGGCCGGCGCCACGAGCTTCGTGCCGGCCTTCCGCAGGCGCTCGATCTCCTCCGGCTGGAAGTGATCGAAGTGGGCGTGGGTGATGAAGATGACGTCCGCGGGTGCGGAGCCGTCGGGTACCCCCCACGGGTCGATGTACACCATCAGCCCGTCGCCGCCCCACTGGAACGCCGACTGCTTGTACCACGTGAATCGCTCGAGCATGGGTCTCCCCCCTCGGTGCCGGGACCGACCATGTAGTCTGGCAAATCGACGTGTCCGAGCGCGAATCCCCATCCACCGCCGCCGAGGAGCCCCGGAACGGCTTCGTCGAGGCTTTCTCGCTGCTCCGCCGGAACCGGG
>JAHEXX010000028.1:0-11142 GCA_023251895.1 bacterium
CAGATCCACAGGCCCGGGCCCAGCTCCTCAGGCGACGAGAACAGGTCGAGCTGCCGTCCCAGCTTGCGGTGATCCCGCCGCTCCGCTTCCTCCATGCGAAGGAGGTACGCATCGAGGTCCTCTTTCGTGGCCCACGCCGTGCCGTAGATGCGCTGGAGCATCGGCCGGGCCGCGTCTCCCCGCCAGTACGCGCCGGCCACCTTCAGCAGCTTGAACGCCCCGAGTCGCCCGGTGGACGGGACGTGCGGCCCCAAGCACAGGTCGGCCCACCCGTCGTTCCGGTAGATCGTGACGGCCTCGCCACCGGCGCCTTCGTCAACTTCGACCCCTTCGATGATCTCCCGTTTGTAGGGCTGGTCCGCGAAGCGCACGAGCCCGTCGTCGCGCGAAACCTCCTCGCGCACGAACGGCTGATCCGCAACGGCGATCTCTGCCATCCGGGCCTCGATCCGAGGCAGGTCATCAGGCGACAGGGCCTGCGGCAGCTCGAAGTCGTAGTAGAACCCGTCCTCGATCGGCGGACCGATGGCGTATCTCGCCCCGGGGAACAGATCGCACACGGCCTGGGCCATCACGTGCGCCGTGGAGTGTCGCAACACGTCGAGTCCGTCGGGATCGGCGGCGCTCACCGGCTCCACGGCCGCGTCGCCGCCCGGGATGAAAGACAGGTCACGAAGCTCGCCGTCCAGGCGCACCGCGACCACGCCCGGCTCCACGGCCGAGCCGACCGGTTCACCCTCGGGGAGGTCGGCGACGCGGCCGTCTGGGAACGAGAGCTTCGGCATGCGCGCCATGATATCCGGGCCCGCCGGGCCTACTCGTACGCGATCGCTTCCAGGATGTTGAGCCGGGCCGCCCGCCGGGCGGGGAGGATTGCCGCCAACACCCCGGCGAACCCAGCCAGGATCACATAGGCGACCAGGGTGCCGACCGGCAGTGCGAACCGGCTGATTCCCTGGTCCGCGAGGGCCCGCTGCATGGTCCACCCGAACAGCACGCCGATCACCACTCCCAGCAGCGCGCCGAGAACCGCGATGATCACCGCCTCCCACCGGATCATCCGCTTCACCTGCCGCCGGCTCATGCCCACGGCCCGGAGCAGCCCGAGCTCACGGGTCCGTTCGAAGATCGACAATCCCAGCGTGTTCACGATGCCGAACAGCGCGATGAGGATGGCCAGTCCCAGCAGGGCCGAGACGAGGGCCAGGAACCGGTTGATGAAGCCGGCCTGCCTCGCCTTGAACGACGCCTGGTCGTTCACCTCGACGTTCGGGTACTTCGCGGCGACCTGATCGACAGCTCTGCGAGCCCGGTCGATCGGCACGCCCTTCCGGGCCTTGACGAACACGATCATGTCGAGCTGTCCGGCGAAGTTCCGTTGGTAGACCGGCAGGGAGACGACGTAGTTGTTCAGCAGCCGGTTGTCGGTGAAGATGCCGCCGATCGTGAACTTCCTCTTCCCGCTCTTGGCGAACTCCACGGTGACGGTGTCGCCCGTCTTCCAACCGTGGCTCCTCGCCACGCCGCGGTAGACGAGCAGCGCGCCGTCCCCGAGACTGTGCAACGACCCGCCGGCGACATCGACCGCAGCCACCGCCGCGATGGTCGACGGGTCGACCCCGGCGACGAAGTCGGTGCGCCCGCCGACCCGGATCTCCCCCTGCCGGAACGGCGACACCACGCCGAGCTCGGGCCGGGCCGCCAGGTCGCGCGCGACCTGCGCGCTGAACGGCTGGAACTGGCTGGAGCTCACGATGAAGTCGGCCCTCAGCGTCTCGTCGAGCGCAGCGCTCGCCGACGATCGGAGCGATGCGGCAAACACGGCCACGAACGTCACCAGACCGAGCCCGATCATCAGGGCGGCCGCGGTCGCCGCGGTGCGCCGGGGGTTGCGCATGGAGTTCTCCCGCCCCATCTTCCCGGAGAACGACAGCCGCCGCAGCGGAGCCCCCAGCCAGCCCGCGATCCGCCGGGCCACCAGGGGCGAGAGGATCGCCACCCCCAGGAAGACCATCGCCGCACCCAGCCCTACGAGCTGCGCGGCGTGGGATCCGCCGCCGAACAATCCGGTCAGCAGCGCCGCCAGCCCGAGGCCGGTCACGGCGAAGCCGATCGCGATCCGCCGCCGCAGCGAGCCTCCCGGCGGCGCCCCCTCCTCCCGGAGGGCCTGGACCGGCGCGACGCGAGAAGCGCGTCGCGCCGGGATGACCGACGCCACGAACGTCACCACGGTCCCGATCACGAGGGAGACGACGAACGTTCGCGGCAGCACCTGGGTGGCCGTGCTGGGGAGCTCCACGCCGACCAGGCGCAGGAGCGCCTGCAGCCCAACCGCGATCAGCACGCCCGCCCCGATACCCACCGCAGAGGCGGCCAGGCCGATGGCCACCGCCTCGCCCATCACCGAGACCATCACCTGCCGCCGGCTGGCCCCGAGCGCGCGCAGGAGCCCGAGCTCCCGAGTCCGCTGGGCCACGATGATCGAGAACGTGTTGAAGATGATGAACGCGCCCACGAACAACGAGACGAACCCGAACACGAGGAGGGCCGTTCGCAGGAACCCCAAGCCCTGCCTCAGCTGCTCGGCGCTCTGCGTCGCGGCGTCGGCCCCCGTGAGTACCTCGAATCCCTTCGGCAGCGCCGCGGCGACCGCGTTCCGCAACTGGATCGGCGAGACCCCCGGGCGAGCCACGACGTTCACCGTGTCGAACTCGCCCTGCCGGCCTAAGACCCGTTGTGCGGTCTCCGTGTCGAACACCGACAGGGTGGCGCCGAGCAGGTTGTCCAACTCCCCCACCCCGACGATCCCGGAGATCGTGAACTCGCCTGACGGCCCCTGGAACAGCACCTGGACCCGGTCGCCCACGGCCAGGTCGTACTTCCCGGCGGTGCCGGCATCCACCGCCATCTCGCCGGGTCCCGTCGGCGCCCTCCCCCGCCGCAGCACGAGCCCGGTCAGCGGATCCCAGTTCGCGCCGAGCGTGGGCGCTCCCGCCGTCGTGATGGCCTTCCCCGTTCGGGGGTCGACGATCTGCGCGTACCCGGCGACGTCGCCCACCACCCGCTGCACGCCGCCGATCGCTTCGATCCTCCGCGCCACGCCTTCGGGAACCGGGTTCCGTTCCTGACCGCCTCCCCCGCCTCCGCCTTCGACCGGGGTGAAAGCCGACTTCGCCTGCACGACGACGTCAACGCCTGCGGTGGTGGTGGTGAACAGCTCGTCGAAGGCCTTGTCCAGGGTGTCGGTCAGCACGTACGTCCCGGCCACGAACCCGACGCCCAGCACCACCGCCAGGGCGGTGAGGGCGAGCCGGACCTTCCTCGCAAGGAGGCTCTTCAGCGTGGCTCGCCACACGGCTCAGGCCTCCAGCGACTTCATGCGGTCGAGGACCCGCTCGGCCGTCGGTTCCTCCATCTCGTCAACGACCGCCCCGTCTTCCAGGAACACGACGTGGTCGGCGTGGCCCGCCGCGGTCGGGTCGTGGGTGACCATCACGAGGGTCTGCCCGTGTTCCTTCACCGCGTCACGCAGGAACGCGAGGAGCTCCGACCCGGACCGGGAATCCAGGTTCCCGGTGGGCTCGTCCGCATAGACGATCTCCGGCCGGCTCATCAGGGCGCGGGCACTGGCGACGCGCTGCTGCTGGCCGCCCGACAGCTCGCTGGGGCGATGGCGCAGGCGATCCCGCAAGCCGATCGTGTCCACCACGGTGTCGAACCAGTCCCGTTCCGGCCTGGCCCGGGCGATGTCCATGGGCAGCGTGATGTTCTCCTCGGCGGTGAGCGTGGGGACCAGGTTGTAGGCCTGGAAGATGAACCCAACCTTGTCACGACGGAGCCGTGTGAGCTGCTTCTCCGAGAGCGTGGTCAGATCGACGTCCCCGATGAAGACGCGGCCCGACGTGGGGGCATCGAGCCCGGCCATGCAGTGCAGCAGGGTCGACTTCCCCGACCCCGACGGACCCATGATGGCGGTGAACCGCCCGGAGGCGAAGTCGATCGTGACCCCCCGTAGCGCCTCCACCGCCGCGTCGCCCTCTCCGTAGACCTTCCCCAGGTCCACGGCCCGCGCGGCCGGACGGGGGGATGCGCCCTGCATCGATGCCACGCTTGGGTGTCTTGCCTCACTCACGGTCGGAAAGAACCTTACGAGACAGCGCGGTCTAACGACGCGTGCAGATCCCCTTGGCGTCGACGTAGTGACGCCCCGCCAAGTCGCAGAGCACCGGCTTGCCAGACAACAGGTCGCCCACGATCAGCGCTCCGAAGACCACGAGCAGGAACAGCGCCAGGGCCTTCCTACGCTTCTTGCCGAACCACAGGACGCCCACGATCACGGCGCCGACGACAACGAGCAGGAACAGGCTCGTCCACCACGAAAGGATGAACAGGAGAGCGAACACGGCTGCCTTCTTCTCCTTGGGGTCCCTCGGCGGCATTGTCCCCCGACGTCGCGCGGGGCCACAACTCCCGGCAGCCTACCTCGTCAGCGATCGGTGGTGGGCGCGGCAGGATTTGAACCTACGACCTCTTGCGTGTGAAGCAAGCGCTCTCCCGCTGAGCTACGCGCCCGGGGTTGGTCACGATATCACCCCACATAGCAGACGGCGGCGCGTGCCCGCGTCGCGCCGCCGTCCATCGCCGAGCCGGTCCGCCCTGGCGTTGCCGCTGGGGCCTCTGGCTGGGCAGATGTCAAGTCTTACTCCGTTCGACTCGCGCCCGCAAGTCCGAATCGGTACGCATCCACGGACGAGGGCGGCTCAGACGGAGGCGTGTCGAAAGCCATCGCGGCTGTCGAGGGACCGACCTGGTGGGCGGTAGAGGATTTGAACCTCTGACCTCTTCCGCGTCAAGGAAGCGCTCTCCCCCTGAGCTAACCGCCCGGTCGGGTCATTCTACGCGGTGACCACGAAGCCCCAGAGGCGGGGACCGGAATTGAACCGGTGTACAGGGTTTTGCAGACCCTTGCCTAACCACTCGGCCACCCCGCCGACGTAGCACAGCCCGGCATAACCGGGCCACCGCAAGTCTACGGCATGGGAAAGGAAGGGTTCGATCTGGTTTGGAGCGGACGACGGGATTCGAACCCGCGACCCCCACCTTGGCAAGGTGGTGCTCTACCAACTGAGCCACGTCCGCCTGGGCGCCTCCCATGGTAGACGCGGCCGTGAACCCCTTCAACCGGCACCCGCGCCCCAGGCGCGGACCCCGTCGAGGAACCTCATGAGCCCGTGGAGCCGAACCCGCCCGGGCCGCGGCTCGATCCCGGAAGCTCCTCCACCCAGACCGGTTCCATCGTGGGAACCGCGACGATCACAAGCTGTGCGATCCGATCCCCCCGCCGGATCAGCACGGCCTCCTCCCGGTCCAGGTTCACCATCGCGCAGATCACCTCGCCCCGGTACCCCGCGTCGATCAGGCCCGGCGCGTTGGCCAGCGTGAGCCCTCGCCGCGAGGCCAGCCCCGATCGCGGAAGGACCATCCCTGCGTGCCCGTCCGGGATGGCCACCGCCACCCCGGTAGGCACCATCGCCCGCTCCCCTGGCTTCACCTCGACGTCCGCAGCGGCCCGAAGGTCCAGGCCGGCGTCCCCCGGGTGCGCCCGGGTCGGGAGCTCCACGCCGGGATCAAGGCGCTTGAAGGGCAGCTCGGTCACTGCGGTCCCATCAGCTCCAGGCGGTTGCCGAACGGGTCGCGAACGTGGAGCCTCCCGTACCTCTCTAGGAGCAGCCGCTGGTCGAGCCGCAGGTCGGGCAGACGTAACAGGACCCCGCGGGCTGCATCTTGGACCCGCACGAGTAGCAGAGGGGTGCGTCCGCGAGCATGGCTCCCATCGGGGTCGTCTTCTCCGCCGGCGCCTCCGGCTTCCCCCCCACCTCGACCGGCGGCGGGACTTCGCTGGACTTGTGCGCGGCCTCCGCCTTCGCCGACTCCTTCCGTTCCTCGATCGAGCGTACCCCGAGCGACTCGCGCTTCTCGGGCGGCAGGTGATCGAGCGCCAGCCGCCGGAACACGTAGTCCACAAGCGACGAGGCGAACCGGATGTCGGGGTCGTTGGTCATGCCGGAGGGCTCGAACTTCATGTTGATGAACTTCTCCACGAACGCCTCCAGCGGCACCCCGTACTGGAGCCCGATCGAGATGGCGATGGAGAAGGCGTCCATCACGCCCGCGAGCGTCGAGCCTTGCTTCGAGCTCTTCAGGAAGATCTCCCCGATCCCATCGTCGGGGTACGAGCTCGCCGTGATGTAACCCTCGGCGTCGCCCACCTCGAACTTCGTGGTGATCGACGGACGGCTGCGCGGCAGGCGTCTGCGGACGGGCTGGGCCAGCTCGGCCGGAGAGGGCTCGCTCTTCTTCGCCTTCTTCTCGGCGGACAGGGGCTGGGCCACCTTGCAGTTGTTCCGGTAGATGGCCACGGCCTTCAGGCCCAGCTTCCACCCCTCCAGGAACAGCTGCTCGACCTCGTCGACCGTGGCCTCCTCGGGCATGTTAACTGTCTTCGAGATCGCCCCGCTGATGGAAGGCTGCACGGCGGCCATCATCCGGACGTGCCCCATGTAGTGGATAGCCTGGTCGCCCATCGACGTATCGAACACCGGGTAGTGCTCCTCGCGGAGGTGGGGCGCGCCGACCACCGAGTTGTGCTCGGCGATGAAGTTCACGATGTCTCCGGCCTGGCCCTCCGTGTAGCCGAGCCGAACAACCGCCCGTGGCACCGTCTGGTTGACGATCCGCATCGTGCCTCCGCCGACCAGTTTCTTGGTCTTGACGAGCGCCAAGTCCGGCTCGATGCCCGTCGTGTCGCAATCCATCATGAGCCCGATGGTTCCGGTTGGCGCCAAGACTGAAGCCTGGGCGTTGCGGTAGCCGCGCTGCTCGCCCAGGGCGATGGCTTCGTCCCAGGCGTGCTTGGCCGCCGCGACGAGGGCTTCGGGCGCGAGCTCGGCGTCGATCTCGTCGGCGGCGGCGCGGTGCTTGCGCATCACCCTGAGCATCGCGTCCCGGTTCGGCGCGAATCCTGCGAACGGCCCCATGTTCTCTGCGATCTTGGCGCTGGTGGCGTAAGCGTGGCCGGTCATGAGGGCCGTGATGGCCCCGGCCCAGGCCCGGCCACCGTCCGAATCGTAGGGCAGACCCCGTGCCATCAGGAGCGCCCCGAGATTCGCGTACCCCAGGCCGAGCTGCCGGAACGCCCGCGCGTTCCGCTCGATCTTCTCGGTCGGGTAGCTGGCGTTGTCGACGATGATCTCCTGCGCCGTGAACACGACCTCGACCGCGTGCTTGAAGGCCGGGATGTCGAAGTTCCCCTCGTCGTCGAGGAACTTTATGAGGTTCAACGATGCGAGGTTGCAGGCGGAGTTGTCCAGATGCATGTACTCGGAGCAAGGGTTGGATGCGTTGATACGGCCGCTGGCCGGGCACGTGTGCCATTCGTTGATCGTGGAGTCGTACTGCATACCCGGGTCGGCGCACTCCCATGCGGCCTGCGCGACGTCGCGCATCAGGTCTCGGGCTCGAACCGTCTCCACGGTTTCGCCGGACGTGACCGCCTTCAGCGTCCAGTCGCGGTCGTCCAGATAGGCATGCATGAAGTCATCGGTGACACGGACCGAGTTGTTCGCGTTCTGGTACTGGATCGAGTAGGCGTCCCTGCCGTCGAGGTCCATGTCGAACCCGCCGTCGCGGAGGACCCGAGCTTTCGTCTCCTCGATCGCCTTGCACCAGATGAAGTCGCGGACGTCGGGGTGGTCGGCGTTGAGCACGACCATCTTCGCGGCCCGCCGGGTCTTGCCGCCGGACTTGATGGTCCCGGCGCTCGCGTCGGCGCCTCGCATGAAGCTCACGGGGCCGGACGCCGTTCCGCCGCCGCCCAGGGGCTCCTTCGACGAGCGGATCTTCGACAGGTTGATGCCCGAGCCGGAGCCCCCCTTGAAGATGGTGCCCTCCTCCACGTACCAGTTGAGGATGGAGGTCATCGTGTCGTCGACGGCAAGGATGAAGCACGCCGAGGCTTGTTGCGGGGTGTCCGGCACGCCGAGGTTGAACCACACCGGCGAGTTGAACGCTGCCTTCTGGGTGACGACGAGGTGCGTCAGCTCCTCCGCGAAGATCTGGGCATCCTTCTCGGTCGCGAAGTAGCCGTCCTTCACGCCCCAGCCACGGATGGTGTCGACCACCCGGCTCGCGAGCTGCCGGACGCTGGACTCCCGCTGTGGCGTGCCGAGGGGCCCTCGGAAGTACTTCTGGGCGACGATGTTGGTGGCGTTCTGCGACCATCCGGCCGGGAACTCGACGTCTCGCTGCTCGAAGGCGTTCCCGCCCTCCTTGAAGTTCGGGATGACCGCGTCGCGCACCTCCCACTCGACCTGGTCGAACGGATGCACGCCCTCCGTCGTGAAGTACCGTTTGAAGGTCAGCCCCGTCCGGATGACCTCGACGTCCCCCTCTTTGGTTCCCACGGGTTGCGCCCCCTTCCTGCGGAGAATTACAGCCCGGTGATTCTCCGTCTCGGCGCGACGGCCGTCAAGAGGTGTGACCGAATATCTAGTGGTTCCATGAGGAGGTTACCACAAGATATGGTATTTCAGTGCCTCGAGCGTTTGGTCGGTTCTTTCTTCGCGAGCAGGACTCCCAACTCGCGCTCGAAGTCCGTGAGCTGCTGGAAATCCTTGTACACGGACGCGAACCGCAGGTACGCGACCTGGTCCAGTTTCTCCAGGTGGGACAGAACCTCCAGCCCCACATCCTGGGAGGTCACGTCGGGCCCCTTGCCTCGTAGGCGCTCCTCGATCTGGACGGCCAGAGCCTCGACCTGGGCGTCGGTGACCGGCCGGTTGGTGATGGCCTTGCGGATCCCCGAGACCATCTTCTCGCGGTCGTAGGCCTCCTTGTCGCCGCTGCGCTTGATCACCATCAGTCCGAGCTGCTCGACCCGCTCGAACGTGGTGTACCGGCGGCCGCACCTACGGCACTCCCGTCGCCGACGGATGACGGAGCCACCCTCGGCTGGACGGGAGTCGACGACCTTGTCCTCTTCGTGCTTGCACCACGGACAACGCACCGGCATCACCACAAGATGTAGTGGGCGTGCGCACCGTACCCGCCGACATGTAGGGCGTCAACCCCCGGCCGGGATCACCAGGCTCTGGCCTGGCACCAGGTTCGCTCCGAGCTCATTCGTACGATCGATGGCGTCGATCAGCACGCGGGGGTCCTCCCCTGGCGCGCCAGCCCGCCGCGCGATCGCCCACAGGGTGTCCCCGGGCTTCACCACGTACGTGCCGTAGCCGACCGCCCTGTGGGGCTCCGCACCCCCCCGATCCGCGAAGGAGCTCAGAGCGGCCCCCAGAATCCCCACCGACACCACGGCGGCCCCAACGCGCCGGCGGCGAACACGTGTTCGAGTCATGAGCCGGATCCTACCGAACGGACGTTCGGAGTCAAGGCCGAACCGAACATATGTTTGAACCCCTTCGCGGTCCGTGCTACCGTCGCAAGACCAGGAGGAGGGTTAGATATGGAGAACGTGACACCGAGGCAGCGCCGCATCCTGCAGGTCATCTCCGAGACCGTGAAGGAGCGGGGGTACCCACCCACCGTGCGTGAGATCGGGGAGGCCGTGGGCCTCACGTCGTCGTCGAGCGTGCACAGCCAGCTGGCCAACCTCGAGCGCAAGGGCCTGCTGAAGCGCGACCCCACCAAGCCCCGCGCCATCGGGCTGTCTGACCAGGCCGAACGCCGACCGGAGGGAACGGTCATCCCCCTCCTCGGCCGCGTCGCGGCCGGGCCGGCTGTCCTGGCCGCCGAGAACGTCGAGGAGTACCTGACCGTGCCGGTTGGGTTCGCCGACGGCGTCGATCACTTCGCCCTGCGCATCGAGGGTGAGTCCATGATCGGGGCCGGGATCCTCGACGGCGATGTGGTGGTCGTCCGGCGGCAGGACGACGCAGATAACGGGGACATCGTCGCGGCGCTCCTCGCGGGCCCCGCCGAGGACGAGGCCACCATCAAGCGCCTCCGGCGGGAGGATGACCGCCTCATGCTCGTTCCTGAGAATCCCACTATGGAGCCGTTCGAGATGCACGATGGCCGCATCTTGGGCAAGGTGGTGGCGGTCCTCCGGAAGCTCTGATACTCGCCCTGCCTCCCCCGAAGCTCTAAGCTCGCTCGGACGAGTATTGGGGGAGGCCGATGTCCCAGCACCACCCGGCGACGACCGCTCTGGAGCAGCAGATCCGATCGCAACCCTCCGAGCTTGAACGCATGGTGCGCGCATCCGAGCAGCAGATCCGCGACGCCGTCGAAGGGCTGAAGCGGTCTCGGCGCATCTGGCTGGTGGGGACCGGCACCAGCCAGCACGCGGCCGAACTCGGCGTGGCGATGTTCCACGAGGCCGGCCGGGCCGCCCAGGCCATCCCTTCGATGCACTTCGTCGAATGGGCCCCCGTGGTCGGTCCTCAAGACGGCGTGATCATCATCTCCCACACCGGCGAGACGGCCTACGCGCTCTCGGGCCGAGCCCAGGCCGTCCTGGCCGGCCTGTCGGTTTTCTCCATCACCAGGAGGGGATTAGGGCTCCCCCACACCGTGGAGACCACTGAGAAGGAGACGGCCGAGACCTACACGGTCAGCTACACCACCGCCCTGATGGTGCTGGCGCGCATCGCTCACGGCCTCGGCGCAGAGAGCTTCGCCCCCGAAACCCTTGCCCGGGTTCCGAGCGCGGTCCAGTGGGCGACCGATGCCCACGGGACCGACGCGATCCCCATCCCGCCGCGGCTCCTGGTGATCTTCGGAGCAGGGCCGGCGTCCGTCACGGCCCGGGAGGGTGCGCTGAAGGTCCGGGAGGCGTCCCGGTTCCCGGCGGAGGGCTATGACAGCGAGTACCTGCTGCACGGCTCGGCGGTTCCCCTCACTGCCCAGGACCATCTGGTGGCCCTGACCACCCCGGACCCGTCCGGATTCACGGAGGCCGTGGCCCACGCGGCGCAGGTCGAGGGGATCGGAGTGACGAGGGTGGCCGAGACGGCGGATCTGCCCCCGGTGCTCGCGCAGATCCCCCTGACGGTGCGGCTGCAGCAACTGGCCCTGCGGTTCGCCCTGGCCCGAGCCCAGAACCCAGATGTGGTGATCACTGGA
>JAHEXX010000028.1:11152-26180 GCA_023251895.1 bacterium
TCTGGACGATCGGAAGCCCGGGTCAGAATCAGTACTAGTCGCCCGTCTCGTCCCCGTTCAGCACGAACGCCGCCGCAGCCGCGAGCTCCCGCTCCCCCACGCGGGCCCACACCAGAGTCCCGCCTTCGCCGGGCTCCTCCGAAAGCACCTCCGCCTCGCGGTACAACCGGGCGGTGAGATCCTCCCGCCCGTACGGAACCAGGAGCCGCACCTCGACGGGAGGTCGGGGGATGACTTCGGCGAGTCGTTCCGTCAGGACCTCCAGCCCCTCGCCGGTGGCCGCCGAGATCGGCACTCCACCGGGGATGCGATTCGCGATGCGCCGCCGTTGGTCCTCGTCCACCAGGTCGATTTTGTTTAGCGCCAGGACCTCGGTGACGTGGCCCGCACCGATCTCGTACAGGACCTCGTGGACCGCCGCCACCTGCGACTCGATCTCCGGCGACGAGGCGTCGGCGACGTGCAGTACGAGGGTGGCCAGCGCAACCTCCTCCAGGGTCGACCGGAACGCCTCGACCAGATCATGAGGCAGCTTGCTGACGAACCCCACCGTGTCGGACAGCGTGATCTCCCGTCCGGTGGGCAACTTCACCCTTCGGGTCGTGGGGTCGAGCGTGGCGAATAGCTGGTCTGCGACGAGTACGTTCGCCTGGCTGAGCGCGTTCATCAGGGTCGACTTGCCGGCGTTCGTGTAACCGGCGATGGCCACCTGGGCGATCCCGGAGGACTGGCGCCGTGCCCGCTTCACCTCCCGGGTCCGGGCCAGGTTCTTGAGATCGCGTTTCAACTTGGAGATCCGCCGGCGGATGTGCTGTCGGTCGACCTCCAGCTTGGTCTCGCCTGGGCCACGCGTGCCGATGCCGCCGCCCAGCCGGGACATGGCCTCGCCCCAGCCCCGCAGTCGGGGCAGGAGGTAGTTGAGCTGCGCCAGTTCCACCTGAGTCTTGCCCTCTCGGGACCGGGCGTGCAGGGCGAAGATGTCCAGGATCAGGGCCGTGCGGTCGATGACCTTCACCCCGAGCCTGTCCTCGAGGTTGCGAAGCTGGCCGGGCGACAGCTCATCGTCCAGGATCACCGCGTCGGCCCCCTCGCCGTGGAGGGCGCGGTGGATCTCCTCGAGCTTGCCCTTCCCCACGAAGGTCGCCGGGTCCGGGTCGGAGCGGCTCTGGATCACCCTTGCCACGGCCTCGGCACCCGCCGTGTCGGCCAGGGCCGCCAACTCGTCCAGGGAGGACTCCTCGATCCCTCGGCCCACTCCCACCAGCACGGCCTTCTCCCGCACCGCGGGACGCCATGTGGCCGACAGGGGCGACTCCAGCATCGTGACGTCGTGCTGCCCCCTACGACGCCGGCCGTCGTGCACCGACCGGGTGACAGCGGTGCGGCGAGCCGGAGGATCCGTGGGCATCATCAGCCGAGGGCACACGCCACGCGGTCCATGGCCTCATCCAGCCGGTCGTCGGACACCGTGAGCGAGATGCGGACGTACCCCTCGCCACCGGCTCCATATCCGCTGCCCGGCGCGACGAACACGCCAGCCTCGTCGAGCAACAGGTCGGCGAACGCCGCGGAGGACATGCCATCCCTGGTGGGGAGCCACACGTAGACCGAGCCCAGCGGCGCCGTCAAGGACCACCCAAGGGCGTTCAGGGTCTCCACGACTCGATCCCGCCGCTTCTGGTAGACCGTCCGAAGCTCTTCCAGGTGGTCCTGTGGGCCGGTCAGGGCGACGATGGCCGCACGCTGGACCGCGGTGAACTGGCCGGAATCGAGGTTGGTCTTCACGATCGACAGCGCTCGGATCGCGTCCGCGTTGCCCGCCGCGTAGCCGATCCGCCACCCGGTCATGTTCGAGGACTTCGACAGCGAGTTGAACTCGATCGCCACGTCCTTGCCTCCGGGCACCTGCAGGACGGAGGGGGCCACGTACCCGTCGAACGTGATCTCGCTGTAGGCGGCGTCGTGGGCCAGGAGCAACTCGTGCTCGCGCGCGAACGCGACGGCCCGCTCGAGCGTCGCGAGGTCGGCGACGGCCCCCGTGGGGTTGCTGGGGAAATTCAGCCACAGCACCTTGGTCCGTTCCGAGACCGCCGCGCGGTCCAGGTCCGGCAGGAACCCCGACTCGGACGGCATCGGCAGCGACACGGGGGTGCCGCCCGCGAGGCGAGTGGAGACCCCATACACCGGGTACCCGGGGTCGGGGACGAGCGCTTCGTCGCCCGGGTCCACGTACGCGAACGACAGGTGCCCCAGTCCCTCCTTGGACCCGATCAGCGCCATCACTTCGGTCTCGGGGTCGAGGCGCACGCCGAACCGTCCTCCGTACCATCGCGCCACGGCCTGCCGGAACTCCGGACTGCCGGAGTAGCTGGGGTACCGGTGGGTCGCCGGGTCCCGGACCGCCTCGCGCATCGCCTCCACCACGTGCTCCGGCGTGGGCAGATCGGGGTCTCCGACCCCGAGCGAGATCACGTCGACGCCCTGGGCGCGCTTGGCGGCCAGCTTCCTGTCGAGCTCGGCGAACAGGTAAGGAGCCAGGGACTCGATCCGTCCAGCGACCTTCATCCTGCTCCTCTCGCTCGTATCCACTCCGGGTCGACTATGGCCTCGAACGCCCTCTCGGCGGGTCCGGTCAGCAGGACCTGATCGTCGGTCCGCTCCACGTGCACGACGCCGCCGGGGAAGCGCACGTCGGCCCGCCGAGGTACCAGCCCCGCCTCGTTCGCGGCCACCAACGCGGCGCACGCCCCGGTTCCGCAAGCCATGGTCTCCCCCGAGCCGCGCTCCCACACCCGGACCTTCAGATCATCCCCCCGGACCTGCACGAACTCGACGTTGGTCTTCTCCGGGAACAGTTCGTGATGCTCCAGCGCCGGCCCGATGTGGGCCACGTGATACCGATCGGGGTCGTCCTCGACGAACAGCACGAGGTGCGGGTTCCCCATCGACACCGCGGAGGCCTTGACCGTCATGCCTCCCCCGACGTCGAAGGGCTCCCCCAGGAAGGTTTCCCAGGCCGGGCCACGCATGGGGATGGCCGACCTCGCGAACGCCGGCGGGCCCATGCCGACCGTTACCGAGGTGACCACGCCGTCCTCAACCCGCAACCACAAGTGCTTCACGCCCGCCCGCGTGTCCACGTCCAGTTCCGTCTTCTCCGTGAAGCCCCGCTCGAACACGAGCTTCCCCAAGCACCGGATGCCGTTCCCGCACATCTCGGCCACGCTCCCGTCGGCGTTCAGGTAGTCCATAGAGAAATCGGATCCGTCCCCGCCCTGGGTCACCCGGATCACGCCGTCGCCACCTACGCCCAGATGGCGGTCGCACAGGGCCGCGACCAACTCCGGGGCCAAGGGGCCAACGTCGTCGAGATCCTCGATCATGAGGAAATCGTTCCCGGTCCCGTGGTACTTGGCGATCCGAAGCTCGGTCATCCTTTCAGGTACTCCACGATCTCCTCGATGATCTCCATCGCCCCGCCCTCGCCAGCGGGGAACCACCGGATCCGCGGGTCACGGCGGAACCACGCGAGCTGCCGTTTGGCCAGAACCCTGGTGCGCTTCACCGTGGCCTCGATCGCCTCGTCAAGCGTGAGCTCGCCGGCGAGGTGGCGTGTGAACTCAGCGTACCCGATGGCCTGGCTGGCGGTGAGCCATTCCCCTAGGCCCCGGTGGACCAACCCGCGTACCTCGTCAAGGAACCCCCGCTCCAACATCTCCCGCACCCGGACCTCGATCCGGGCGGCCAGCACCGGACGAGGGATGTCGATGCCCCCCACCCGCACCCGATCCTCCGCGTATCGCGCCCAGCCCTCCGCGTAACTCGAGAAGGGGCGGCCCGTGACCGCGGCCACCTCCAGTGCCCGGACCGTCCGGCGCACGTTCCCGGGCTGGATCTTGCCGGCCGCCACCGGGTCCATCGCCGCGAGGCGCGCGTACATCCGCCCCGGTCCCAGGATGGTCGCCTCAGCCTCCAGCTGCCGCCGGGCGTCCGGCTCGGTCCCTGGGAACCTCAGGTCGTCCACGACGGCCCGGAAGTACAGACCCGATCCCCCCACCAGCAGGGCCCTGGCGCCGCGTTCGGCGATGCCGGCGAGCGCGGCGCGCGCCATCCGTTGGTACTCGGCGACGGTGAAAGGGTCCTCGGGCTCGGCCACGTCGACCAGGTGATGGCGCACACGCGCCCGAAGCTCCGGACCCGGCTTGGCCGTCCCCACGTTCATGCCCCGGTAGACGAGCATCGAATCCACCGACACGATCTGGGCGCCCAGCGCCTCAGCAACCACGACCCCGGCCTCGGATTTCCCCGACGCGGTCGGACCTACGAGCGCCAGGACCGGCGCGGCCACCATCAGCGCGCGGCGACGAACTCCCGGACGCATCTAGTCTGGTGCAGACTAGATGCGGGGCCGGCGACCTCGCCGGTAAGGTGGTGGGGATGGGCGCGGACGACGCGCACGTCCAGGAAGGCCCCGGACGCATGATCCCCGTCGACGTGCACCACCTTGTTGGTGCGGGTACGGCCCTGGACTCCGCCCTTGCGGCCCTTTCCCTCGATCAAGATCTCGACCGTATCTCCCACAACTTCCTCGTTCTTCTCCAGAGAGATCGACTCCTGCAACGCCACCAGCCGGTCGAACCGCTCCTGGACCGTATCTCCGGGGATCTGGTGAGGCATCGTCGCGGCCGGCGTGCCGGTCCGCGGCGAGTACTGGAACGTGTACGCGGAGTCGAATCGGGCCTCGCGGACGACGTCGAGCGTGCCTGCGAAGTCCTCCTCCGTCTCACCGGGGAACCCCACGATGATGTCCGTGGACACAGCGATGCCGGGGACCGCCTCGCGGATCATCCGCAGCCACTCGAGGTACCGCGCGCGCCGGTACGAGCGCCGCATCAGCTTGAGCACACGGTCGGACCCGGACTGCAGCGGGAAGTGGATGTGCTCGCAAACGGACCCGCATTCCGCCATGGCATCGATCACGTCTGGCGTGAAGTCGTGGGGATGGGGGCTCGTGAATCGCACCCGCCGGATCCCCTCCACCCGGTCGACCCGCCTGAGCAACTCGGCGAACAGCGACCTCCGGCCGGAACCGGGCACCGTGAGGTCGCGTCCGTAAGTGTTCACGTTCTGGCCGAGGAGCGTCACCTCGACGACTCCCCGTCCGCCCAGGTCCCGAACCTCCCCCAGGACGTCCTCCATGGGTCGTGAGAGCTGGGGTCCGCGGACCAACGGCACGATGCAGAACGTGCACCTGTTGTCGCAGCCCACCGCGATCGACACCCACGCGTGGTGAGCCACATCCCGGCGGGCCGGGAGGGCGCTGGGGAACACCTCCGTGTACTCCCGGACATCCATCTGGGGCCCCTCGTCCTCGGCTCGGCGCAGCAGATCCAAGAGCTCGGGAAGCGCATGCGTTCCGATGACGACGTCCACCCAAGGCGCGCGTTCCTGGATCCGACCCTGATCCTTCTGAGCCAGACACCCAGCCACCACGATCCGCAGACGCGGGTTCTGCTCCTTCAGCGGCCGGAGGTGTCCGAGGTTCCCGTACAGGCGGTTATCGGCGTTCTCCCGGATCGCGCACGTATTGAACACGATGACCTGCGCATCGCCTGCGTCCTCGGCCGGCACGTAGCCGTCGGACTCCAGGAGGCCGGCGATGCGCTCCGAGTCGTGCTCGTTCATCTGGCACCCGAACGTGCGGACCAGGTACCGCGGGGTCACCGCTACTTCGCCACCTCCGTTGCGCGTGTCTCCCGGATCACAGTGATCTTGATCTGGCCGGGGTACTGCAGCTCCTCCTCGACCTGCTTGGCGATGTCGCGGGCCAGCACCTGCGCCTGGATGTCGTCGAGCTCCTCGGGCCTGACCATGACCCGCACCTCCCGGCCGGCCTGCATCGCGTAAGTCTTCTCCACGCCGGGGTGTGCGGTACAGATCTCCTCCAGCCGCTCCAGGCGCTTGACGTAGGTCTCCAGCGACTCGCGCCGGGCGCCGGGGCGGCCTCCGGAGATGCCATCCGCGATCTGCGCCAGCACCGCGTCGATCGTTCGCTGCTCGACTTCGCCGTGGTGGGATTCGATGCAATGCACCACCTCGGACGACTCCCTGAGGCGACGCGCGATCTCTGCCCCGATGATCGCGTGGGAGCCCTCGATCTCGTGGGTCACGGCCTTGCCGATATCGTGCAGGAGCGCGCCTCGCCGGGGGATCTTCGGATCGATCCCCAGCTCGGCCGCGATGGCACCGGCGATGTGCGCCGACTCGACCAGGTGCTTCAGCACGTTCTGTCCGTACGACGTCCGGTACTGCAGGCGGCCCAGCAGCCGGATCATCTCTGGGTGGATGTCGGTGATGCCGACCTCCATCACCGCCTCCTCGCCGGCCCGTTTGATCCGTTCCTCGATCTCCTTGGTGGAGCGCTCGTGGGTCTCCTCGATCCGGGCCGGGTGGATCCGGCCGTCGGAGACGAGCTTCTCCAACGTGAGCCGGGCCGTCTCGCGGCGCACCGGGTCGAAGCACGACAGCACGACCGCCTCGGGCGTGTCGTCGATGATCAGGTTCACACCGGTCACCGCCTCGAAGGCACGGATGTTCCGTCCCTCCCGCCCGATGATGCGTCCCTTCATGTCGTCGGAGGGAAGAGCGAACACCGAGACGGTGGACTCGGCGGTCTGCTCCGAGGCGACCCGCTGGATCGCGATCGTCACGATCTTTCGGGCCCGCTCCTCCCCCTCCTCCCGGGCTCGTTGCTCGATCTCCCGGACCGTGGACATGGCCGCCCGCTTGGCCTCGTCCACGACCTCGGTCCTGAGGGCCTCCCGGGCTTCCGCGGCCGTCATCCGGGCCACCTGCTCAAGGCGGGACTTCTGGCCCTCGGCCGTCTTCTCCAGCTGTTCGCGGATCCGCTCGAGGCCGGAGCTCCGTTCGCTCATTTCCTCGCCCCGCCGCTCGATCTCGGTGGTCTTCCTGTCGATCGCCTCTTCGCGCTGGGCCAGACGTTGCTCCCGCCGGACCACCTCCTCGCGCCGGACCCGGACGTCCTCCTCCGCCTGCTGGCGCATCTTCCCGATCTCGTCCTTGACGCCGACCAGGGCCTCGCGGACGACCGTCTCGGCCTCCCGCTCGGCGTCGAGGACCACGCGCCGGGCCCTGGACTCCGCGCTCTGTGCCTGCGACGCGGCCAGGGTCTTGCGGACCAGGAATCCAACCCCCACGCCCACCGCCAGGGCCACGACCCCCACCACCACCGGTGCCATCGTCGCTCCTCCAGATATCGAAAAGCCGAGCGAGGCTCTTCCGGGAGCCGAGCTCGGCTTCGATGCCTGTGAGGTGGGCGGACGCGCGAACTAGGGCCCGATGGGCCCCTCACGCCCTCCTGTCGTTCGCTTCACGGTCTGTCCGGGTGGCGATGCATTCACAAGCACGGATTCGCGTTCCTCGGTTCCTGGTAGACCCTCTCGATCTGTGAATGTACGGTACCCCGAACCGGAGGGCAAGGGTAGGGCTTCAGGATCCCTATTCGGGGTCCGTCTCCGTGCCCAGGGCGCGGGCGGCCGCCGACCGGGCCACCGAGGGCGGGTATCCGCGGCGGGCCAGGAACCCGATGAGTCTCCGGTAGGCCACCTCGGGCTCGATCTCGCCCAGCCGGGGCACCTTGGTTCGAGCGAGCTCGATCGCGCGCTCCTCCTCGTCTCCCGGCCGCATCTCGGCCAGAGCCTCCTCGACCCTTTCCCGGGAGAGCCCCTTCGCGTAGAGGGCGTCGGCCACCGCTCGACGGCCGGCCCGGCGGACCGAGAGCTGTTGCTTGACCACAGCCGCTGCGAACGCCTCGTCGTCGATCAGGCCCACCGTTTCGAGCCGTAACAACTCCTCGTCCACCTCTGCGGCGTCGAACCCGGCCCGGAGGAGCCGGATCTGGAGCTCGCGGCGGCTCCGGGGGCGAACGGCGAGGAGACCGAGGGCCCGGTCGTGGCACCCTAGGGACCGGCTTGATCGGCCGGGGCCGCCGGACCCACAAGAGCGCTCGAATCCGGGCACGAGCGGTTCCTAGGCCTGCGCCCCGCTGGGCTCCCTGGTCTTCTCGGCGGCGCCCTGCTCGTCGGTGACGTCGACGATCTCGGCGGGGACCTCCACTCGCGCGTCGCCGTCGGTTCCGAACGCGGTCAACCCGACGGCCTCCCGGACCCGGCGCTCGATCTCGTCGCGAACGTCGGTGTGTTCAACCAGGAACTGGCGAGCGTTCTCGCGGCCCTGGCCAAGCTGGTCGCCCTCGTAAGTGAACCAGGCCCCGCTCTTCTTGACCATCTCCATGTCGACGCCGACGTCCAGGAGGCTGCCCTCCTTGGAGATGCCCTTGCCGTACATGATGTCGAACTCGCACAGGCGGAACGGCGGGGCAACCTTGTTCTTCACGACCTTCACCCGGGTCCGGGAACCGACCACCTCGGTGCCGTCCTTCAGGTTCTCCACCTTGCGGACGTCAAGGCGCACCGACGAGTAGAACTTCAACGCACGGCCCCCCGGCGTTGTCTCCGGTGAGCCGAACATCACCCCGATCTTCTCCCGGAGCTGGTTGATGAAGATGGCCGTGGTGTCGAACCGGGAGAGGGTGCCGGCCAGTTTGCGCATGGCCTGGGACATCAGCCGGGCCTGGAGGCCGACGTGGGAGTCGCCCATCTCGCCCTCGATCTCGGCCCGGGGAACGAGCGCGGCCACCGAGTCGATCACGACCACGTCGAGGGCCCCGGATCGGACCAGCATGTCGGCGATCTCCAGGGCCTGTTCGCCGGAGTCGGGTTGCGAGACCAGGAGGTCATCGATGTTCACCCCGAGCTCTCGCGCGTAGGTGGGATCGAGCGCGTGCTCGGCGTCGATGAACGCCGCGATGCCCCCGTGGCGCTGGGCCTCGGCGATGATGTGGAGACACACGGTCGTCTTGCCCGAGCCCTCGGGTCCGAACACCTCGGCGATGCGGCCCCGGGGGATGCCGCCCACGCCCAAGGCGATGTCGAGCGCCAGCGATCCGGTGGGGATGACCGAGATGCCCTGCCCGGCGGGATGCTCACCGAGGCGCATCACCGCGCCCTTGCCATACTGCTTCTCGATCTGTTGAAGCGTGACGTCGAGCATCTTGTCCCGATCCATCCCGGAAGCCCCTTTCTGCCCCCTCGCCCACCCGGCCGCCGCGCGGGCGAGCTCCTCCCCCATGTCACGGCGAACGCTAACGCGCGGGTCTGACACGAATTACACCTCTGTCGTTCGACGCTGGCAACCTCGAAGCCTATTCGAACGTATGTTCGGGGTCAACCACCATCGCCCATCACCGCTCCCCCTACCGCTCACCGGCGGGACGTGAGGGGGAACTCCCCGATCGATTCGTACCTGGGGGCGGGCCGCTGCAGGTGGCTTCGGTAGATCACGACCCGATCGATGATGAACGGCTCGCTCCCCAGCTCGCTCGCCGCGAACGCCTCCGGTAGAGCCAACGGCGGGTCCGAGCGGGCCACCGTCAGGTGCGGGGTGAACGCCCGCTTCTCGGGCGCGAACTCCCTCGCCAACCCCTCCTGCAGGCCGGCGGCCAGACCGGCCAGTTCCTCGCCCGGGTCTTCGAGCCCCACCCACACCACGCGGGCCCGCCGGGCGGACGGGAACGAGCCGAGCCCGTCCAGGCTCACCTCGAAGGGCGGGTGGGAGGCGGCGACCATTCCCACCGTCTCGGTCACCCAATCCACCAGGCGGGGGAAGGTCGATCCCAGGAATCTCAGCGTCACGTGCCAGTTCTCCGGCGGGACCCACCGGGCGCGCGGGAACCGCTCCCGCCAGGGCGCGATGGCCTGGGCGGCGAGGGCCTTCGCGCCCTCGGGGATGTCGACCGCGACGAACAACCGCAGGGGTTTCGCCTCCGGACGGTTGGCGCGATCCCGGGCCATCAGATGATGCGGTCGGACTCGGGAAGTGGCTTGCCCTCCAGGTAGCGTCGGAGGAGATCGAGGGCGGCCTGCTCCGCCCACCGTCGCACCCGGTCCCGTTCGCCGGGGATCGAGAGCTTCCGGGTGTGCCGGCGGTCGTCCCCGTCCAGCGCGATCCAGACCGTCCCGGGGGCCGAACCGCCGTGGGGCTCGGGGCCGGCCGCTCCCGTCAGGGCCAGGCCGATGTCGGCTCGAAACAGTCGGCGGGCGCCGGCGGCCATCTCCAGTGCGCACTCCCGGCTCACCACGCCGGGTCCGCGCAACGTCTCCTCCGACGCGCCCAGCACGTCGCGCTTGGCGTCGGCCGCATACGCGACCGCCGATCCCCGGAAGTAGTCGGACGACCCGGCCACCGACGTGATCCGGGCGCCCACGTTCCCGCCGGTCAGCGACTCAGCGCAGGCGAGGGTCTTGCCTGCGGCGCGCAACAACCGTCCCACGGCCTCCTCGAGGGATTCGTCCCGTGTCGAGAAGACCACGTCCCCCAGACGCTCCAGGACCTCCGTTTCGAGGGGACCCAGCAGGGCCTCCGCCCGGTCACGAGTCGCGGCCTTCGCCGTGAGCCGGATCTTCGTTTCCCCCGACGTCGCCAGGAACGCCATCGTCGGGTTCTCCGTCCCCTCGAACACGTCGGCGAGGAGTTCAGCCACCCTGGACTCCCCGATGCCGGTGCACCGCAGGATCCGAGACACGAGGACGGCGGGCCCGGCCAGCGCGGCCAACTCGGGCAGCACGGTACCCTCCATCATCTCCCTCATCTCCGCCGGGACACCCGGCACGCAGAAGACCCGTTTCCCGGCGATGTCGGCCACCAGCCCGGGAGCCGTGCCCCGGTCGGGAACGATGTACCTGGCGCCTTCCGGCACGTCGGCCTGGCGGAGGTTGCTGTCGGGCATGCGACCCCCGTATGCGACGAACTTCGCGCGCAGCTGTTCCTCGATCTCCGCGTGGCGGACCAGGGGAACCCCGAGCACCTTGGCCAGCGCGTCCCGGGTGATGTCGTCCTGCGTGGGGCCCAGGCCGCCCGTCGCGATCACCACGTCGGAGCGCGACATCGCCAACCGGAAGGAATCGGCGATCCTGTCCAGGTTGTCGCCCACCACCTCGTGGTGCAGGACGTCGACCCCGATCTCCGCGAGGCGCTGGGATATCCACTGGGCGTTGGTGTTCGCGATCTGCCCCAGCAGCAGCTCGGTGCCCACGGAGAGGATCTCCGCCCTCACCGCGGCGTCTCCCGCGCCGGCCGTATCCGAACGAAGTAGTCAAGGCCCGAGTAGATCGTGAGGGCCACGGCCACGATCAGCACCGCGAGCCTCACCCCGCTTGCCCTGGCGGTGTGCGGCAGGAGGTACAGGGCGATGGCGAGGAGCTGGGTTGCCGTCTTCGCCTTGGCCACGATCGAGGCCGGCATCGGCGTGTGGCGCGATCCCAGGTACGACCGCCACACCGCTACCGCGATCTCCCGGGCCACGATCACAAGCGTGGCCCACAGGGGGAACACCCCAATCGCCGTCATCGTGATCATGGGAACCGCCACGAAGATCTTGTCCGTCAGGGGATCGAGCCAGATCCCCGTGGCCGTCACGCTGTCGTGCCGCCGGGCCAGGTACCCGTCGAGCGCGTCCGTGAACGCGCCCAACACGAACACGGCGGCGGCGACGTACGACGCGGTCGGGGTCTTCCCCAGGATCAGCCAAACCAGGACGGGCGTGAGCAGGACGCGCGAAACCGAGACGATGTTCGGCCAGCCGATCCCGAGCGGCTTCAGCCGGTCGGCGATGGCGACGCCCTCCCGTAGCTGAACGTCTTCTCCCACGCCGCCCCTCGGCTCCCCGGGCGTCCATTGCTCACCCCGTTCACGGTGATCTCGACCCACCCGCCCTCCGACAGGTGGATCGTGAGGGACTGGGAGGCCTCGAACGTGACCTGCTCGCCCGGCTTCAAGCTGCCCTCGCTCGGTACGCCATCGGCGGTGACGACGAAGTCGACATCCCCGTGGGCCACCAATGCGGCGGTTATCGGGTGGTCCGTCGCCAGCGGGGGCGCCGTCGCCGGCAGGTTGCCCGGCTCGGGGGAGGAGTGAGAGCCCGACAGGATCCCGAGCATGGCCGCCGCCGCGATCGCGGCGGCGGCCATCATCACCGCCAAGCCGTACCGGCCCCGGCGGATCGTCATCGCCGGATTGGCAACCGGCCCGGACGGCGGGCCGGTGGGTCCCCCGTCGGGCACCCGATCCCCGTATGCACCCAGCACCTTGTCCGGGTTCACCCCGAGGAACTTCGCGTACGTCCGCAGGCTTCCCCGAACGTACACCTCGCCGGGCAGCGATGAGAAGTCCTCCCGTTCCAGGGCATCGAGCGACCCAACGCGGATCCTGGTGTCGCGGCTCGCCTCCTCCAGGCTGAGCCCTCGTCGCTCGCGGGCCTTGCGGAGCGCCGGGCCAATGCCGATCAGCGATCCCTGCAATCGAACCTCCCGGCCGGTTTGGGGGTCCCGCAGACCCGCAGAGTATAGGCAGGGGGCGCCGTCGGCAGACCCGCCGCCATGGGCGAGGAGCGCTCGCGAGGCCCAAACCATCGATGAGCTCGTCCGCCATGGCCCGCACCACCGGAGAGCCCGACGCATCGACGGCGCGTGGCTTCAGCGAACCGTCCAGCAGCCCCCGGAACCGGTGGTGGGGCCCCCCGTCGACGGTGAGCACGTTCGTCCCGCCAAGCGTGCGATCGAGCGGCGAGCCCCGCACGGAGGCGGGGAACAGGTCGGGGTGGGGCGGCCGCGTGCTCCACGTCCGCCCATCGGTCACGACCACAGGTCCACCGCCGGAACGAAACAGACGGGGGCCTCCCCCGGAGTCGCTTGTAGATCGGGTAGGGGTCGTCCCAGAGCTGCTCGACCGTGACGTCCTCGGCGACGTCATCTCCACCGCCACCCGCGCGCCCCGTTCGTCCCAGCTTCGCGGGAGGGTACATCGGGCCGGGCCGAGCCCGCCAAGGCCCGGTCAGACCGTGCGAGCGGAGCGGGATTCCTCCCACTCCTCCCAGGTGATCAGCACATCGCGGGCCTTGGAGCCCAAGGATGGGCCCACGACGCCCCGATCCTCCAGCAGGTCCATCAGCCGGCCTGCCCGGGCGAAGCCGACCTTCAGTTTCCGCTGGAGCATCGACGTCGAGCCCAGCTGCGAGCGGATCACGAGTTCCGCCGCCTGCTCGAGCAGGTCGTCGTCGCTCCCCAGGCCGCCGTCGGCGCCCTCGAGGGGCGGTTTGCCCAAACCCTCCACGGTCGTCGCGTACTCCGCCTCCCGCTGGCCCCGGATATAGTCGGACACGGCCTGGATCTCCTTCTCGGTGACCCAGGCGGCTTGCAGCCGAGCGGGTTTCGACGCGTTGGCTGGGGCGAACAGCATGTCACCGTGTCCCACCAGTCGTTCGGCCCCGTTGATGTCGAGGATCACGCGCGAGTCGGCCTGGGACGACGTCATGAGCGCGATGCGGCTCGGGATGTTCGCCTTGATCAGCCCGGTCACGACGTCGACCGACGGTCGCTGGGTCGCGACGAGCAGGTGGATGCCCACGGCCCGGGCCATCTGCGCGATACGGCAGATCGCGTCCTCGACGTCTCGTGGGGCGATCATCATGAGGTCGGCCAGCTCGTCGATGACCACCAGGATGTACGGGATGTCGACGAACTTCTCCTCCTGCCCCGGCGGGACGCGGAGCGAGCCCTCGGCCAGGCCGGCCCGGTACCCGTCGATGTCCCGAACCCCCACGGAGGCCAGTAGCTCGTAGCGCTGTTCCATCTCGCGCACCACCCAGGACAAGGCCTCCGCCGCTCGCTTCGGGTGCACGATGACCGGCGAGAGCAGGTGTGGGAGGTCCGCGAAGTGCGACAGCTCGACCCGCTTGGGGTCGACCAGGACCAGTTTCACCTCGTCCGGGGTGGCCCGCATCAAGATGGAGGTGATGAACGAGTTGATCATCGACGACTTGCCGGCCCCGGTGGCCCCCGCGATCAGCAGGTGCGGCATCGTCGTGAGGTTCACCATTTGGGGCCGGCCGTGCACATCCTTGCCCAGGGCAACCGACAGCGGGTGGCGGTCGGTCTTCGCCGCCCTCGAACGCAGGACGTCCCCGAGCATCACGAAATCGCGGACCTTGTTCGGGACCTCGACGCCGATGGCGGACCTGCCCGGGATCGGCGCGATGATCCGGACGTCGGGGGTGGCCAGCGCGTAGGCGATGTCGTCGGCGAGCGACAGCACCTTGTTCACCTTGGTCCCGGCCTCCACCTCGACCTCGTACAGGGTGACGGTTGGGCCGCGATGCGCGGTCGGGACGCTGGCCGGGACCCCGAAGTTCCGGAACGTGCGCTCCAGCGCCTCCATCGTGTGCTCCTCATCGCGGCCGTCGGCACCGGAGGTCGGCGCCGTGCGGAGCAGGTCGATGGGGGGAAGCCTGTAGGCGCCGGACGAGGGAGCCCGGGCCGACGCCGGGATCGGTCGGGTCGATGGCCCCGGCTCCGGCTCGGACTCGAACAGATCCGCAACCACGATGGCCGGCTCGTCGTCCGTGCGCACGACGTGCCGCGCCGGCTCCCGCCGGCGCGGCGCCGGCTCGGCCTCGCCGTCCTCAGCGACGTCGGCCGCCGTGAAGTAGTCGCGGGCCGTGGTCCACACCCGCGACAGCGGCGTGCCGGTCGTGATCAGAAGACCCAGGACGGCGAACCCGGCGCACACGAGTCCGGCGCCGAGGCTCGAGATGGCCCTGGACAGGGGCCAGGCGGCCACCGATCCCACTGCGCCGCCGGCCCCGCGCAGGGCCCTCTCTCCGGCCGTCAGCGCGGGGTTCCCATGGCTCAGCGACCAGATCCCCAGGAAGCCCAGGATCCCGATCATGAACCCGATGAACATCCGAACCCGGTCGTCGCCCTCGGTTCCCCTGAGCATGAGGACACCCCAGACCACGGCCACCACCGGGGACAGGACGGCCGCCGCCCCGAACGTGCCGTACAGCAGGAACCCGATCGCGTGCCCCACGGCCCCGGCCGCGTCGAACCACACG
>JAHEXX010000029.1 GCA_023251895.1 bacterium
ATCACCTCGACCATCGAGCAGGGACGGCAGCGCACGGTGAACGGCACGACGCTCCTGGTGATGCCATCGTGGAGCATCAAGTACGCGGGTGCTCTGGACGACCAGCAGATATCCGACCTCGTGCAGTACCTCGTGTACATCAACCGGGACACCGTGCCCTTCAAGGACAACAAGTGCCTCAACCCCCAGGCGGGCAAGAGCCCGAGCGCCTCACCGTCCGCCTCCGCGAGCGGCTCCGCCGCCCCGTCCGCCTCGCCGACGAAGTCACCATGATCGCGGCCTTGCAGACCCCGAGCTGCATCGGCTTCGCCATCGAGTGCGGCGTCATGGCCAAGGGCCTCCTGGTCGTGGTCGCCGGCTTCGTTTTGTTCGTGGGCAGCGTCTACCTGATGCTGTCGTTCGTGTTCGGGCGGCGGATGGGCTACCTGGTCCTGGCCGTGTCCTTCTTCGGATGGATGATCGTCTTCTCCTCGCTGTGGACGTTCGGGTTCTGGTCGCAGGGCCCCACCACGCCGACCAACCAGGGCCCCCGAGGCCGGGCGCCGGCCTGGGTCGCGCTGGCTGCCGGGCCCAACGTGGTGCCGCCGTCCCAGTACGAGGAGTTCGCGCGGTACCCGAACGGGAAGGGATGGCGAAAGCCCTCCCACAACGATGCGGACAAGGCCTCCGTGCAATCGGCTACCAGCGCCATCCAGGCCTACCTGGCCCAGCAGGGCAACCAGGAGCGCGGCGTGAGTCCCGAGGCGCTCCTGGGCGCCTTCCAGACCCAGGACTTCGTCGTGCAGAGTCTGGAGTTCTCGACGCACGACGGTGTCTCGCTCGCGGCCGGGCGCGCTTTCTACGTCGGCGGCGGGCCGGAGACAACCGTGTACCTGTACCACGACGCCGGGAGCGAGAACCGATACTCGTGGATGTTCCTGATCGGCTCGATCGTGGGCTTCGCCCTGCACCTGCCGCTCCTGGATCGGGCCGAGAAGAAGCGTAAGGAGTTCCTGACCGGGGGCGCCGCGCCGCCCTGGTTCGGGCCCGCCTAGGAGGAATCAACGTGATCGCTGCCGAGACGCGCCCGCTGATCGATCAGGGAGCAGTTCAGTTCGTCCTGTTCACGATCATGCTGCTGGTGATCCTCGCAGCCCTGTGGCTGTCGATCAGCAAGTAGCCATTCAGGGCGGCGAGACCTCGGCCAGGTCCGCCACCGCCTTGCCCCGCCGCTTCACGTCCGCCAGGGCGGCCTTGCGCTGCTCGTAGTAGGCCAGGATCTGGAGCTCGATGGCCAGGTCGACCTTGCGGACCGACACGCCTTCGGGCACGGCGATCACGGCAGGCGCGAAGTTCAGGATGGACCGGATGCCGGCGGCCACCATCCGCTCGGCCACTTCCTGCGCGGCCGAGGCCGGCGTGCAGATCACGCCGATCGCGACGTCGTTCTGCTTCACCACCGCCGCTAAGTCGTCGAGGTGGCGGACCGTCGTGCCCCCCACCACCTCGCCGATCTTCCGGGGGTCGACGTCGACCAGCGCCGCGATGCGGAAGCCCCGCTCGGCGAAGCCCCGGTAGTTGGCCAGGGCGTGACCCAGGTTCCCCACGCCGGCGATCACGATCGGCCAGTGCTGGGTGAGCCCGAGCTCCCGGCGGACCTGGTGGATCAGGTAGGCCACGTCGTAGCCCACCCCCCGGGTGCCATAGGAACCCAGATGCGACAGGTCCTTGCGGACCTTCGCGGAGTTCACTCCCGCGGCCTCGGCGAGGGTCTCTGACCTGATCGTCGTGGCGCCCGCCTCGGCCATCTCGACCAGGGCCCGCAGGTACAGGGGCAGCCTCCCCACGGTGGCCTCGGGGATGGAGCGCTCTCTCACTCGCGGGGCTCACATGGGACGTCCACGGGCGCATGTTAGCGCCCTTGTGAAACGCTCTCAAATGCGCAAGCGTGCCTAGCCCTGGCGTTCGCGGAGCGCCGCGGCGAACTCGTCGGCGTCCAGCGTCAACTCGAACCGCTCCTCGCCTTCCAGCAGCACCACCGGTATGCGGATGCCGTACGCGAGTTCCAGGGCGTCGTGGCCGGAGATGTCGATCTCCTCGAAGTCGAAAGGGGTGCGGGCCCGCGCGGCCACGATCACGGCCCTTGCCGTGTCGCACAGACCGCACCGCTCTCGCGAGTACATGACGACGCGCATCGGCGCCCGATGGTAGCGGCTGGCACCCCCGGTGGTACAAAAGGGCGATGATGCGCGACGAGGAACGGCTTGACCTCGAGCTTCACCGCCGCCTCCAGGAAGGGGACCGGGAGGCCTTCGACGAGCTGTACCGGCGGTACTCGGGGGCGGCCTTCGGCCTGGCCTACCGGATCACCAAACAGGAAGCCCTGGCCCAGGAGGTCGTGCACGACGCGTTCCTGGCCGCGTGGCGGGCCCCAGAGGCTTTCGACCCCGCCAGGGGGACGTTCCGTACGTTCTTCCTGTCCCTGGTCCACCACCGGGCCGTGGACACGGTCCGGCGGGAGGAACGCCTGCGCAAACGGACGGAACGGGTGGCGAACCTGGAACCCGAACGTGGCGAAGATGTTGCGGAGGACGTGGTCGAGAGCACCTACCTCGTGCAGCGCCGCAAGGAGGTCCGCGAGGCGCTCGAGACCCTCCCCCCGGAGCAGCGGAAGGTGCTGGAGATGGCTTACTTCGGGGGCTACACCCAGACCAGGATCGCCGAGGAGCTCGGCATCCCGGTCGGGACCGTGAAGACCAGGACGCTCGCCGCGATGCGCAAGCTGCGGCGGGCGCTGTCCCGGGAGGATGAAGCCGGTTGACCCTTGATCACGAGCGGATCCTCGAACTGCTGGCCGGCTACGCGGTACGGAGCCTCTCCGGCGAGGACGCAGCGGAGGCCGACCGACTCCTCTCCGAGCACGTGCCCTCCTGCGCCTCCTGCCGGGAATCGCTCGCCGACTTCCAGGCCCTCTCGGGCGAACTTGCCCTGGCGCCACCCTCGCGGATGCCTCCCGACCTGCTGCTCCCCCGCCTCCACCGGGAGCTGGAGCAGCGGGTCGTGGCGCGGCGGCCTCGACTGTTCCTCGTCGCGGCCGCCGCGGGGGTCGTGGCCGTCCTCGGGATGGGCGCCCTGTCCGTCGGTCTGGGCATCCGGGCTTCCAACGGCCAAGCGAAGACCGCCCTGTTCGCGGACGCCCTTCGCACCGCGAACCGGTCCGACGCCACGAAGGTCCCTCTGATCAGCAGCACGGGGTCGCGCGGCATGACCGAGGTCTCGGCCCCCGGGCTGGAGCACGTCTACCTCGTGGGAGAAGCCGTGCCGCCGCCGGCGCCGGGGATGGTCTACCGCGTGTGGTTCCACTCCACTGAGGGGTGGAAGTGGGCCGGCGACTTCCTGCCCGATCCCGGCATCACCGTCCTGGAGCTGGCCATCCCCACGCGGGTCGACGAGATCCGCATCACGGAGGAGCCCGAGGGGGCGCGGGGCAACGGGCCGGCCGACACCGAGCGGTGGTCGGCCACGTTCCTGGCCGCGTAGAGCTGCCCCGTCCGGCTCAGGAAGGGGCGGGGGCGGCCGCCGACCGAGAGGCGCGCAGGAACCCCCAGAACATCACCGCGATGCCGGCGACCAGCCCAACGACGAACAAGGGAACGACGTCGAGCCCGGCTCCGATGCCGGAGCCGATGGCGACGATCGTCGCGCCCACGGCGATCCCGAGCGTTCCCTGGAACCGATCGCGTAGCTCGGGCCGTCCCCGCATCTGACGCAGCGACCACAGGCAGCCGGCCAGAAGCAGGAAGTACGCCGGATAGGCCATGTACTGCGGAAGGGTCTGGGCCGGCGTCGCCGCGCCGAACACCTCCTTGCCGAGCGGAAGGTCCTTGGCCAGCGCTCCGGGGTGAGCGAAGTCGGCACCGCGGACCACGCCGAAGGCGAATCCGGCGACGAACACCAGCACCAGGATCGTCGCCACGAGGACCCACCGTCGCCGAAACAGCAGCACCACCTCGCCGCCGGCCAGGAACGGGACGTTCAGGACCGCCCCCAGCAGCCAGTACGTCCGGTACTCCCCGCCGGACCACCCGTCCCGGACCCCCAGGAACAGGGCGAACGAGGCCGCCGCGTACATCAGGAGGGCGAGGGCCCATAGCGCCTGGAAGGGGCGACGCCGCAGCAGGTACTGCCGGGCCAGCAGCAGGGAGAACGCCAGGGCCACGCCGGTGGCCCCCAGCGGCAGGATCCACATCGCCCAGCTCCCCCCTCTTCTCGCGCGTTAGCCTACGTCAACGAATCTCCACACGGTCACCCTCGGCAAGCGGGCCACGCCCGAATACAATCCGGGCGTGGCCTACTTCCCCCAGCGACCGCACGTCGCCCTGTCCACCGCGGCTTTCTTCGCCGTCCCCCTGCGGGAGGCGTTCCGCCACGCCGCCGAGGCCGGGTTCGACGGGGTGGAGGTGATGGTCACGAAGGATCCGGGGACCCAGGAGCCGCACCTCTTGAAGGACGCGGCCCGGGAGTTCGGCCTCGGCATCGTCGCCATGCACGCGCCGTTCCTGCTGATGTCCCGGAAGGTGTTCGGCGTCGACCCGGTGGAGAAGATCCACCGGACCGTCCACCTGGCCGAAGAGGTAGGCGCGCCCCTTGTCGTGGCCCATCCGCCGTACCGGTGGCAGGTGGGCTACCGACGGTGGCTGGAGGAAAACCTGCCCGGCTTCGCCGAGCGGACAGGCGTCGTGGTGGGCGTCGAGAACATGTTCCCCATCCGGCTCCCCACCGACGGGGGCGGGCGCGGCGGCGTGCGGATGCACGCGGGCCACCCCCTGCGCGACCTAGAGCGGTTCGACCGCGTGGTGCTGGACACGAGCCACGCGGCGGTGGCCGGCGTGGATCTTCTGGATGCGGCCCGCCGACTGGATGGCCGCCTCGCGCACGTACACCTGTCGAACAACGCCGGCAGGGGCTGGGACTCCCACCTGCCGATCGACGAGGGCGTCCTGGACCTGGATGCCTTCCTGGCGGAGCTGGCCGTCCGAGGCTTCGGCGGAACCGTCTCCCTGGAGCTCGACATCCGCCGGCACCTCGGCGACGAGGCCGCCACCCGGGACGTGTTGATCCGCAACCGGGAACGTAGCGAGGCCGGCCTCCTGGCCGCGGCCTGACCGATCTAGTCTGAGACAGACTAGCGGGGATTCTGGACCCGGGTCGCTCCTGCTAGCCTCGATGCGTGCGCCCGTTCACCAAGCTCACGATCATCCTCTTGTTCGCCGTGCTCGCCGGGGCGGCCGTCTACCAGATCGTGCTGGCCTCCCACGACCAGCCCCGATACCCCGGCCCCTCGACGGGGACCGAGCTCCCCAGCTTGCCCGCCTCTCCTGGGCTTTGACGGGCACAGGATCTCCCCGAAGGAGCGGGCTCAGCTGAGGACGACCGCAGCCCGTTCCTTCAGGTTCAGCAGCTCCGCGGCGCTCCCCCGGTTCACCACCAGCGCCAGGTAGCCCTGCGAGTCCACGATGGCCGCGGGCTGACCCTGGGGCACGTCGGAGAACGTCGCCGCGCGCGGGATGGTTCGCCCGCCCACCTCAAGCGGGTCGGACAACCCGGCCTTCTCCAGGTCCGCCGGCCTGACGTTGAGCTGCACGTTGCCGAAGCCGTCGATCGAGACCACTCGGGCCCCGATGTATCCGGACGTGACCATCGGTGTGGCGAGCTCCAGCTCCGCCAACGATCCCACCGGAAGCGGCGGGCCCAGTTCCTCGAACGGGAAGTCCGTGGCAAGGTGCGCGGCCGCCGGGGCGAAGACGTCCCGACCGTGGAACGTCCGGGACACCGGGTGCAGCAGCACCTCGTCGCTCGCGATCTCTGCGGCCCGCACAGCTCCGCCTAGCTCAACCCACGTCATCGACAGCAGCCCGTTGTCCGGGCCCACCAGCACCGCTCCGGACGCCGCCTCCACCGCGATGGGCCTACGCTCGGACCCCACCCCGGGGTCGACCACCGCCACGAACACAGCGTCCGACGGCATGAACCGCGCAGCCCGGGCTAGAGCCACCGCGCCGGCCAGCACATCCTGGCGAGGGACCCGGTGAGTGAGGTCGATGACCCGCGTGTCCGGCGCTATCCGAGCCATCACGCCGTGGCACACGCCGACGAACTCGTCGCCGAGCCCGTAGTCGGTCAGGAACACGATGGACCGGGTCATCCCACTGGAGCGTAGACCCCGAGCTCGGTCAGGATCAGGTGCCGCACGACGTCGCCCTGGCCGCTCGCGAGCAGGTCGGTGCCGTGCTCGTTGGCCGGCAGGATCTCGACCCGTTTGGGTTGCGGGGACAAGCCGAACATCTGCTGCGCGGCGTCGGCCGCGCCGAACTCGTCACCGTCCCCGGCGATGAACAGCTTCGCCGCTGGCCCGGTCAGGGCCAGCGTGGCGGCGTCCGCGGTCAGCCCCTCGATCGATATCGGCGCCGAGAGCGTGATGATGGCCGCCGGCTGAAGTCCGGCCCGCGCCGTGGCCACCAACGACGCCGTCCCGCCCATGCTGGCCCCGATCAGCACGACGGCGCTCACGGCCTGCTCGGACCGCAGGTACCCGACGGCCCCGACCACGTCCTGCCAGATGGCAGCGATGTCTTTGTCGCCCTCCGAGCAGCCGGCGCTCCCGCCGGGGCAGTAGCCGCGGAAGTCGAAGGTCAGCGCCACGTAGCCCTTCGTCGCCAGCTCTGCCGCGAGGTCGAACCAGGAGCTCTGATCGGCCGGCCGCATGTGGGATAGGACCACCCCCACGTTCCCGTTCCCCTCACCGAACAGGCGGCCCTCCAGCTTCACGCCGTCCGCCGACCGGAACGTCACGGCCTTGGAACCCTCTGCCGGCGACGATGCCCCGCCTCCGACCCCGCCGCAGGCCGAGGCCAGGGCGGCGAGAGCGAGGGTGGAGGCGAACAGACGGAGCCGGAGGGGAACCCGAACCGACCCCTGGACGCGCATCGGGCCGGATCTGGTTCCTACCGACCCTGCTGACGACGTTGCCAGCGGGTCTTCTTCAGAAGCTTCTTGTGTTTCTTCTTCCGCATCTTCTTGCGGCGCTTCTTGATCAGCGACGGCACGCAGTTCCTTTCTTATTCGGTTCGGAACAGGTTCCGGAGGTCGACGCGCTTCGCGCGGAACCCCTCCAGACGAACGGCCCCCAGTCTAAGCGCCTTGGGGGCATCTGCCACGGGCGAGATCAGGCGCAGCACGCCCTCGTCGGAAGCCCATTCCAGGTATCCGAGCCCGAGGTAAGAGCCGACGCCGTCGGAGAGGCCGACCAGCAGGTGGCTGAGCTGAGCCAGATCGAACAGGGGCGGCAGGGCCGGCAGGAACACCGTCGGCTTGACCCGCCACCGGTGGAGCTGCCCCGAGAAGTACCGTCGCATGCCCTCCTCCCGGTTCTGGGCTCGTTGTTCCACGGTCGTGGGCGTGACGGAGGGGTGGATCGACAGGGCCACGACCTCCGTCGCGAAGAACCGTTGGATGATGCCGAGGAGGGGCTGGAGCTCCTCCCCCCGCTGGAGCCCGACCACCAGGTCGGGCTGGAGCATCTCAACCTTGTGGTACTTGAGCAGCTGGCCATAGATCCCCGAGACCAGGCCGGAGGAATCGACCACCACGAACTCGGCCCCCTCTTCGCGGGCCTTGGCGTTTAGCCGGGCGGCCCCTGTGACCAGCGGGAGCAGGTGGCCCTGGGGTGACATGGAGCCGACGAAGGCCAACCCGTCGGCGGTGGCCATCCGGCCTTGATCCAGATCGTCGGCCGTGCGGACGTGCTTGAGGCCCACCGTTCCCGGCGGGCCCACGGTCTTCTGGCCGAGGTCGGCGTCCAGGTAGGCGGTGGATCGGCCTCCCTTGAGGGCCTCGGTGATGAGGGTCCTGGATAGGGTCGTCTTGCCCGAATCGAGCCCGCCGACGAGGAACACGGTCCGTTTGTCCCGGACTGCTCGCTCGACGAGCGCCTCGTGCTCGTTCACTTCCGCCTCCGAAGGGCTCAAGCCCAAGAGCGGCGGCTCCGCTTCGTGCGTGCGACGGGGTGGTCAGCCGGCTTCCGTATAGCGTTCCTGCAGGTAGCGGTGCACATCCTCCTCGAGGATGCGGTAGCCGCGGCCGACCCGGATTGCGGGCAGGCTCCTTTGGTCGATCAGCCGGTATACGGTCATCCTGGACACCCGGAGGAGGTCGGCGACCTCGCTCACGGTCACGAATCGAGCCTCGCTGAAGGGTTCTTTCATTGGCTGTCCGGCGGATTCTACCTGTCGGGATTCCCTGCCCGATACCCCCAGTTTCGGCACCGCAGGGCCCCAGGTGAAGCCCCCCGGTCGGCCTCTACGCGAACCGGGAGGCGATCGCCTGGAAGCACGGCCAGTAGGCGTCGGGGGAGACGTTGTCGTCCATCACGATGACGTGCTCGGTCAGGCCCCGGGCCCTGGCCACGATCAGCGCCGGGTCGTTCACGTCGGCGATCGAGACCGTGTCGACACCCGCCTCGATCGCCGCGCCGGCGAACCCGTGGTCGGCGAACACCAGGTCGGGGCGGGCCTCCTCCAGCATCCGCTCCATCGCCGAACCACTGTGCGTGTGCTTGGCCGAGGCCTTGTCCGTCAGCATGGCCACGCCGTCCAGGTACCTGACCTGCCACTTGTGGTGGCGGCCCGGTTCCTTCCAGGTGAGGCCGTCGCCGGGCCGAACGACGTCGGCGCCCTTGGCCGCCAGCAGCCGCCCGACCTCCACGTACAGCAGCATGAGCCCCACGGGGTGGCCGGTGGCGAGGACCACCCGCTCTCCGTCACGCGCAGCTCGGGCCAGCCTGTCCCCCACGGCCTCGCAGGCCTGGAGGACCTGCTCGGGGTCGACCTCCACCGGGCCGAAGCCGGCATCGGGGTCTGGCTCGAAGCCGGAAGCGCGGCCCACCAACTGGAGCACCTCCCACGGGGTCCGGTCGATCAGTCCGGTCATCCCGAACTGCTTGTCGGGGTCACCCTCCACAAGCTGGCGGATGTGCTGGCGGACGTTCTCCATGGGGTGCATGACGACGCCGGCCACCTCGCCCTTCAGGAGCCCTTCGACCAGTTCCTCCCGTAGGTACCGGCGCGAGATCCACCGTTCGTCGATGGGAGGAAGGCGGCGGGCATGTGCTTCGATAAGGTCCATGTTCGAACCAGTCTAGGGGGCGAGGGTGCAGTTGCGGGGCGCCGTTGCGGTGGTGACGGGGGCATCGGCCGGCATCGGCGAGGTGACCGCCGCGGCGCTGGCCAGGGAGGGGGCCAAGGTCGTGCTTGCCGCGCGGCGCCTCGATCGCCTGGAGCAGGTGGCCGACGCGATCGAGAATCGAGGGGGCATCGCGCTCGCAGTCAGGTGCGACGTGGCCGACCGGGATCAGGTGGAGACCCTTCCCACCGTCGTGAAGGAGGCCTTCGGGCGTTGCGACGTGCTGGTCAATAACGCCGGCATCCCCGGGGGCGGGCCGTTCTCCGACCTCGACATGGACGCCATCGAACGGATCGTTCGCGTGAACCTGCTTGGGGTGATGCTCTGCACGAAGGCGTTCCTGCCGATGATGCTGAAGCAACACCGCGGCCACATCGTGAACATCGCGTCGCTGGCCGGGCGGTTCGCCGCACCGGGGGCGTCCGTGTACTCGGCGTCGAAGCACGGCGTCGTGGCCTTCTCCGAGTCGCTGTCCTACGAGCTCGACGGGACAGGGCTACTGGTGACCTCTGTGAACCCGGCCTTCGCGGCCACGGAGGGGTTCCCGCAGACCCGGCTCCCCCCGCGGATCGTGATGAAGGCGGGGCGGGTGGCGGGCGCCATCGTCCACGTGCTGAAGCGGGACATCGCGCCCGAGTACTCGGTGCCCCGGTGGATCTCGCCGTTCCAGGCGTTCCGCATCCTCACGCCCCCGTTGTATAGATGGGGGATGCGGACCGTGGTGAAGCGAGCCCGGGCCACGAGGGGATAGGCATGGCCACCGCTCCCGTCGAGGTCGACCGGCCCGCCGGCGACGAGATCGTCCGGCCCGACGTTCCGTGGGTCGTCATCGTGTGGAACGATCCCATCAACCTGATGTCGTACGTGACCTACGTGTTCCAGAAGCTGTTCGGCTACCCGTACCAGAAGGCCCACGAGCTGATGATGGACGTCCACACGAAGGGCAAGGCCGCGGTCTCGCACGGACCAAAGGAGAAGGCCGAGTCCGACGTGGCTCGCCTCCACTCCCACGGGCTGTGGGCCACGATGCGCAAGGACCGCTGACGTGTTGGTGCAACCCCCGATCGAACCGGCGGAGTGCGGCGGCTTCGACGTCCACCTGTCTGACGGCGAACGCGACGCGCTGAGGTCGCTCCCCGATCAGCTCCGGGCGGTGCTCGGGACGGAGGATCCCGTGCTGGGCCGGCTGTTCCCGGATGCCTACCCCGACGATCCGGAGCTGAACGAGGAATTCGACCAGCTGGTCCACGACGACCTGATGGAGGAACGGCTGCGGCGCATCCAGACCTTCGCCGAAACGCTCGACGCCGAGCACCTGACCGCCGAGGAGCTCCTCGCGTGGATGGGCGTGCTCAACGACGCCCGGCTGATTCTGGGGACGAACCTGAGCGTGACCGAGGAAACCGACGTCTGGTCGGTGTCCGATGAGGACCCCCAGGCTCCCGCGTACGCCTTCTACGGGTTCCTGGGTTGGCTCGAGGAGTACGTCGTCGAGGTCCTCTCGACCGGGCTGGGTAAGGAGCAGGCATGACGATCAGCTCCATGAAGGTGGTGTCGGTCCCGGTGTCGCGGACCCCGATCAGCGGTGGGTCGAGCTCCGCCTCCCAGGGCGCGGAAGTCTAGGCCACCACCACGGGCGCTTCGCCCTGACTAGTTTCCAGGCCTCGCGTTCGTGTTCGCCCCATTCGTGTTCGCCCCATCTGAGCATCATATTGCGCTATCGGATCGCTCCGCCGACCTGGTGGACCTTCAGCATGTTCGTGTGGGTCTTGCCGACCGGGGACGACGCAGCCATGACCACCGAGCTGCCGGGCCCGACGACGCCGGTACCGCGGAGGCCCTCGTCCATGAGCCCGATCATCTCGTCGGTATCGGCCGGCACACGCGCGGGCATGGGGACCACTCCCCACCGGATCGCCAGGCCCCGGCGGACCGGGGCGTCCGGCACGAACGCGTAGATCGGCACCGATGGCCGCTCGGCGGAGAGCAGCCCGGCGGTCCGGCCGGTCTCCGTGTAGCAGGCGATCGCGACCACGGCCGCATCGTCGGCGGCGATCTCCGCGGCCGCGTGGGCCACGGCCGAGGCCTCGTCGGTGTGGGTACAGGGCGTCTTCGCCGCTTGGAATCGGCCGGCCCGCTCCTCCACCACCTCGGCGATACGGTCGGCGGCCCTCGCCGCCTCCACCGGGAACTCTCCGATCGCCGTCTCGCCGGAGAGCATCATGGCGTCGGCCCCGTCGAGGACCGCGTTGGCGACGTCGCTGGCCTCGGCGCGGGTGGGTCGCGGCGCGCGGATCATGGACTCCAGCATCTGGGTAGCCACGATCGCGGGCTTGCCCGAACCGCGCGCCGCGACCAGCAGCTCCTTCTGGAGGACGGGGATCTCCTCCATCGGCAGCTCGACGCCGAGGTCGCCCCGGGCCACCATGATCGCATCGGCCTGCTCCAGGATGGCCGCGATGTCGTCGACGGCCGGCCGGGTTTCGATCTTGGCCACGATCGGGACGGCGCGCGCCCCCATCAGGGCCCTGAGCCCGATCACGTCGGCGGCGCTGCGGACGAACGACTGGGCGACCAGGTCGGCCCCGAGATCCAGGGCTCGGGCCAGGCCGTCGCGGTCCCTGTCGGTGATGGCGGGGACCGACAGGCGTTCCGCGGGAACGTTCACACCGGCCCGCGACCGGACCCACCCACCCCGCACGCATTCCGTGAGGACTCCGTTCGGCCCGGCGCCGCGGACGACCAGTTCCACGGCCCCGTCGGCCAGGAGCACGCGGTCGCCGGCCCGGACGTCCTCGGCCAGGCCTGGGTACGAGGTCGGCGCACCCTCCGCGTCACCGGGCCCGCCGGCCGGACGCAACAAGAATCTCTGGCCGGCGACCAGCCGGAGGGGCTCGGTCGCGAGCTCCCCCAGCCTGATCTTCGGCCCCGGCAGATCGGCCATCACGGCGAGATCCAGTCTCTCCCGCTCCGCCACGGCCCGGGCGTTCGCAACCAGTTCGGCATGCCCCTCCTCGGAGCCGTGCGAGAAGTTCACCCGCAGGACGTCGGCACCGGCGCCGACCAACGCCCGGATCGCGTCGACCGTGGCGCATGCGGGGCCCAGCGTGCAGACCAGCTTGGTCCGTCGGCCCCTCACAGCTCCACACCCAGGTCCGGGAACACCAACTGCTTCACCAGGTGGATCAGGCCCTCGGTCTCGATGTCGGGCATCCTCTCGGGCACACCAGGTTCGCTGAAGGTCGCGGGAACCTCGGCCCGCAGCCGGAATTCCACCTTCTCGATCCACGACTCCGGGAGGTGATCGGGGAGCTCTACATCGACCATCTCCGCGAAGTACAACGTCCAGGCCCGGGGAACGACGGTCGCCCACTGGTAGCCGCCGCCCCCGGTGGCCAGCCACCGGCCGCCGGCCGCGTCGTGGGCCAACCCATGCAACATCTTGGCCGCCTCCCGGTACGCGCGCGTCGTCAGCCTGAGGTGCGCCAGGGGGTCGGTGGCGTGCGTATCGCACCCCAGCTGCGTGACGAGCACGTCGGGCTTCCACCTGCGAACCAACGGCGGGACGACCTCCCGGAACGCCTCCAGCCAGGCCTCGTCGCCGGTCCCCGGGTGCAGCGGCACGTTCACCTTCGTCCCCTCCGCGTCGCCGGCTCCGCGTTCCTCCACGAATCCTGTTCCCGGGAACAGGAACTCGCCGGACTCGTGGAGCGAGATCGTCAGCACCCTCGGATCTTCGTAGAACACGAACTGCGGGCCGTCCCCGTGGTGGACGTCGACGTCGACGTAGGCGATCCGCTCGACCCCATTGGCCAGCAGCCAGGCGATGCCGATGGCCGGGTCGTCGTACACGCAGAACCCCGAAGCCCGCGACGGCATGGCGTGGTGCAGCCCTCCTGCCGCGTTGAACGCGTGCTCGACGCGCCCGGACAGCACCCCCTCGGCCGCCACCAGGGTGGCCCCCGCCACCAGGGCCCCGGCCTCGTGCATCCGGGGGAAGATCGGGTTGTCCCCCGGCCCGTACCCGAACCGCCGCCAGTCGCCGTGTTCTCCGTGGCCCGCCCGCTTCGTGGCATCGATGTACTGGGCCGTGTGGACCAGGAGCAACTCGTCGTCGGTGGCCGGCCGGCACGGAACCTTCGTGACGCGCGGAAGCTCGTGCAGCCCACAGGCCTCGATGAGATCCCACGTGTACAGGACCCGCTCGGGCTTCAGGGGGTGCTGCGGCCCGTGGTCGTAGATCCCGGCTTCCCGGCACAGGACGAGCCCGACCGCCCCGCTCACACTACGGCGCGGATGGCGGCCGCGGTCCGTTCCACGATCGCATCGACGTCGTCGTCGGTGATGGTGAAGGGCGGACCCAGCATCACGAGGTCGCCGTCGCCGCCAACGTGGCCGGTGCTGGAGTAGAGCAGGATGCCGTGCTCTCGGCCGGCGGCCAGGACCCGCTCGGCGACCTGCTCGCCCCGGGCGAACGGGGCTTTCGTGGCTCGGTCGGCCACCAGCTCGATCCCGATCATCAGCCCCCTGCCCCGGATGTCGCCGACGATGGGCGAGTCGGCGAGAGCGCCGGCAAGTTCCTTCATCAGCCGCTCGCCCTTCAGCCGGCTCGCCTCCACGAGCCCATCGCCCTTCAGCCGTCGCAGCACCGCGCGAGCAACCGCGGCCCCGGTGGCGTTGTGCGACCACGTGAAGCCGTTGACGAAGCCACCGGCGCCACGGACCGCCTCGAAGACCGGGCCGCTCGCCGCGCACAGGCCGAACGGGTAGTACCCACTGGTCGCGCCCTTGCCCGCGGTCAGGATGTCGGGCCGCGCGCCCCAGTGGTCGACCCCGAACCATTGACCGGTGCGCCCGAACCCTGTCATGACCTCGTCCGCGATGAGCAGAACGCCGTGTCGCCGGCAGACCTCCGCGACCGCCGGCCAGTAGCCGTCCGACGGCACGGCGGCCGCCAGCGTGGCACCGACGATCGGTTCCGCGATGAACGCGGCCACCGTGTCCGGTCCCGTCTCCAGGATGATCCGCTCCAGCTCGTCGGCGTACGCGCGCATGCACGCGTCGGGGTGGCCGGGCATCTCACACCGGTACTCATAAGCAGCCGACACGTGCAGGAACCGGCCGAGCCACGGTTCATAGGGCTTCCGCAGCGGTTCCTTGCCTCCGGCGTCGAGCGCGGCGAGCGTGTTCCCGTGGTAGGCCTGCCACCGGCCGATGACCGCGGTCCGGCTCGCCTCGCCCCGAGCCAGGTGATAGGCGCGGGCAAGTTTCAGCGCCGACTCCACGGCCTCGCTCCCCCCGGATACCGGGTAGATATGGGCATCGGCCATCGGCAGGAGCGGCGCCAGCTCGTCCGCGTACGACTCGAGGACCTCGGTCGTGAACATCGTTCCGTGCACGTAAGACGTGCGCGAGACCTGATCGGCCATGGCAGCCACCACGGCCTCGTCGCCGTGCCCGATGTTCACCACGATGGCGCCGCCGGCCGCATCCAGGTAGGACTTGCCGTCGGCGTCCTCGATCCATGCCCCCTCGGACTTCACGGCCACCGGAAGCTCCCGGTTCAGCACGCGACCAAAGACATGAGTCATCTCGTGTAGACGCCGCCTGGGTCGAGCTCCTCCCGGATCAGCCGGAGTTCCTCCTCGGACGGGGACGGTGTCTCGCCGAGATCGGCGGCGACCCTCGGTTCCCACCCCATGTTCTCCCGGACCTGGTCCAGCGTGACGCCGGGGTGGAGCGTGGCCAGCGTCATCTCCCCGGCCTCCTCGTCGAAGAAGTAGGTCCCGAGGTCGGTCACCACCGAGGTCGGGCCGCTCCCCCACCATCCGCGGTTGCGATCGTGCTCCGAATCGCCGGAGTGGCCGGGCGAGGTCCGGAAGTGGATCGTGTCCACGAACGACCGCTGCCCCTGTCGCATGATCACGAACACCTTGCGGGCGTTGATCGCGATCTCACAGGCGCCGCCGCTTCCCGGGAGCCGGACCTTGGGCTTCGCGTAGTCGCCGATCACGGTGGTGTTGATGTTCCCGAACCGGTCGATCTGCGCCGCGCCGAGGAACGCCACGTCGATCAGCCCGGCCTGTAGGTAGAACGCGAACAGCTCGAACATCGAGGTCACCGCGGTCGAGCCGCTGACCAACGTAGGATCGCCGATCGACAAGGGCAGCCGCTCCGGCCGGGCCCCGAACACTCCCGACTCGTACACGAGCTGGAGATCCGGAGCGACCGTGCGCTGCGCCAGGTTGCACACGATGTTCGGCAGCCCGATACCGACGAAGCAATTGCGTTCGCCGGCCAGCTGCCGGGCGCTGGCTGCGATCATGAGCTCCGCCTGCGAGTAGCCCAGGTCCGCCGCCGCTTCGGCGCTCACGCGTACCTCCCGTAGTTCACCTGGCCGGACATAGCCGGCTCCGGCTTCAGCGCGTCCCAGTACGCCGCTCCCATCTTCTCCACGTACTCCGCGTGCGACGAGAGGTCGTACACCCATTCCTTCAGCCAAGCGTCCAGCGTCCCCGCGTCACGCGCGATCTCGTCCCACCTGAGATAGAACGCGTTGTCGCGGTCGTAGTAGCCCTGGACGAACGACGGGTGGCAGGCTAGCGGCTCCTCGACCACCGCGTCGACCACGATCCCGGGGATCACCGTGCGATTCGGATCGGCACGAACCACGGCTTCGTCCACGATCTCCTCGCACACCACGATCACGCGATCGGCCGCGAACGCGGCCTCCTTCTGACACCCCAACAGGCCCCAGATCTGGGCGTTCCCGCCCGCGTCCGCGCGCTGCGCGTGCACGATCGTGACGTCCGGCCGAAGCGGCGGAACGACGTACACCTCGGTTCCGTCACCGTACGGAGATCGCATCGGAACGATCTTCGGGTTCACCTTGGGGATGTCGCTCTCGTAGTAGCTGCGGATAGGGAAGAATGGGAGGTTCGACGCCCCGGCCACGTACCGGCACACCATGCCGAAGTGTGAGTATTCCTCGACCTCGAGCGGTTCCGGATCGGCGTTCTCGACCCGGCGTCGGATCGCGTGGAGCGATCCGACGCCCGGGTTCCCCAGCCACGAGAACACCAGCTTGCGCGCGACACCCGCCCCGATCATCTGGTCGTAGATCACGTCGGGCGTCATCCGGCACAGCGTGAGGTCTCGCCGCCGCTGGCGGATGATCTCGTGGCCGGCAGCGAAGCAGATCAGGTGGGTGAACCCCTCGACCGCGACGGTGTCCCCGTCGCGGACGAGGTCCGCGACGGCGTCGTGCATCGTCGCGACCTTGGAGGTGCTCACGGTTCCTCCGGCGACCAGCCGTCGTCCGGCCCGCGCAGGACGCAGAACTCGTTGCCCTCGGTGTCACGCATCTGCGTCCAGAAGCTGCCCTCCTCCTTGATGAACCCACGGACCGTCGCGCCGAGACCCTCGAGCCGCTCCACTTCCTCGGCCATAGACCCGCTTGGACGCACGTCGAGGTGCATGCGGTTCTTCGCCGTCTTCGCCTCGGGGACCTGCTGGAAGAACATCCCACGAGTGGCGCCGGTCGGGTCTCGAACGTACGCGAAATCCGAGCCGGACTCCCCCAGCTCGTAGCCGAGCGCGTCCGCCCAGAACGTGGCCACGCGGACCGGGTCAGCGCAGTCGAAGGTGAGCGTGTCCGGTTGCAGCGCCACGGGCCGGCTACCCTCCCGCCGACGCCACCTCGGCGACGGCCTCCTCGAAGATCCCGAGCGCCGTCTCGGCCTGGTCGCGGCGGAACACCAGCGGCGGCGACATCCTGAGCGACGCGTCCCCGCAGGTCAGCATGAGAAGCCCTCGCCGGAACGCCGCCTTCTCCACATCGACGGCCGTGTCGTGGTCGGCGAACTCGATGCCGATCATCATGCCGAGTCCTCGGACCTCCTCGACGAGCGGCTGGCGCAGTTGGATCCTACGCAGACCCTCGATCATGAACCCGCCGACCTCCCGGGCGTTGTCCATGAGCCCATGCTCGATGAGGTCGATGGTGGCCAGTGCCGCGGCGCACGATACGGGGTTGCCGCCGTAGGTCGAACCGTGCGCCCCCGTCTCCCAGACCATGAGGTCGTCGCGGGCGATCATCGCGCCGAGCGGGATACCGCTGGCGATCCCCTTGCCCGCCAACACGATGTCGGGCTGCACGTCGGAGTGCTGGATGGCCCACATCTTGCCCGTGCGGCCCATGCCGCTCTGAACCTCATCGACCGCGAGCAGGATGCCGTGCTTCGTGCAGACCTCGCGGAGCGCCTCCATCCACCCCGGCGGTGGGACGATGTAGCCACCCTCGCCGAGGATCGGCTCGACGATCACCACCGCCACCTCCCACGGCTTCACCAGCCGTCTGAAGATCACGTTCTCCAGGTACCTCACGGTGGCGAAGTCGCATTCCGGATACGTCAGGTTCAGCGGGCAGTGGCTGCAGTCGCCGAACCACGTGTGGATCACGCCCGGCAGCATCGGGCCGAACCCGGCCCGGTACAGCGACTTGCTGGCAGTGAGCGAAACGCTGCCGTACGACCGCCCGTGGAACGACTGGAACATCGAGATCACGTACTGCCGCCCGGTGGCGTGCCGGGCCAGCTTGATCGCCGCTTCCACGGCCTCGGTTCCGGAGTTCGTGAGGAACGCGCGGGCGTCGGCCTTCATCGGCGCGATGCGGTCGAGCTGCTCGCAGACCTCGGAGTAGATCGGCAGGTAGAAGTCGCTGGCCGAGTAGTGGATCAGCTCCGCGGCCTGCCGCTGCACGGCCTCGACGACGCGAGGATGGCAATGCCCGGTGGACGCCACCGCGATGCCCGCGTTCAGGTCCAGGAACAGGTTGCCATCGACGTCCTCGACCACCGAGCCCGCCCCACGCTTGGGGACGAACTGGTATGCGCGGGGCAGCGAGGGGCTGGTGACCTTGCGATCCCGCTCGATCAGGGCCAGGGCCTGCGGCCCGGGCACCTCGGTGACGAGCCGCGGGGCCGGGGTCTCGGCCAGCACCGTGAGCTGCGTCTGGGGGGCGCTCACTCCTGGATCACCGTGCGCGACTGCTCCCGCATGTACTGCGTGACGTAGTACGGGCCGCCGCCGGCCTTGCCGGTGGTCCCGGAACCTTTCCACCCGCCGAACGGCTGCACGCCCGGCCAGGCGCCGGTGGTCGCCCCGGCGCGTCGGTTCACGTAAACCACACCGGCCTCGATCGACGAGAGCCACTTGTCGATCTCGGCCCGATCCTCGCTGTAGAGCCCGGCCGTGAGTCCGTACTCGGTGTCGTTTGCCAGCCGGATGGCCTCGTCCAGGTCGTCGTAGGGCGCGATCGACACGAACGGGACGAACAGCTCCTTCTTCCAGATCCAGGAGTCCAACGGCACCTCGACGATCGTCGGCTGCACGTAGTTCCCCCGCGCGAGGTCGCCATCCGTGATCTGATCACCGCCGGTGATGACCTCGCCGTTCTTCTTGGCCTCTGCCGCCGCCTCTTCGAACGTGGCCACCGCGCTCTCGTCGATGATCGGGCCCAGGAACACATCCTTCTCCAGCGGGTTCCCGACCTTGATCTTCTCGGTCTTTTCTCTCAGCAGGCGGACGAACTCGTCGTGCACCTTGCGGTGCACGTAGACCCGCGAGTTGGCCGAGCACTTCTGCCCCCCGTACCCGAAGGCCGACCGCATCACGCCGTCGGTGGCCTTGTCCAGGTCGGCCTTGTCCGAGACGATGGTCGGGTTCTTGCCGCCCATCTCGCAGATGATCGGCTTGGGGTAGTCGGCGGCGAACCCCTTGTAGATCCCCATCCCCACCTCGTACGAGCCGGTGAAGGTGATCCCGCCGACGTCGGGGTGGTGCACGATCTCGTCGCCGACCACGGATCCGGGCCCTGACAGGTAGTGGAACGCGGCCTTGGGCAACCCCGCATCCATGTAGAGCTCGTACAGCTTCAGCCCGGTGAACAGGCCGAGGTGGGCGGGCTTGAACACGACGCAGTTCCCCGCCACCAGCGCGCCCGAAGTCGGGCCTGCGGCCAGGGCCATGGGGAAGTTGAACGGGCTGATCACGGCCCACACGCCGTATGGGCGCAGGACGTCGTAGTACTCGCCGGCCGAGCCCAGGGACTGCATAGGGGTGGTGAAGCCATCGTGCTTCTCCATCTCGTTGCAGTTCCATCGGAGCAGGTCGGCGGACTCTTCGACGTCGCCCAGGGCCTCCAGACGGCTCTTCCCGACCTCCATGGCCATGAGGGCGGACAGCTCGTTCCGGCGCTCCGTCATGAGGTCGGCTGCCTTGCGGACGATCCTAACCCGTTCCCGCCACGGGGTGTCGGCCCACGTGCGCGCGAATCCCTTGGCTGCCGCGATGGCGTCGCGGACGTCCTCCCGGGTGGCCTGGGCGAACTCACCGATCAGCATGTCCGAGTCGATCGGCGAGCGGACCTCCTTGTAGCCGCTCCCCACCCGGGCCTCACCGTTCACGTACAGGGGGTGCTTCTGACCCAGCCACGACGTGGCGGTCTCGATGCCCTCCTCGTAGAGCTTGTGGAGCTCCTCGTTGTCGGCCGACATGGTCGCGTAGGTGATGCGGAAGCCCTCTGCCATCGGGTTCGCCTCCTCGCCGGATGAGCCCTCTGAGATGGCCATATCGTATCCGGGTGCGCCTTCTCTCCCCAAGTCGAAGCCGGCGTCCCGGAATGACCGCCGGATAGCGAGAAATCCGATCGCGGCGGGCATATCATCGATTCCCCTGATGAGGTTCGTGACCTACGACCGGAGGGGGCACCGGCGTTTGGGAGCGCTCCTCGGGGACGAGGTGGTCGACCTGCCCGATGCCGTCGGGCACCCGGCCTTCCCCGCCACCTTGGAGGGGCTGGTCTCGAGCAACGGCGGGACCGTCATGGACGCCGCCCAGGCCGCCCTCGAGCGGGAGGACGTGCGCAACGCCGTCGCCCCCCGGGCGCGACTGCTCGCGCCCCTGCTTCCTGCGTCGTTACGCAGCCCCGGCGCGGACGAAGCCGTGCGGCGGATCGTGGGACCCGAAGACGAGGTCCCGTGGCCAGAGGGGGCCGGATGGTTGGACTTCCAGCCGAAGATCGCCGCCGTGCTCGGCCGGTCCGGCCGCGACCTGGACCCCGAGAAAGCCAAGCGCATCGTGTTCGGCTACACGCTGGTCTCGGACTGGGCCGTACGCGACGCGAGCGGCGACCCCGACCCGCACGCGGAGCGGGCCCCCCTGGCGATGGGGCCGTGCGTCGTCACGGCGGACGAGATCGACCCCCAGACCACATTCATGACGGTCCGGGTGGGCGGCGAGGAGTGGGCCAAGGGGAACCTGAACGGCGTCGCAGCCAACCTCATGAAGCTGGTGGCCCTGGCCTCCCGTGACGAGGAGTTGACGGCCGGCGACGCGTTCGCTTCCAGCCCGTTCCGCACCTTCGGGGTCGAGCCCGGCCGCCAACTGTGGCCGGGCGCGGTCGTGGAGCTCGAGGCCGAGAGCATCGGGCTGCTGCGCAACCGCCTGGGCCCTCGGAGCTAGGCGAGCGCGCTACTTCTTCGATCTCTTGCGGCCGGCGGCCCGTTCGGCGGCTTGGCGCTTCTGCCGCTCCTTCTTCTTGCGTTCACGGTCGTGCGCCCATCGCACCCGGGCCCGGTCCCCTCGTCCCATCTAGATCACGTCCTCGTTCTCGCCGCCCCTGGCCAGCTCCGCGCTGCGGTGGCGCGCCGCATCGATCGCGTTCAGGAAGGCGGCCCGCACCCCGGCCTCTTCCAGGTGACGGATGGCCGCGATGGTGGTTCCGCCAGGGCTCGTCACCATCTCGCGGAGCTCCACCGGGTGCTTTCCGGTGTCGCGAAGCATCTTGGCAGAGCCCAGCATGGTCTGGATGATCAGCTCGGTGGCCACGTCCCGGGACAATCCGAGCAGGATGCAGGCCTCGATCATGGCCTCGGCGAGCAAGAAGAAGTAGGCCGGTCCGGAGCCGCTGGTGGCCGTGATGGCGTCCAGGTGCACCTCGGGCAGCCGCAGGACCCTACCGACGTAGCCCAACAGCTCCTCGGCTACGGAAAGGTCCTTGTCCTCGGCGTGGGACCCGGGGGACACGACCGTCATGGCCTCGTCCACCAGCACGGCCACGTTCGACATCACCCGGACCACCGGTACGGCACCCGTGAGGTGCTGCTCGACGAAGGAGGCCCTGATCCCGGCGGCGAAGGTGACCACTAAGTGCTGGGGAGTGATGTCGCTCGCCACCTGCACGAGGAGGCTCTCCATGTCCTGGGGCTTCACCATCAGCACCAGGACGTCGGCGAAGGCGGCCGCGTCCGGGTTGTGGAGTGATGTCGCCACGCCGTAGCGATCCTCGAACTCTCGGGCCCGCTCCTCCCGGCGGCAGGTCACCATGATCTCGTCCGGTGTCCGGCCGCCCGACCGGATCAAGCCCGATACGAGCGCCTCGCCCATATTTCCGCCGCCCAGGAAGGCGACTTTGCGACCGGTCATCGTCCGCTCCTCACCAGGTTCGATAGGAAGAACCACATGTTGGCAGGTCGCTCGGCCAGCCGTCGAGTCAGGTATGGATACCACTCCGCCCCGTAGGGAACGTAGACGCGCACGGGAAGCTCCTCGGCGGCGAGGCGCCTCTGCAGGTCCCGGCGGATCCCGAACAGCATTTGGTACTCCACGCGGGACGGATCTAGGCCGTGCCGCTGCACGTACTGCTTGGCCCCCTCGATCAGCCTGGGATCGTGCGTGGCCACGTGCACCCTGTGCCCCGCCTCGATCAGGGCCACGAACAGACTGCGGAAACTTCGATCCACTTCGCGCCGTTCGGTGAAGACCAGCTCGTGCGGCTCGAGGTACGCCCCTTTGACCAAGCGGATCATCGAGGCCGGGGGAAGTTCCTTCACGTCAGATGCCGTGCGACGAAGGTAGGACTGCACGCACACGCCTACGCGGTCGTGGCGATCACGGAGGTCGCGGAAGACGGCCAGGGTCCGGTCCACGTACGCGTGGCTCTCCATGTCGATCATCACGATCCGCCCCACGCCGGCGGCGGCCTCGAGCACCCGTTCCACGTGGGCCACGCAGAGCTCGGTGGAGAAGTCCAGGCCGAGCTGGGAGAGCTTGATCGAAATGGCAGCGTCGAGCCCTTCGCCGGCCCCCCCGATGGCCTCGAGCGCGCGCACGTAGGCCTTGGCGGCATCGGCGGCCTGCTCGGGGGCGGACACGTTCTCGCCGAGATGGTCCAGCATCGTCGCGATGCCCCGGCCGCGAAGTTCCTCGGCCGCAACCATGGCTTCGGGGAGGGTTTCGCCGGCCACGAACCGAGACGCCAGCGGTCGCCCCAGTGCCCCGGTGGCCATCCGCCGGAACCAGCGGTTCCCGGTCACCCACATCACCGGGGCGCGAAACGGCGACCCGCTCACCGTCTCCCCCTCACCGTCGGACGTCTGGGGAAGTATCGCCGGAACCCGCCAGATGGGTGGCGAGGATTCCCGGAGTGGGGCGAGACAGAAAAGAAGAACCCGAGGGACTTTGGGCTCGCCGGAGGCCGAAGCCTCCAGCCACCCTCAGCCCCTCGGGCTCAAGTGCTCCGAGCAACCTCTGCAGCTGTCTTGGTTCCCTTGTGGTCGAGCCTTTCGTTGGGCTTTGGGGCTTCCCGAGCCTCCCCGCCCGCACAGCCAGTTCGCTCTCCCGACCGTACGACCAGGTGCGCCCAAGTCGCCTTACGGCTTTCCCAGGGCCCCCCATTCGGTTCCCTGACTCAACCGCTCCAGCTGCTCGGAGCGAGGCGAAATGTATCGGCCGTCCTGGAGCGAGTCAAGGCCGCGAAACCGCAGGTCAGCAGGCATATGCGCTGGTAGGCGGCCCGGGAGAAAGAGTGACAAGAAGGCCCTCGAAAGTGACAAGGAACGATGAGACCCCACGTGACCTGCGGCGATGCCTACTCTCCGCGCTCCCATTGCTTGCGGACAGGCGCAAACTCCTCTCGCTGGATGGACAGGATCACGCGATCGTGGAACACGCCGTCCTTGTACGAGCGATCGCGGAGCGTCGCGTCGACGTGGAAGCCGCACCTCTCGTACAGGCGCAAGGCGTGGGCGTTCTCGGCAAGCGACCACAGCTCCACCTGATGCAGGTCGAAGTGCTCGAACACGTGCGCCAGCAGTGACACGATCGCGTCGTATCCGAGGCCCATGCCCCAGCGGGCCGGCTCGCCGATGAACACGTACAGGGAGCAGATGCGATCGCGCCGACGGAACTGGTTCAGGCCGATCCTGCCGATCGGGCGCCCCTCGTACTCGATGATGAGCGGGTGGCCTTCGACACGAGCCCGAGCCTCGCTCTCGGCGATGTCCTGGAGGGAGAAGGGCTGCTCGTAGTCCATCCACCACCACACTTGGGGGTCGTTCTGCCACATCTGGATCAGGGGATGGTCGGCGTCCTCGACCGGCCGGAGCCTGACGCGGCGGCCTTCGATCATCCGATCGCGACGCGTCCGTCCACGAGTTCACGGTAGACCGACAGGACCTGCGCCGCGGTCTCATCCCACGAGAACCGCATGGCCTGCGCCGCCCCCCGCTCCCCCATCCGCCGCGCCATTAGCGGGTCCCGCAGGAGAGACAGGAGCCGCTCCCCGTGGTCGGCCGGATCGTGGCCCTCCACCAGGTATCCGGTGACGCCGTCGGCGACCACGTACCGGAGCCCGCCAACGGCCGCCGCCACGACCGGGGTGCCGCAGGCCTGAGCCTCCAGGGCGACCAGGCCGAACGACTCGGACCGCGATGGGACCAGCACCACCTCGGACGCTGCGTAGAAATCGGGCAGACGGGTCTGGGGCTGGGCTGGGAACAGGATCACGCGCTCGCTCACCCCGAGCGCAGAGGCGAGGTCCATGATCCGGGCCACCTCCACCCCATGGCCCGACCCGCTGGGGCCACCCACGATGGCCAGCCACACGTCCTGCATGCCCTCCGGATCTCGAGCCATGGCCTCGGCCACTGCCCGGACCGCGATGTCTGGACCCTTGTGTGCCTGAAGCCGACCCACGAACAGGACCAGGCGCACGCCGGCAAGGTGCAGCCGGGCCTTGGCTTCCTGCCGATCCCGGGGGAAGAACAATCGGTGGTCTACGCCCGGCGGGACGATCCGGATCAGGTCCGGGTCGGCCCGGTACAGCCCGACCAATTGCGACGCCTCGACCGGGGTGGGAGCGAGGATCCGGTCGGCCTCGGCGATCACCCGCTCCTCGCCGGCCAGGCGGACCGGTGGCTCCGGGCTCTCCCCCCTGGCCAGCGCGTAGTTCTTGACCTTGCCCAAGGTGTGGAACGAGGCGACCAAGGGCACGCCCCAGATCTCCTTGGCACTGCGGCCCACCCAGCCGGACAGCCAGTAGTGGCTGTGGACCAGGTCGTAACCCCGGCCCTCCAGCCGTTCCCGGGACAGGACCCCGCCCAGGAACTCGGGGAGGAACCGGGGCAGCTCCGCCTTGGGGACGGGCATGCACGGACCGGCCTTGACCTGGACCACGCGGGTCCCCGGCGTGACGTCGACGACCTCCGGCAGGTCCAGACCTCGGCACCGGGTGAACACGTCGACCTCAACCCCCTGAGCGGCCAAGCGCTCGGCGACCGTGCGGATGTAGACGTTCATACCTCCGGAATCTCCGGTGCCGGGCTGGTCCATGGGCGACGTGTGGAGGCTCAGCACAGCCACGCGCGGGCGGCCGGGTTCGGGGCCGGTAGCATCTCGTGTCGAGATCACCCATCGATGTTACGTGACCTCGCGTTTTCGGTTGACCGGCTCTACGGCGCGACGGGTCGGCGTTGCAGGGAGAATGTTGCCTCGATCCGTCCGACCGGGCGACCGCCGCCGAGCACCGGGGGCCGCGCGAACGCGTCGAGTCGGCGAAGCTGGCTGCGGCTGAGGGCGTCCAACTGCTGGAGGACCTGGATCATGATCGGCGCTGCGGCCCGCCAGCTGCCGTCGGTCACCTTGACGGCCACCCCCAGCCCCAGCTCCGGAAGGGACACGCAGACGAGGGCCTCGGCCCCTTCCTTGGCCAAGATGCCCGGGGCGGCCTCCATGAGGGAAGTGTCGAATCGGTGCCGGCCGCCGACCAGGTAGGGATGAGCCCGGATCGCGTCCGCGCACCTGGCGGCCGTCGCCGCCAGCCGTCCCAGGCGCTCGGGAGTTCCCAGGCGTGCGTACAGCGTGGCGACGGAGGCCAGCGGCATGCCGTGGACCGGCACGCCGCACCCGTCGACCCCGACCCGCACGCCGGGAAGCCCGGTGGCCGCAAGCACGGCCGCCAGGACCCGTCGTTGGTATGGGTGGCCGGGCGAGAGATACGTCTCTGGCTTCCACCCGGCCCGGACGGACGCAAGCAGCATCCCTGCGTGCTTGCCCGAACAGTTGTTGAACAGGGGGGTCGGAGCCCGGATCCGGGCCGCCGACCCTGGGTCGAGGGGCAGGTCGGCGGGGCAGCGAAGCGCCGAGGGCCCCAGCCCGCCGCGGGCCAGCACCCGGCGCACGGTGCGGACGTGCGCCGGTTCCCCGTTGTGCGATGCGCAGATGACGGCGATCTCGCGGTCGGTCGGCCCACCGCCGATCCAGGCAAGGGAGACCGCCCCCTGCAGCGGCTTCATGCACGACCGGGCGAACACCTCGCGCCGGGGGTCGCCGGCCCACGCCACCAACCGTCCGTCGGGGTCGCACACGGCGACGTTTCCCCGATGCGTCGATTCCTCGAGGCCGGAACGGATCACGCGAGCCAGAACGGCATCGGCGGCCATGCGTTGCTCCTATGTCAAGCCGCCGCCGCGGTCAAGCGGTCGGTCGGCTGGTTCATCGATGTCATCGTTTTGAACACCACCCTGGAGAGGTAGCGCTTCAGCGCCCGGATCGCCTCGGTCTTG
>JAHEXX010000113.1 GCA_023251895.1 bacterium
ACGCCGTGGAGCGCGAGCCGGACACCACCCCCATCGAACTCGGACCACTCGTTGCCGGAGCGATGCACCAGAGGAAGGCCCAGGACGTCGCGGTAGAAGTCGACGGCCCGGTCCATGTCGCGGACCCAGAACCACACCTGGTCGAGGTGCCCCAGCATCAGCCCTCCCCCGTCCCCAGCACCACGACAGCGGCCGAGGTGGTTGGCACGCCGCGCCAGGACTGGGCCACCGCGACATCCACCGCCTCGACCTGGCGCTGGCCGGCCTCGCCGCGGAGCTGCTCGACGCACTCCATGGTCCGAGCCAGCCCGCCGGCCTCGAACAGGTGCCCCTGACCCAGGGACCCGCCCGAGGCGTTCACCGGCAGCTCCCCGTCGGTCTCGACCTCCCCCGACTCCAGCATCTCGGCGATCTCGCCGGCCTGGGCCAGTCGGAGCGCCTCCAAGTGCTCGAGCTCCTTGAAGGCGAACGTGTCGTCGACCTCCGCCAGGTCGACCACCTCGCTCGGATCGTCGATACCGGCCTGCCCATAGGCCATGTCGGCCGCGCGCCGGACGAAGTCGGCCTCACCCCACGTGCGGCTCTCCAGCGACGCGCTGCCCGACGACCAGCCGCATCCCAGCACCCAGACCGGCGCTTCCGTGAGTTCCGGAGCCAGCTCGCCAGAAGCCAGCACCAGCACGACGCACCCGTCGGCCCGGCGGGCAACCTCCAGCTCCTTCAGCGGCCAGAACAGAGGCGAGGACTCGGCCACCTGTCGTTCGCCGACGTCGGCGGGGTAGGCCGCCCGGGGGTTGTCCAGCGCGTTCCGCCGGTTCTTCGCGACCACCATCGCGCAGTGCTCCTCGGTGAGGCCGGTCCGCTCCAAGTAGGCGTTCATCTCCAGGCCGGCGACGGCGAGCGGCGAGACGCCGAGCGGCCGGTTCAGCACCGGGTCCATCGCGAACAGCTCGATCCCTCCGAGGGAGCCGATGTCCGACGCCTTGCTGTGGGCCTCGACCGCCACGACACGCGCGACGCCGCTCCGGATCAGCATCACGGCTGTCGCGACGCCGAACAGCCCGTCGCCCGACACGGTCTGCACCGGGCGCTGCACGGCCCCGAGCTGGTCGGGCACGTACTCGTCGAAGATGCTGGTGCCCTCCAGGAAGTCCTCGGAACAACACACGAACGAGTCCACGTCGCGGCGCGGGTGAACCCCGGCGTCGTCGTACGCGCGTTGGGCCGCCTCGAACATCAGCTCCTTGTAGGAAAGCCCGGCTACGATCGGGGAGAACCCCGAGTGGCCCACCCCCACGATCGCGACCCCCGACGTCACGCCCGCAGGTTATACCGGGCCCGGCGGCCTCAGGTGCCCAGGATCTTGCGCTTCTGGGCCTGGAACTCCTCCTCCGTGAGGACGCCCCGAGCCCGGAGGTCGGCCAGCCGCTCGAGCTCGGTGGTCGTGGAGGGGGCAGAGGGCCCCGCTCCGCGCATCCGCCGTTGGTTCAGCTCGCCCTGGTGGTAGATGGTCTTCTGGACTTCTTCGGGCTTGCGGATGTACTGGAAGAGCTGGGTGCCCCGCTCGCCCGCCGACTCGATCGTGAGGTCCCCCGCGCCGACCATGCGCTCGAAGACTCTCTGGTGGAACCGCACGTCGTTGATGGCCTCCAGCGGAACCTCCATGGAGGACTTGGCCACCAGCCCCTGGCGATGGATGACCCGGTCGCTCGTCACCACGAAGTGGGACGTCGTCCAGGCCACCACCTTTCGAAGGGGATACCAGAGCAGTACGAAGACACCAGCAGCGAACACGACCCACACCGGGATCCCGTCCCATCGCATGGCCGCGAAGATCCAGCCCGCCACCACCAGCAGGCCCACCAGAGCGGGAGCCACCAGCGCTACGGTGTGGGGTCGCAGATCGATGACCAGCTCCTCACCGTCCACCAGGAGCCTGCGAGGGAACCCCATGGCGCGGACGCTACCGCGGGTGGCGGTCACCGGCAAGCATCACCGCTCCAGGTGCGCGACGTCCCCGAACGCGACCGTCTCCAGACCGGAATCGGTCTCGACGACCAGGTCACCGTGGTCGTCCACGTCGACCGCGGCTCCCTCGACCGCATTGCCCTCCACACTCCTGGCCCGAACGATCCGGCCGAGGGTTCGGCAGACCTCTCGGTAGCCGCCCACGACCGCCCCTGCGAATGCGGGGTGAGAGGGACGGTACAGGCGCCGGAACTCCGACAGGAACGCGGTCAGAAGAGCCGCACCGTCGCAGCCGCCCAAGCCGGCGGCACCGGGGATGTTCCTGGGGGAGTCACGCAGGTTCACCCCGATACCGATCACGACGTACTCGACGGTGCCGCCTGCCACCTTCGACTCGGCCAGGATGCCTCCGACCTTCCCGTCGCCCAGCAGCAGGTCGTTCGGCCACTTGCACCCGACGTCCGCTCCGCAGGCCTCCCCGCACGCCCTGGCCATGCACAGCCCGACGGCGAGCGGAAGCAGGCCGGCCCGTTCCGCCGAGACGTTGGGCCGAAGCACCAGCGAGAACAACAGCGCCCGGTCGGGCTCGTCCGCCCACTGCCGTCCCATGCGGCCCCGTCCCGCCGTCTGGTGCCGGGCCGCCACGAGGGTCCACTCCGGCGCCCCGGCTTCGGCCAGCTCCAGCGCCGTGGCGTTGGTCGAGCCGGTAACCTCGTCGAACTGGACGGGAGCCGAGAGGCCCGCCTGGGCGAGCGCCTTCTCGAGAGCGCGTTGATCCAGCATGCGATTGACTCCGGTCCGGGGCTAGCCGATTATCCCGGCCCGGAGCGTCCTGTGCCGAAACCGAAGATCCTGATCGCGAACCGCGGAGAGATCGCCGTCCGGATCATCCGGACGTGCCGGGAGCTCGGCATCCCGTCGGTGGCCGTGTACTCCGACGCCGATCGCGGAGCGCTCCACGTCGAGATGGCCGACCAGGCCTACCGCATCGGCCCGGCGCCGGCCGCCCACTCCTACCTCTCGATCGGGGCCGTACTGGACGCCGCTCAAAGGAGCCGGGCCACCATGGTCCACCCCGGGTACGGGTTCCTGGCGGAGAGGGCGAACTTCGCTCAGGCCGTGGCCGACGCCGGGCTCACCTTCATCGGGCCGCCACCAGAGGCCATCGAGACGATGGGCGACAAGGCCGCCGCCCGGAAGGCCGCCCTCGAGGCCGGGGTTCCGATCGTCCCCGGCACGCCGGACCCGGTCGGCCCGGGGGAGGCCGCGGCCCTCGTCGAGGACCTCGGCTTCCCGTTGCTGGTGAAGGCCGCCTTTGGCGGCGGCGGCCGAGGGATGCACGTCGTGCGGGGGCCCGAGGATCTGGAGGAGGCCCTGCGCCGAGCGGCCCGCGAGGCGCAGGCGTACTTCGGACGCCCCGAGGTGTTCCTGGAGCGGTACCTCGAGCGATCCCACCACGTGGAAGCCCAGATCCTGGCCGACGCGCACGGCAACGTTCACTTCCTGGGGGAACGAGACTGCTCGGTGCAGCGCCGCCACCAGAAGCTGATCGAAGAGACGCCCTCTCCGGTCGTGGACGACGCGCTCCGCACCCGCATCGGCGACGCGGCCGTTGCCCTCGCGCGGAGCGCGGGCTACGTGAGCGCCGGAACCGTCGAGTGCATCGTCGACGAGGGCGGCGGCTTCTATTTCCTGGAGATGAACACCCGGCTGCAGGTGGAGCACACGGTCACGGAGGCGGTGACCGGGCTCGACCTCGTGGCCCAGCAGATCGCCGTGGCCCTCGGCGGAAAGATCGACGTGCCCCCAGCACCGCACGGCCACGCCATCCAGTGCCGGATCAACGCGGAGGACCCGGGCCGCAACTTCCTGCCGGGACCGGGGCGGATCTCGCGGTACCGGGAGCCCGCCGGCCCGTTCGTCCGGGTGGACTCCGGGTGGGCGGAGGGCAGGACGATCCCCGGCGACTACGACTCGATGTTCGCGAAGGTGATCGTCTCGGGGGAGGACCGGGAGCAGGCCCGGCGGCGGATGCTCCGGGCCCTCGGCGAATTCGTGGTGGAGGGAGTTCCCACCACCATCCCCCTCCACCAGTGGGTCCTGGAGACCAAGCAGTTCCGGGCCGCGACGCACACGACGACATGGCTGGAGCGGGCCCTGGGCGACGCCCACCTGCCGGCCCTGGCCCAGCCGCCGCCCGCCCGGGCGCCGGAGCGGCCCCCTGCCCAGCTTCTGCTGGAGGTCGACGGCCGGCAGGTCCCCGTGCGCGTCTTCGACGAGCGCACCGAGACCGCCCCCAAGCCCCCGACGCCGCACGCCGCCCACCACGGCGAGCACGTCCACGGCGTCATCACCGCGCCCATGCAGGGCACGATCCTGCGGATCCTGGTCGAGGTCGGTCAGCGGATCGAGGCGGGCGACGTGGTCTGTGTCCTCGAGGCCATGAAGATGGAGAACCACATCGCGACCACGCGGGAGGGAGAGGTGACCGAGCTCCCGGTCGAAGAAGGGCAGGTCGTGCAGCCCGGTCAGACCCTCGCCGTCATCGACTGACCACGGACGGCGAGCTAGGCAACGCTCCGGTCCAAGAAGTCCCGCACCACGGCCACGTAGCGCTCGCTCTCCTCCACGAATGCCATGTGCCCGCTCTCCTCGAACACGACGAGCTCCGCGCCTGCGATGCCGCCGGCCTTGACCTGGGCCGCCTCGACCGTGCACACGCGGTCGTGACGGCCGGCCAGCACGAGCGTGGGCGAGGTCACCTCGGGGAGCCGAGCGACGGCCTCGATCCCCCCGTACCCCGAGACCGAGAAGTGCCGGAGCACATCGGGCGCGCACTCGCCGGACGAGCGGGCGACGTACTCCTCGATCCGCTTGTCACGCGGATTCGCGAAATGAAACGGCCACTGGTCCCGGATCAGCGCCGCCGCCTCCTCCACGGTCTGGACCGTGGCCTCCCGTTCCCACGAGGCCATCACCTGCTCTCGGAGCTCGGCCGGCTCGAACCGCTCCAGGTCTTCCTCGACCACGTCCATGAATCGCATGGAGGGGATCCCGCTGGAGATGATCGTCGCGGCCGCCATCCCCGGGAAGTCGATGGCGTTCTGCAGCGCGACGAACGCACCGTAGGAATGGCCCAGCACGGCGAACCGGTCCAAGCCCATGTACCGGGCAACCATGATGACGTCCTGGGCCATGCGCTCCAGCGTCCACGTGTGCTCCGGGGTCCGGTCGGACCGGCCCTGGCTCCGCTGGTCCAGCAAGATCAGGCGGTAAGCGTCAGCGATGGGGTCGAGGTAGTCCCCGAACTCGTGGTGGTCGAGCCCCGGCCCGCCGTGAAGCACGACGATGGGGAAGCCCTCTCCGCGCTCGACCAGCCACAGGCGCGTGTCGTCGATGGGGACGTGGCGCCCCGGACAGCTCACGCGCCGGGCGGCCCCCAGGTGTCGCGTCCGGTCACTCGGAAACCCGAGTCGTGCACCTTGTAGGTGCGGTTCACGGACACGAGCAGCGCGGTGAGCGTCTCGACGATCCGGGCCATCGAGAGGTCGCCGGCGTCCACCCACCGGAGGTTGGGGATCTGGTCGATCAGCTCCCCGACGGCCGCCTTGGCTTCGGCGTCCGACCCGCAGACGAAAACGTCGCTCTCCAGAGGGACGTCGAGGTTCTGCAACGCCTCGCCGGCGATCGTGTGGAACGCGGCGACCATCCGAACGCCCTGCTGCAAGAGGGCCTTGGCCGCCTCGGCCGCCGAACCGTGCCACGGCCGGATCACCTGCCAGGCCCTACCCCCGACCGCCGTCGCCAGGGGGCTGGTGCAGTCCACCACGATCCTGCCCGCCGCCACGTTGTCCTTGATGGACCGATAGATATCGGCCTGCCCCGCGTACGGCACGGTGACGAACACGACCTCCCCGGCCTCGGCGGCCAGCTGGTTCGACGTGCCATCGACTTCCGCGTTCCCGCCCAGGATGCCCCGGGCCTTCTCGGCCGCTCCCGCGCCCTTCTCCTCGTAGCGCGACCCGATGATCACGTGCCGGCCCGCCCTAGCCAGCCGGAGGGTCAGCCCGAAGCCCTCCTCGCCCGTTCCGCCGATCACCGCGATGTCCATGCGAGCCAGAGCTTATCGGACGATCCGAGGCTCAGGCCATCTCGGCCGGTGGGGGCGCTTCAGTGGGTAGATCGATACTCTCCGAAGACCTCACGCAGGACGTCTGAGACCTCGCCCAAGGTGGCCCGCAGCCGAAGGGCCTCCCTCATCGGGTACAGCAGGTTGACTGTACCGCGTGCCGCCGATCCCACGTCGGCCAGGGCCTCGCGCACGGCTCCGTCGTCCCGTTCGGCGCGCAGCATCCGGAGGCGCTCGACCTGCTTGGCCATCTCGCTCTCATCGATCCGCTGGATCGCGACGGGGTTCTCGTCGGCCTCGACGAACCGATTGACGCCGACGACCACCCGCTCTCCCGACTCGACCCCCTGCGCGACACGGTAGGCGGCCTCGTGGATCTCGTCCTGGTAGTACCCGGCCTCGATCGCGGCCACCGCGCCGGCCATCCCCTCGATCTTCTCCAGGTACTCGTTGGCCCGCTCCTCGATCTCGTTGGTCAGGGTCTCGACGTAGTAGGCGCCGCCGACGGGATCCACCGTGTGGGTGACGCCGGACTCGGACCCGATGATCTGCTGGGTCCGCAGCGCGACCTTGGCGGCATGCTCGGTCGGCAGAGCCAACGCCTCGTCGAACGAGTTCGTGTGCAACGATTGCGTTCCGCCGAGCACCGCTGCCAGGGCCTCCAGCGCCGTTCGAACGATGTTGTTCTCGGGCTGCTGTGCGGTGAGAGTGGCCCCACCGGTCTGGGTGTGGAACCGGAGCATCGTCGACCGCGCGTCCTTCGCCCCGAAGCGCTCGGTCATGATCCGGGCCCACATCCGCCGGGCCGCCCGGAACTTCGCGACCTCCTCGAAGAAGTTCATGTGGCAGGCGAAGAAGAACGATACGCGCGGCGCGAAGTCGTCGACGGCGAGGCCGGCGTCGACGGCGGCCTGCACGTACGCAACGGCGTTGGCCAGCGTGAACGCGACTTCCTGCACGGCCGTCGAGCCCGCCTCGCGCATGTGGTAGCCGCTGATCGAGATCGTGTTCCACCTGGGGATGCGGTCGTGGCAGTACGCGAACAGGTCGGTGATGATCCGCATCGACGGCTTCGGTGGGTAGATGTACGTGCCTCGGGCCGCGTACTCCTTCAGCAGGTCGTTCTGGACCGTGCCGGAGAGCTGCCCGGCCGCCACGCCCTGCTCCTCGGCGGCCAGCTCGTAGAGCAGGAGCAGGATCGCGGCGGTGGCGTTGATCGTCATCGACGTCGACACCCGGCCCATGGGGATCCGGTCGAACAGCCGCTTCATGTCCTCGACGGAATCGATGGCCACCCCGGTCTTGCCGACCTCGCCCTCCGCGCGCGGGTGGTCGGAGTCGAAACCCATCTGCGTGGGGAGGTCGAAGGCTACCGAGAGCCCGGTCTGCCCGTGTTCCAGGAGGTACCGGAACCGGGCGTTGGTCTCCTCGGCGCTCCCCATCCCCGCGTACTGGCGCATCGTCCACAGCCGGCCCCGGTACATCGTCGGGTAGACGCCGCGGGTGAACGGAAACTCGCCGGGCTTGCCCAGGTCGCGACCCGGGTCGAACCCTTCCAGGTCGACCGGACCGTAGACGGGCCGCAACTCGAAGCCGGAGTCGGTGGCGCGCCGCTCCTCGTCCATCGCCTAAGCCTACGACGGGCCTGCGGGAACCCGCGCACTTGGGTAGGGTCCGGTCGTGGACATCGTCGATCCCCGCATCGAGCAGTACATGCTGGGCCTGCAGGCCCGGCTCGACGACCCGGTGCTCCTGGAGATGGAGGCCGAGGCCGCCGCCCGGCACTTCCCCATCATCGGGAGGCTGGTGGGGGCCACCGTCGAGATCCAGGCCCGGGCGATCGGGGCGCGGCGGGTGGTCGAGTTGGGGTCGGGGTACGGGTACTCGGCCTACTGGTTCTCGCGGGCGGCGGGCGCGGACGGCGAGGTCCACTGCACCGACGGCGACCCGAAGAACGAGGGCAAGGCCCTGGACTACCTCGGCCGCGCCGGCCTGGCCGCGCCGATCAACTGGCACGTCGGCGACGCGGTAACGACGCTGAACGCTCTGGAAGGCGAGTTCGACGTCGTCTACAACGACATCGACAAACACGGGTACCCCGACGCCTGGCGGGTCGCTCGGGACCGGGTTCGCGTCGGCGGCCTGTACCTATGCGACAACG
>JAHEXX010000114.1 GCA_023251895.1 bacterium
TTCCGACCGGAGAAGCTCTCCGGCGGCGAGAAGCAGCGGATCGCGATCGCCAGGGCGTTGGCCAACGACCCGGCGGTGATCCTCGCCGACGAGCCGACCGCCAACCTGGATTCGAAGATCGGCCACGAGATCGCGCGGCTGCTGAGGCGCGCTGCCACGGAGGAGGGCAGGAGCGTGGTCATCGTGAGCCACGACGCCAGGCTGAGGGACATCGCCGACCGCGTGCTCTGGCTCGAGGACGGGGAGTTCTGCGCCATGAATGAGATGGCGGCGGATCCCGTCTGCGGAATGGCGGTCGGTCGCGAGGACAGCCCTCACTTCCGCCTCGACGTGCAGACCTACTTCTTCTGCTCCGGTCAGTGCCGGGACGAGTTCGCGGCTGCGCCCCGCCTGTTCCTGGGCCGGGTTCCGCAGCCTGCATGAGAGGAGGAGAAGCGATGGAAGCGCGGCACGAGATCATCGCCCGGCTCCGGAGGGTCGACGGCCAAGTCGCCGGAGTCATCAAGATGTACGAAGAAGGGCGCTACTGCATCGACGTCCTGGACCAGCTTTCCGCGGCCCGTGCCGGGCTGGAGGCAGCGGCCCTGCTGATCCTGGAAGACCACGTGAACGGCTGCGTGAAGGATGCCCTTGAGGACGGCGCTGGCGAGGCGAAGGCCGCGGAGCTGGTCTCGGCCGTTCGCCGATTCGTGAGGAGCGTATGAGATGAAGAGCGCATCGATATCCATGACCCCTATCGAGCGGACGCGGCGCTTCTGGACGGCCCATGGCCGGTCGGCCGCGCACCTGACGGTCCTGCACGCGTTCTGCAAGAACCCGACGATCGAGTGGACGCCGGCGGGTCTTTCGCTCTGGTACGGCCTCAGGCTCGACGTAGCTCAGGATGTGGTTGGGGAATTCGTGCGCTGCGGCATCGTTCAGCGCGTGCCCGATCGGGAAGAGGGCTACCGCTGGAACGGGGACCAGGATTGGGCCGTCCCTCGAAGTCGCGAGACGCGAGCGATCCTGCAGGAGCGGTGGCGAGCGGGCGAGAGCTGATCTCCCGCCCGGGGCGGTGACGGTCCGATCAGGAACGCGATCCGACCATAGGCTGTCCGCGTTGGGCCGACGGATCGGTCGCCGGGGCCGCGGCGGGGTGCTGGCGAGCTCGAAGCCACAGGGCAAGGGATACGGCGGCGATGGCGGCCAACGACGTCAGTTGGCTCCCGGTGAGGCCGAACAGTCGCCGGGGGTCCGTCCGCAGGAAGTCCGTGAGCACTCGGCCTGACGCATACCACAGCGTGAACAGGGCGATGGCCGAGCCGGTCGCCCGGGGCGACCGCAGGAACCGGATCAGCACCAACAGGAGAACGCCCGTGAGGATCAGGTCGTACAAGGCGACCGGATGCACCACCGTCCCGATGGGCGGCACGCCGTCGAGGGGGTTCGTCCCGCCGACGTAGCGGAAGCCCCAGGGAAGTGTCGTGGGCTTGCCGAGATGATCGCCGATGATCAGGTCGCTGACCCTGCCGATTGCGATGCCGAGCGCGAGGCCGGGTGCGGCCATGTCGAGGAGGGGGACCACCGCCAGGCCCTCCCGGCGGGCGACCGCGGCACCCACCAGCACGGCCCCGATCAGCCCACCGAGGAGGCTCATCCCGCCGTGCCAGATGGCGAAGAGCTCCCAGAAGGAACCCATCTCGCGCCAGTGCCCCAGGTCCCAGGCCAGACGCATGCCGACCAGACCGCCGGCCGCGCCCCACCACAGCACGTTCCACAGGGCCTCGTCCGAGACGCCCGCAGGTCGCGCGTGCCGCTGCGTGAGCCGTGCGCCGGCGAAGAAGCCGATGGCGATCAGCACGCCGTGGGGCCGGATCATCAACGGACCGAGATGGAACTCGGTGATGACCCTCCAAGACATCGCGGTGAGCACGGCGGCAGCGTCCCGGGCCGACGTGACGGGACCGTGAGGAACCGATGAACGCGGCGTGAGCTTCGCGCCCAAGCCGGCGCGCGGGGTCTCCCCACGCGCTCTCCCCACGCCGTTCACAGGTCCTTCACACGCGCTGCCGAAGCTGAGCGCGTGGCGGGGGTGATCGAGATGAAGGATCTAGGGGAGGAAGCGGATCCGAGGCTGGCATCGACCAGGTCGAGGCGGCTCTTCCGGGCGGCGTGCTCGTTGATGGCCCTCACTGCGGTGGGCCTTGTCGTGGCCATGATCCTGGGGGCACCTCTGGTCTCGATCCTGCTCGTCGGGCTCCTGCTCATCTGCCCGCTCCTGATGTGGGTGCCGGTCCGGTTCGAGGAGCGCGCGCTCGACGCGCGCTCAAAGGCGAGGACCGGCCGTGGTTGAGGTGATCGTTGTCACCTCGACGGCGTGCCATCTCTGCGTGGACGCCCTGGAGGGGCTGGCCGAGTTGTCGGCGGACTTCCCCCTATCGATCCGTGAGGTGGACATCCTCTCCCCCGAGGGGATCGGCCTCGTCGAACGCCATCGGCCGGCGATGCCCCCGGCGGTGGTGATCGACGGAGAGCTGTTCTCATCGGGACGGTTGCCCCGCAAGAAGCTGCGGCGATCGCTTGAGCCGGCCCGAGTGGCCTGATGGGCGGCCTGTTGGCGGGCGGCTCGATCCTGGCCGCGTTCTTCGCGGGGGCCGTCGCGCTGTTCAGTCCCTGCTGCATCGTGTTCCTGTTCCCCGCGTACCTCGCGTCCGCCGTGAAGAACCGGCGGTGGCGGCTGCTCCCGCTGACGCTCGTCTTCGCCCTTGGCCTGGCGGTCGTGCTGCTCCCCGTCACGCTTGGGGTCGGGCTGCTGTCCGCCACCCTGGCCCGGTACCACACCTGGCTCTACGGGGCGGGGGGCGTGCTGCTCCTCGCACTCGCGGTCCTTTCCGTGACCGGGCGGACGTGGAGCATGCCCTCGTTCGTGCGCGCGCCGTCGATCCAGCGGAGCGACACGGCCGGCGTTCTCGCGCTCGGCGTCTTCTCGGGCGTGGCCTCCTCGTGTTGCGCGCCCGTGATGGCCGGAGTGATGGCCCTGTCCGCGCTGTCCGCATCGCTAGTCGGGTCGGCCACCCTTGGCCTGGCCTACGTGTTCGGGATGGTGTTCCCGCTGTTCCTCACGGCGCTGTTCTGGGATCGCCTCCGGCTGGGGGAACGGCGGCTCTTCACCGCTCGCCCGGTGCGCCTGCGGGTGGCCGGACGCACGATCGACACCAACACCGTGAACCTGGCGGTGGGTGGAGCCTTCGCCGCCATGGCAGCGATCGTCTTTGTCCTGGCCGCGAACGGAAACACCACCGCGGCTCCCTCGTTCCAGCGCTCGATCGGCCGGTGGTTGTCGGTTGCGTTCACCCGGGTGGTGGCCGCGCTCGATCCGATCCCCGAGCCCATCCTCGGCCTCGCGCTCCTCGCGCTGGCGGCGGCGTTCGTGCTCGCCGCGGTGCGCGGGCGACCCGGCAACGTCGAAGGAGGTTCCGGTGATGAACAGCAAGACCACGTGGCGAACGCCGAAGGGGAAGGCGGGCTCCGAGAGGCGGAAGACTCGTGCCACGGGCGCGGGTCCGAACCGCAGGCCGCCGAGCCGGAGGCCCAGGCGCCGGCTGGCCGCTAGGCGCAGCGGGGGCTCCTGGGCGCTGTGGGCCGGCCTGGCAGCCGTGGTCGGCGTCGCCTTGCTTCTCACCCTGGGGAACCGCGCGCCGCGAGGCGGCGCCGCGCAGGGCGACGCGCCGCCGTTCACCCTAGCGTCCACGGGCGGGGGCTCCGTGTCCCTGTCCGACTACCGTGGGAAGGACGTGCTCCTGTACTTCAACGAGGGCGTGGGATGTGACGCCTGCTTCTACCAGACCGTGGAGCTCGAGCAGCACGCCCGAGACCTCTCCGCAGCGGGACTGACCGTGCTACCGGTCGTGATGAACCCGGCCCCGGACGTACAACGCGAGATGGCCCGCTTCGGGATCGCAACCCCGTACCTGATCGACTCGGACGGCAGTGTCTCGCAAGCGTACGGGATGCTCGGGAAGGGGATGCACGCGAACCTGCCGGGGCATGGCTTCGTGCTGGTGGATGGCTCGGGTCGCCTCCGGTGGCGCGGGGAGTACCCGTCGATGTACGTCTCCACGAAGGACCTCCTGGCCCAGCTCGGCCCCTATCTCTCCTGAAGACGAGACCGAACGGCCCGCGGGGAACGGGCCGGGCGGCCCTCCTTGAGGGCCACCCGGCCGACGTTCCATGGCTCGGAAGGGAGGCGTGCCATGCGCCTGCGCCGGATCAAGGTCGTCGCGGTCGTCGTGCCGGCGGTGGGCCTGGTGGGCTACGAGCTGTTCCGGCACTTCGTCCTGCAGCCTGCGATGGGCGAGGAGACGCCCCACTTCGAGGAGCACATCGTGTCCGCCGTGGTGCTCCTGTCCGGCGTTGTTGTCTTCACGTTCGCCGTGTTCCGGCTGCTGGAGCGACTCCACGGGCAGCTCGTGGCCCTGAACGAGGCAGCCATCGCTGTGACCGCCGACCTCTCAGTGGATCGGGTCCTGGAGAGGGTGGCCGAGCTGGCCAGGAAGGTCGCCGGCGCGTCGTACGCCTCGGTCCAGGTCGAGGGGGAACCGGGGAAGACGGTGTCCTCGGGGAGCTTCCGACCGGGCGAGCCCACGCTGGTGCTTCCGATCGTGGTGAAGGGCGACCGCCTGGGCCAGCTCGTCCTGGCGGGGCCGCCGGGCAAGCGGTTCCGGCCCTCCGACCGAGGCGCCCTGGAGACCTTCGCCACCCAGGCGGGGATCGCCCTCGAGAACGCGCACCTGTTCGAGCAGACGCAAGAGCTGGTGGCCGAACGGGAACGTTCCCGCATCGGTATGGACCTGCACGACGGCGTGATCCAGGCGCTGTACGCGGTCGGGCTCAAGGTCGAGGACGCCGCCGAGTTGGCGCCCGTCGCGCCGCAGGAGGCCGCAGCGGAGATGCGCGACGTGCACGGCCTCCTCCGAGGCGTCATCGGGCAGCTTCGGGCCTACGTGTACGGGCTTCGCGACGGCGACCGCTCCGTCGACTTGCGGCCCGCCCTCGAGCACCTCCTCCGCGAGTTCCCCTCGGGGCGGACCTCGATCTCGCTCCAGTTCGCGAACGACGCCCGGCTACCTGCGGCGACGGCGGCCAACGTGCTCCACATCGTTCGGGAGGCCCTCGCGAACTCGCTGCGCCATGCGGCGGCCTCCCGCGTGCTGATCCGCGCCGCGTGCGAGAACGACACCCTCACGGTCTCGGTCGAGGACGACGGCAGGGGCTTCGATCCGGGATCACGCTCGAGCGGCATGGGCCTTCACGACATGCGGGAGCGAGCGGGTTGGTGCCGCTCCGAGCTCGAGATCCGCTCGGCCCCCGCGAGCGGCACGACGGTCAGGATCGCGGTGCCGATGGAGGCCCGAGCGATGAGCGGAGCGACGGGGAGAGCGTCTCGGTCCTGATCGTCGACGATCACGAGGTCGTCCGGGTCGGCCTCCGTACGCTCCTCGGCAAGCGCAAGGATCTGGACGTCGTGGGCGCGGTCGGCAGCGCGGAGGAGGCCGTCGCCGTGGCCGGGGAGACACAGCCCGACGTCGTCGTGATGGACGTCCGGATGCCGGGAGAAAGCGGGGTCGAAGCATGTCGCGAGATCCGTTCGATCCTGCCCGAGACCCGGGTGCTCATGCTGACGTCCTATGCCGACGAGGACGCAGTGTTGGCGTCGATCCTGGCCGGCGCCTCCGGGTACCTCTTGAAGGACACAACGGGGCACGATCTGGCCGAGGCCATCCTGCGGGTCGCCTCCGGCGCCTCGCTGCTCGATCCCGCCGTCACAGGCGTCGTGCTCTCGCGCATCAAGGCCGATAGAGGGGCCTCCCCCGGGGGGCTGTCAGAGCGCGAGCGCCAGATCCTCGAGCTGATCGCCCAGGGCAAGACCAACCGTGAGATCGGTGAGGCCCTGTTCCTAGCGGAGGGCACTGTCCGCAACCTGGTGAGCGGCATCCTCGCCAAGCTGGGGGCCGGAAGCCGGGCCGAGGCGGCCGCCCGCTTCGCCCGGTCGGATCCTTCCGAGAGTTGAGGGGTCCCGCCGGCTGTCATCCACGTCGTGACGGTCGACCCTGACGGGTGGCCCTACCCGCTACCCGGCGCCGCTCCTAGCGTGAGGACGAGATGAAGCTCACGCGACGCGAGCTGCTGAAGGGTGCCGGCGTGGCTGCTGCGACGACCTTCCCGCTCCTGCCTGAGGTCGCGTACGCGCACGGCGGCGCGGGGGAAGGGGTCGAGGCTCCTCCCGAGAGCTCGCGCGTTCGCCAATGGGTGATGGTGATCGACCTGCGAGCATGCGACGGGTGCACCGGGCTCGGTGTTCCGCCGCAGTGCTCGCAGGCGTGCAACTGGTCCCGCTTCGTGCCCGAGGGCCAGCACTGGATCGAGGTGTACGACTCGGCTTCGGGGCAGCCGCTGAGCGGCGGTAGCGACTTCCTCCCGGCTCCGTGCATGCAGTGTCAGAACGCTCCGTGCGTGAACGTCTGCCCGGTCGGCGCCTCGTTCCACAGTCCCGAAGGCGTCGTCCGGATCGATCAGGAGCGGTGCATCGGCTGCCGCCTGTGCATGGCCGCGTGCCCGTACGACCGGCGGTTCTTCAACTGGGGTGAGCCGGTCCAGCCTCCCGACGCCAAGGCTGCCCCTTACGACGTCGTGTCCCAGATCCCGGCGATCAAGGGCACCGTGATGAAATGCGACTTCTGCACCGACAAGACCTCCGCCGGGGGGCTGCCCGCCTGCGTGGCGGCCTGCCCGCATCACGCGATCTACATCGGTGACCTCGAGGAAGGGATCGCCACGAACGGCGCGCAGATGGTGGAGCTGCGTGAGCTGCTCTCAGCGGACGGAGTCCAGCGCTACAAGGAGGACCTCGGCACCGAGCCGCGTGTGTATTACATCCCCGGCCACGGAGAGCACGCCGAGGTCGACATGGACGCCGAGGGCAACGGGTTCCACGGGAACGGGTCCCAGAGCCCCGGCTCGGGCGAGTTCCGCAAGGGCGATCTCGAGTGGCCGTGGCGCGCGATCTCTGAGTACGTCGGGTCGCTGCCAGGGGGGACCTCCGGAGGCCCGGGAGGGATGAGCGATGGCTGACGTCGACGTTCGGGGGTACCTGGACGACGTCGCGGGCGTCGAGGACGTCACGCTCGCCCCCCTTCGAGCGTCGAGCCGGGCGTTCCGCCGACTGGTGACGGGGCTGTTGGTCGTGATCGGCGTAGGTCTACTCGCCTACTCGATCCAGCTTCGGCGCGGCCTGGCCGTGACCGGCATGGCGCCCACCCTGAACAAGGTGATGTGGGGCCTCTACATCACGAACTTCGTGTTCTTCATCGGGATCAGCCACGCGGGGACGCTGATCTCGGCGATCCTGCGCGTGAGCCATGCGGGATGGCGGACGCCCATCACGCGGATGGCCGAGTTCATCACCGTCGTGGCGCTCTCTGTGGGCGCCTTGTTCCCGATCCTGGATCTCGGGCGCCCCGACCGGATGCTGAACGTGCTCCGGTTCGGGCGGTGGCCGTCGCCGATCCTGTGGGACTTCTTCGCGATCGCGACGTACTTCGTGGGGAGCGTGATGTACCTCTACCTGCCGCTGATCCCGGACCTCGCGACCTGTCGCGACCGGCTCACCGGCGTCGTGTCGGGGCGGCGGGCGAGGGTCTATCGGGCGCTGTCGGTCAACTGGCAGGGCACGCCGCAGCAGCGCGTGAACTTGGCGGCGGGGCTGGGGTTGATGATGATAGTGATCATCCCGGTAGCGGTCAGCGTTCACACGGTCGTGTCGTGGATCTTCGCGATGACGCTGCGAACCGGGTGGAACACCGCCGTCTTCGGCATCTACTTCGTGGCCGGTGCGATCTTCTCGGGCATCGCGACGCTCATCGTGGTGATGGCCGTGCTGCGACGCGTGTACCACCTGGAGCGCTTCATCACCGAGCGGCACTTCGTGAACCTCGGCTACCTGCTCGCGGCCCTCGCGCTCGTGATCCTCTACTTCAACATCTCGGAGTTCCTGACCGCCGGCTACAAGCTCGAGGGCAGCGAGCCCGTCTACCTGGGCCAGATCTTCACGGGGACCTTCGCACCGCTCT
>JAHEXX010000115.1:0-1987 GCA_023251895.1 bacterium
GTCTCGCCGCGTGTCGAGTATGATGCCGTCATACGCCCGAAGGCAGCCGCGTGACCGGCGCATCGGTCCCGTGGTCACCGCTATGGCAGGGCTTGCTGACCGGGCTGGGGTGGGTCCTGGCCCAGATCTACAACCTGGTCCCTAACTACGGGATCACGATCATCATACTGACCGTGCTGATCCGTGTGCTCCTGTTGCCACTCGGCATCAAGCAGGTGAAGTCGATGCAGCGCATGCAGGCCCTCCAGCCCAGGGTGAAGACGATCCAACAGCGGTACAAGGGCAACAAACAGAAGATCCAGGAAGAGACCATGAAGCTGTACCAGGAGCTGGGTGTCAGCCCCTTCTCCGGGTGCTGGCCGATGCTGCTGCAGATGCCGATCTTGATCTCTATGTACTCGGTGCTGCGGTTCCCTCAGCACCCGTCGCACCTGCCGGCGTCTTCCGAGCTCCGCCAGCAAGTTGCCCTCCAGATTCCGGAGACACCTCCCAAGAAGGCCCCGCCCCCGACGGGCACGGCTTTCCTGTTCATGAACCTGCTGTGCCCGCCGCTCCAAGCGGGAAGTCCGAGCGCCGCGCTGAGAGACCCGGGGGCGACGAAAGCAGGCCAGAGAGTCGCGGCTAGCTACCCGATCGACTGCGGCGCAGCCGGGCGATCCAGCCGAGACTTCCCGGCGGCGATCCCCTACTACCTGGTGGCCGGAGCGATGATCGTGACCACGTACTACTCGAGCCGCCAGATGCAGAAGGCGAGCCCCCCCGGGGCCCAGAGCCAACAGCAGCAGGCCATCCAGAGGATCATGCCTCTCACGTTCGGGTTCTTCGCGTTCATCGTTCCGGTCGGCCTTGTCCTGTACTGGACGATCTCGAACCTGTGGCAGATCGGCCAACAGCACTTCGTGCTGAAGGCCGCAGCTCACGCGCCGACCGAGCCCCCGAAGCCGGCTAAGGCCAAGCGGGGATTCATGTCTCGGATGATGGAGCAGGCTCAGACAGAGCGGGCCCGCCGCGAGGGTGGCGCCGCGAAGGCGAAGCCGAAGGGCCAGGCGAAGCCGAAGCCAAAGCCCAAGCCGGGGGGCAAGCCCTCGGGTTCGCAGCGCAAGCCGGGTTCCGGAGGGGGCGATGGAGGAAGTCGAAAGAAGCGGCCCAAGCGTTGAGGAGGCCCTCGAGGTCGCCCTCGAGGAACTCGGCGCCAGCGAGCAGGAGGTCGTGGTCGAGATCGTCCAGGAGCCTCGGTCCGGGGTCCTGGGGATCGGCGCCCAGGATGCCGTCGTGCGGGTCCGTCTGAAGGCCCGAGGAGAAGAGCTCTCCGAAGACGAACTGGAAGAGCAAGCCGAGATCGCGTGCGAGTTCCTGGAGGGGCTCCTGGAGCGGATGGACATCGCGGCCTCTGTGGAGCCGGGTCTCGAGGACGGCTCCATGTACGTGGACCTTTTGGGGGAAGGCGACGAGCAGGCCGACGATGACATGGCCTTGCTCATCGGACGTCACGGACAGACCCTCGACGCGCTCCAAGAGCTAACCCGGGTGGTGGTGGGGCGGCGGACCGAGGGTCGCTGTCGGGTCATCGTTGACGTCGAGGACTACCGGAAGCGCCGCCGCCGCCGGCTCGAGGGAAGGGCGAGGGACCTCGCGAAGAGGGTCCAGCGAAGTGGTCGGGAGGAGGCGCTCGAGCCATTGACGGCCTTCGAACGGAAGATCGTGCACGACGCGGTCTCCGGAGTGAGCGGTGTCACAACCGAGAGTCGTGGCGAAGAGCCGGAGCGGTACGTCGTCATCCGGCCCAGTGGCTGAACCTGACGTTCGGCCCCTGCCTGGGCGTGCGCGGGACGGCCCTCCCGAACCCTCACGTTTCACGTGAAACATCGCCCCGATGTCGGTGGCTCCCGCGACGCCATGGCCGCTTCCCTGCCCCGCGGCCTTCAGAAGGCCGCCCAAGCCCTGGGCGTATCGCTCGCACCACCTCAGCTCGCGGCGCTGCGCGCGT
>JAHEXX010000115.1:1997-8096 GCA_023251895.1 bacterium
CTGAGGGACCGCGCCCTCGCCCTAGGCCTGGTAGCCGCCGGCGACGCCTCCAGGCTTCGAGAGCGGCACGTGCTCGACTGTCTCCGGGCGGCGGCGGTGGTCGGGCCACGCGACCGCGACGCCTACGACCTGGGGTCCGGAGCCGGCCTCCCGGGCGTGATCGTCGCGGTCGCGTGGCCCGAGCTGCTCGTGACGCTGGTGGAATCTCGCAGGCGCAGGGCGAGTTTCTTGGAGCTAGTGGTGGATCGGCTCGGGCTGGGCAACGTCCGGGTGGAGGCGGTCCGGGTGGAGGATCTGGCCGAGCCGGTGGACGTGTGCTTCGCCCGAGCCTTCGCGCCCCTCGAACGTTCGTGGCGGGCCTCGGAACCGTTATTGCGCAGTCCAGGGGGACGGCTGGTCTACTTCGCCGGCCGCTCTGCCCAGGCACGCGCGCAGGCCCCTCCAGGCGTGTTGGTGGAGGTTCGGGCCGCACCGATGCTTGCAAGCTCGGGGCCCCTCGTTATCATGGCCAAGCAGTGACTGCTCGTCAGGCGGCCTCCCCGGGCTCTACCGCTACGTCCCCTTCTTCCGCTACAGCCAAGCGGGCCCAGGGCGCCAGGGCCCAGGGTGGCAAGGGCTCGCCGAGTCAGCCGAAGGCTCCAGTCAAGCCCAAGTCCAGCCGAACCGGCCGTTCATCCTCCGCCCGCCCCCGTACCCGGGTCATCGCGGTCGCCAACCAGAAGGGCGGCGTCGGCAAGAGCACGACGGCGGTGAGCCTGGGCGCAGCACTCGCAGAGCTGGGCCGCCAGGTGCTTGTGGTGGATCTAGATCCGCAGGGGAACGCGTCTACGGGCCTCGGTATCGGTCACCACGCTCGGGACGTGACGGTCTACGAGGTCCTGGCGGCGGAGGCGCCCATCGAGGGAGCCATCGTGGAAACGCAGGTGGCCGGCCTGTTCGCCATCCCTTCCACCATCGATCTGGCCGGGGCGGAGATCGAGCTGGTCAGCCAGTTCTCCCGGGAGCTACGGTTGCGCAAGGCCCTCGAACCCCTCCGGGACGGCACCTACGACTTCATCCTGCTGGATTGCCCGCCCTCCCTGGGCTTGCTCACGGTGAACGCCCTGGCCGCGGCGGAGGAGCTCATCGTGCCGATCCAGTGCGAGTACTACGCGTTGGAGGGTCTCGGCCAGCTCCTCCGTAACGTTGGGTTGGTCCAACAGAACGTCAACCCCGGCCTGCGCCTGTCGGGCATCGTGATGACGATGTTCGATCCGCGCACGAAGCTCTCTGAACAAGTGGTGGATGAGGTCCGGAAGTTCTTCGGGAAGCGCGTCTACGACGTCATCATCCCGCGCACCGTCCGACTCTCCGAGGCACCAGGCTTCGGGCAGCCCATCACGGTGTACGACTCGAAGTCTCGAGGGGCCGAGAGCTACCGACAGCTGGCGAGGGAGATCACGAAGAAACCGATCCCCGAGAGCGAGCCCATGCCTGTGGTCGAGGGCCTGCCCGCCCGGGTCGAGGCGGCCGCCGTTGCCCTTGTTCCCCTCATCCCCGAATCGGTGGCGGGGCCCGAGCCTATGGTCAAGCCCGAGGAGACGGCGGAGATCCCGGTCACGGGGGACGGGCTTGCGAGGCCCGTCGGGCCCGAACCGCAAGTGGAACTGGACGTCGCCCCTCCGCTCCCCGAGCCCGTTCCGCTTCCATCCGAACCGCCTTCCGGGCCTGAGGGGGCCCTTGAGTCCATGGAGGCGGAGGAGGAAACCCTGGAGGGAGAAGACGAGTTCGTGCAGGGTGAGGTCGGGGTCGAGGCCACCGCGCAACCGTCGCCTAGGGTGATCGTGGTGGACGAGGGGGCTGAGATCCGGGGACGAGTTCAAGCCGTGGTGGAGCCAGAGGGTGTGCCGTCCGGGGTGAGGATGGAGCGCCGGGCACCGACCCGTACGTCATCCGCCGCTGGAGGTCTTCCCGTGGCGGGGACACCTCCGGAGCCGGCGCTTCCGGATACCCTCCCGGTGGAGCAGGGGAGGAAGAGGTGGTGGCGGGTGTTCCGGAGAGGAGGAGGCGGATGAAGCAAGGAGGACTGGGCCGGGGCCTCTCGGCGCTGATCCCCGGGGCGGTCGAGGAGGGCGTGGGGCTCCTCGAAGTCCCGGTGGGTGCGGTGCAGCCCAACCCGCGCCAGCCGCGCTCTCTCTTCGACGACGAGACCCTGGAGGCGCTGTCGCTCTCGATCCGGGAGGTCGGCGTGCTGCAGCCGATCGTCGTCCGCAAGGCCGGGAACGGGTTCGAGTTGATCGCGGGGGAGCGGCGCCTGCGCGCGGCCAAGCGGGCCGGTCTGGCCACCATCCCCGCGGTTCTGCGGGAGAGCGATGACGCGGAGTCCCTGCGCGAAGCCCTGATCGAGAACATCCACCGTGAGGACCTGGGGCCGATCGAGCTGGCCGAGGCCTTCCGGGAGCTCATAGAGGAGCTCAGCCTGCGGCAGGAGGATCTGGCAGCACGACTGGGGGTTTCCCGCTCCCATGTCGCGAATACGATCCGGCTTCTGCAGCTGCCGGCGGAAGTCCAGCAGCTCTTAGCCGAGAGCAAGATCCAGGCCGGCCACGGTCGGGCCCTGCTCTCGCTGGCTGACGCTGAGGCCCAGAGTACGCTCGCGCTTCGGGCCGCGGCCGAGGAGCTGTCGGTTCGCGAGGTGGAGGACCTGGTTCGACGCTACCTGGAGAAGCCGGCCCCGAAGGCCGAGAACCAGGAAAGGCCGGTGCCGGACGCCGCGCAGGCATCTCTGGGCGAGGTCGAGGAGATCCTGTCGGAGCAGCTCGCCACCCGCGTCCAGATCCAGATGGGGAAGAAACGGGGGAGGATCATCGTCGAGTTCGGCTCCCCCGACGACCTCGAACGGATCGTCTCCGAGATCGTCGGCTCCGGGCCGGGCCTGGCGCCCGACTAGTCTCGAACGGACTAGGCTCGCGTCAGGGCGAGGTGGAGCACCCGGTCGCACAGGTCGGCCAAAGAGAGTCCGGCGGCCTAGGCCGCTAGGGGCGATGTATGAGGCTGTCACACTCGCCTCGATGAGCGCATCCACCATGGGGGTTTCGGCCGGATCGAGGACGAGGGAGTCATACCCTCGCGACACCAGGGCCCCGTGGACGCGATGGCCCGATCGGAGAGACACCTCCCGCTCGGGAGAGTGACCACCTGCAAGGACCGCGAAGCGACCGGTCACGTGGACAGCGACCGGTACAGCTCCTCTTCATCGGCGAGGAGCTCGCCCAACCGCCTCACCCCCTCCTGGATCCGGTCTTCCGGTGGGTAGCAGAAGGCGAGCCGAATCTTGTCCTTCCCGCGGCCGTCGGGGTAGAAGGCGGTTCCCGGCACGTAGGCGACCCGCCGGTCGACCGCGGTGGCCAAGAGCTTCTGTGAGTCGAAGTACGGTGGCAGAGTGACCCACACGTAGAACCCACCGGTCGGATGAGTCCACCCGGCGTCGGCGGGAAGATGCTCGGCCGGCGCAGCGAGCATGGTACGCGCGGCGAGCGGTACACGTCGACCAGTGTCGCAAAGTGTGCGCGCCAACGGTTCCAGTGAAGTACCGTTCGGTTACCAGCATGTTGAACGAGGTGCCGCATAGGTCGGCCGGCTCCTTCGCCAGGATCAACCGCTGGATCACGCCGGGCTCGGCCAGGGCCCATCCGACGCGGACGCCGGGAGAGAAGGGCTTCGACGCCGTACCCAGGTAGATGACGGCGACCGACGGTTGGTCGGCGGCCCCGCGGCGCTCCGGTAGGGTTCGAGCTGTGATGTTCGAGGGGTGGCCGTTCGGCGAGTACCCACGCGAGGGGCTGCAGCGCCTCGGGCCACACGTCGTTGCGTACTACGGCGGGGGATTCCCTGTGTCGAACTCGGCGATCGTGAGGGGTAGCGAGGCGACGATGGTGTTCGACGCGAATATGCTGCGGTACGCACGGGAACTGCGGGCTGCGGTCGACTCGGAGCCCGACCCGCCGCTCGGAGAGCTCGTACTGTCACACGTGCACGAAGATCATTCGTTCGGGGCGATGCACTTCGCGCCTCCGGCCCGGGTCAGTGCACACGAGTACACGCGAGACAAGCTGGCCGCGTGGACTGCGGAGTCGCTCGACTCGGCGGACCTCGCCGACATGTACCCGGGGGCCCGCGAAGAGGCTGGGGAGCTGCGGATCGTGGTTCCCGACAACGTGGTGGAGGAGCCGGAGCGGCTTGACCTCGGGGGAGGCGTGGTCGCGGACCTGTTCCCCGAGCCCGAGGCCCACACGCGGGGGGATCTGTGGGCGTTCGTCGAGCCGGACGGCGTCGCGCTGTGCGGCGACCTGTGGTTCGCGGACTGCGAGCCGTATCTGGGGAGCGGCTCGGTGAACGGGGCCATGTTGGCGATCGGGCGCCTCCGTGAATCGCAGGCCAACGCGTACCTCCCGGGGCACGGACCGGCCGGCGTGCTCCACCCGACGCCGGGCGAGGACCCGGTGGAACGGTACTGTGCGTGGCTGCTGGACCAGGTGGCCACCCTCGAGTCTCTGGAGGGAGAGGAACTGGCGGCGGTCGTGCGTTCCCGCTACGAGGCGCAGCGGGAACGCCCGGGCGGTGTCTCGTTCCCCTTCGCGATCCCCGGCTTCCTGGAGGAGTCGGTGAAGGCGGCCGTTCGCGATGTCGGGCGGCGCTGAGCAGAGCTCCGGGCCGGGGATTCGCTCATCCCTCTACCTTCGGGAACACATGCTCAGCGAGCAATTCCAGCATCTCGATGTCGTCGAACAAGGAGTGATTCAGCATCACCCGCTGCGCCCCGGCTCCCGCGTACTCGGAGAGGCGTTCGGCGGCCCGGTCGGGGGTCCCCACGATGCAGTCGTGCTCCGCCTTGGCCAGGAACTCATCGAAGGGCCGTGCGTCGGGATCGAGCCGGTGGGCGCGCTCGATGCGATCCCGCCAGTCGTGTTCCGTCTCTCCCACGAAGCACCACGTCATCAGCGACGTCGCGAACCTCGACTGGTCGCGCCCGGCCTCATCGACGGCTTCCCTGACGCGGGCGAAGCGTTCCCCGGTCTCCGTTGGGGTGCCTCGCCAGGTGTTGAACTCGTCCGCCCACCGGGCCGCCAGCGCGATCCCCCGCTGTAATCCCTTGCTCCCGACGATGATCGGCGGGTGCGGCCGCTGGACACCCTTCGGCGCGAAGGTGCAGTCCTCTACCGCGTAGAAGCGTCCCTCGAACGAGAACTGCTCGTCGGACAGCAGCCCGTGCACGATCTCCAGTTGCTCGGCAAGCATCTCGAATCGGTCGCCGGTGTGCGGGAAGGGGAACCCGTGGGCTTTGTGCTCCTCCTCCCACCATCCGGCCCCCATCCCGATCTCCGCCCGCCCGGCGGAGATGCGGTCCACCGTCGTGGCCACCTTCGCGAGGTGCGTGGGGTGACGGAACGTGACCGGCGAGACGAGGGTTCCCAGTCGCAGCCGCTCGGTCCGAGCGGCCAGCCCGGCCAACACGGTCCAAGCGTCGGAGGATCCGATCCCGCCGGCGCCGTAGTGGTCGGACGTGAACAGCGCTTCGTACCCGAGTCGCTCAGCCGCGGCGGCCAGGGCTCGCCACTGATCCCAGGTCACGCCCTCCTGCCCCTCGATCATCAGGCAGAACCTCACGTCGATTCGCTCCTCCCTCGTGCGCCGCAGGCAGCCGCGACCTAGAATCCTCGCACGGACAGTCCTTCCTCTTCCGAGGTCGCGAGGGCGACCAAGGCGGCCCTCCTCGGGTTCGTCCTCGGGGCGATCCTTGCCGTGCTGGGGCGCGCCCCCCGTTCGGTGGCCCTCCGAGGCTGAGGCGCGCGGTCCGACCATGCGTCGCAACGTCGTCGACGTCGACCTCGAGAACTTCCACCTCCTGCCCAAGATGTGCGCGCGTGCGGTGTTCTGGGAGATGAACGACGTCGACGCGGATGTGGATCCGGCCTTCGAGAAGGAGGAGTGGTTCTCCTCGACTCTGCTCGAATGGGGCCCGTGCGGAAAGCTGATCGTGGAGGATGGTGAGGCCGTCGCCTTCACCGAGTACGCGCCGGCACCGCTGTTTCCCCGCCTGGCCCACTTCCCTGCGACCGG
>JAHEXX010000116.1 GCA_023251895.1 bacterium
AACCCGACGCGGATCACGACCAGGGTGTCCGCCGACACCCAGCCTGCCTGGTCGCCGGACGGCATGGAGTTCGCGTTCGTCAGCGACCACAGCGGGACCCTGCAGGTCTACACGATGAACGTCGACGGGACCGGGGTGGCCCGGCTGACGTTGGGGTCGATGAACAGCCAGCCTGCGTGGTCGCCAAGCGGCCTGCGGATCGCGTTCGTCAGCGACCGAACGGGCAACCTCGACGTGTTCACGATGAAACCGAACGGCACGGCGGTGCACAGGCGCACGTTCAGCGGGTCCATCGACTCGCAGCCGGCGTGGTCCCCCAACGGGCTGCGGATCGCATTCGCGAGCGGCCGGGCGGGCAGCATCGACGTCTTCACCATGAATGTGGATGGGACCAGCGTGATCAGGGTCACGGTCGGCAGGCTCGCGGACTCGCAGCCGGCGTGGTCGCCGACCGGGTTGAAGATCGCTTTCGTCAGCAACCGGGCCGGGAACCTGAACGTGTACACGATGAACCGGAACGGAACCGGGCCGGTGCGACTTACCTCCGTCCTGGCTCCCGATGAGCTGCCGGCGTGGGCGCCGTAGGACCGCCGTAGGGGGGTTGGGCCTGGCGCTTCCGAGGGCCGCCTGAGGGGGCGGCCCTCCCCCTTTCCTGGGAGCTCAACCCATGCGGCGCAGCACCTCGTCGACACGGGCCAGGCCCTTCATGGTGTGCTCGATGTCGAAGCCGAACCCGAACCGGATGCCCTTCCCCAGCCCGAACATGTCTCCCGGTACCAGCAGCACCGACTGTTCCTCGCGGATGCGGTCGATCAGCTCCCTCGAGCCGACCGGCAAGTCGTACTCCGCGTACGTGATCGCGCCGGCCACCGGCCTGGCGTACGTGAACAGGCCGTCGTGGCTCCGGAGCCATCCGTCCAGGAGCGGCCAGTGCGCCCGGGTGATCCCCCGGGTCCGGCCGAGGATCCACTCCCGCCTGGCCGGCTCCATGGCGATCGCCGCCAGGTTGTCCGACACCATGCTCGGGCTGAGCGTCGTGTAGTCGTGCCGGATCCAGATGTCCTCGATGGCCTCCCGGGGCGCCACGGTCCACCCGACCCGAAGGCCCGGCATGCCGAACGCCTTGGACAGCCCCGACGTGATGACGACCTTGTCGTACCGGCCCCAGAACGTGGGGGAGGCCTCGTCGGCGTCGAGCTCCGCGCCGCGGTAGATTTCGTCTGCTACCAGCCAAGCGCCGACCTTGCGGGCCGCGTCCACGATGGCGGACATCTCCTGCTCCGTCAGGACGTGGCCCGTCGGGTTGTTCGGGTTGCACACCATGACGACCTTGGTCTGCCCGGTGACGGCCCTCTCCAGCTCCTCCCGGTCCAGGATCCACCGACCCTCTCGCAGCTTCAGCCGGAACACGTCGGTCGAACCGACGTAGTGGCGGCCCAGCCCCCAGCCCTGCATGTAGTTGGGGACCATGAACGCGAAGCGGTCGCCGGGCTCGAGGAGCGCCCACAGCGTGAGGTGGTTGGCCTCCGAACCGCCGTTCACCACCGTCACGTTCTCCGCCCCGGCCCCCGGGTACCACTGCGCGATCCGCTCCCGGGTCACCTCGGAACCCTCCGATAGCGGATAGCCCAACTTCGTCCGGACGAAGTCCTCCGGATCTTGAGTCTCCCCGAGCAGATCCCGGATGGTCAGCGGCAGGACGCCGCTCTCCGACAGGTCGTACTCGACCCGGTGCCAGTAGAGCGCCTGCATCCGCTCCATCTCGAACAGATCGATTCGCATGGAGTCCTCCTCGGACGGGCCGAGGCCACGCTAGCAGCGCGATCGTCGCCCGCTCAAGCTGCGGACGTCGACTGCCGCTCGGGCTCAAGGTCGATCCGGACGATGACGACGTGCTCGGCGTGCCCGGCCAGTGCACCCGGATCGAGCTCGCCGGCGGCGTTCCGCGCGATCCCGAGGGAGCACCCGGCCTTGGGGAACCTGCACAGGAATGCGCGCAGGCCCTCGGCGATGGCCTCCCGATCGTCCCGGATTGCGACGGCTCGGCCCCGTACGTCCCGCCCTGAGATGCGGACCGTGACGGGGGCGCCGTCCACCAGGTTCCGCCACCATGTCTTCCGCTCGCGCAGGCCCGGGTACAAGAACACCCGGTCGCCGTCGCGCGCGTACTGCACGGGGACGGCGTACCGACGGCCGCTCTTGTGCCCCGCCGTGTAGGAGACCAGCACCAGCGCCCCGCTGGCGATCCGATGGAACGGAGAAACGGAGCACGGCCCGCATCAGCGGGTTGGCCACCCGATTCAGGAACCACAACACTTCGTCATCCCTCTCTCGGCCGACATCACGGCCCGCGTTTCGAGTCCTTCCCGCTACGCAGCCTTCCATCGTCGACGGGGCCTCGCACGGGGCGGATGGCCCGCGGCCGGCGGGCCGGGGGTTCCTCCGGGAGAGGCTCAGGCGAGCCTCGAGACCTCGCGGTACCGGAAGCAGGTCACCTCGTGGTCGTTGACCAGGCCGGTGGCCTGCATGAACGCGTAGCACACCGTCGGGCCCACGAACCGGAACCCTCGCTTCTTGAGAGCCTTGCTCATCGCCCTTGACTCGAGGGACTCGGAGGGTATCTGGGACAGCGACCCCCATCGGTTCGTCACGGGTCTTCCGCCGACGAAGCTCCATACGTAGGCGTCGAGGCTGCCGAACTCCTCTCGCACGTCGAGGACCGCGTGGGCGTTGGCCACTGTGGACTCGACCTTGGCCCGATTGCGGACGATGCTCGGGTCCTGCAGGAGACGCTCGACCCTCCGCACGTCGAACCGGGCCACCTTCGCGGGGTCGAAGTGGGCGAACGCCTTCCGGTAGCCCTGGCGCTTGTTCAGGATGGTGGACCACGACAGTCCGGCCTGGGCCCCCTCCAGCGTGAGCATCTCGAACAGGTGCCGGTCGTCGTGGCTCGGCACCCCCCATTCCTCGTCGTGGTAGGCGAGGTATACAGGGTCTCCGGCGACCATGTCCCCCCAGGAACAGCGCTTGGGCATGGCGCGCCATCCTACCGGGGCGCTGACGGTAGGCTTCCGCGGATGGGCACAACCGTACGCATCCTCCGCGAGGCGGACATCCGGGCGGTGCTGGACATGGCGTCGTGCATCGACGCCTGCGAGCGGGCATTCGCGGCCTACTCCTCGGGCCGCGCCGAGCTGCCGGACGTGATCCACCTGGACGTGCCGGAGCATCGGGGCGAGATCCACGTGAAGGCGGGCCACCTCCACGGGGAGCCGTACTACGCATTGAAGGTTGCCTCCGGTTTCTACGCGACGGACCCTCCGGCTGTCGACGGGATGGTGGTGGTGTTCGATGCGGCGACCGGCGCGCCGGCGGCGTTCCTGTTGGACCACGGCTTCATCACCGACCTGCGGACGGGTGCTGCCGGGGGCGTGGCCGCCCGGCACCTTGCCCCGGATCTGGTGAGGCGGGTTTCCGTGATCGGGACCGGCGCGCAGGCCCGGTACCAGATGGACGCCCTGGCCGTCGCGCGGCCGGGGTTCGGCGAGGTTCGCGTGTGGGGCCGGAACGCCGACCACGCCGCGCGATGCGTCGCCGACCTGCGGGACCGGCCCAGTCTCCCGGAGGCGTGCACCTACGACGTCGCGGCTACGGTGGAGGAGGCGGTGGACGGCGCCGACGTCGTCGTCACCTGCACCGCCAGCCGGGAGCCGCTTCTGCGCAGGGAATGGCTCTCTCCCGGGGCGCACGTCACAGCGCTCGGGTCCGACGGCGCGGACAAGCAGGAGCTTGATCCGGGCGTCTTGGCCTCGGCCGACCTTCTCGTAGTGGACAGCCGCGCACAGTGCGCCCGCATCGGCGAGCTGCACCATGCGCTGGACGCCGGCGTGGTGAAGCGAGAAGACACCGTCGAGCTGGGCGAGATCGCCGCCGGCACCGAGCCCGGACGAACCTCGCCGGAGCAGTTCACGGCGTGCGACCTGACGGGTGTGGGCGTGCAGGACGTGGCTGCCGCGGCGCTCGTCATGACCCGCGCGGGGCAGGCGGGGGAGGCCGTCGAGCTGTAGAGGTCCTGCGATCGGCGGGCTAAGAACGCGACACGGGGCCCCGCAGGCGGGCCATCACCTCGTCGTGGATCAGCCCGTTCGTCGTGAGGATGCTGCCGCCGTCGAACGGCGGATCGCCGTCCAGCGTCGTGACCCGTCCCCCGGCCTCCTCCACGATCACCTGGAGCGCGGCCCAGTCCCAGAGGGCCAGATCCTGCTCGAGCATCACGTCGGCCGCGCCCCTGGCCACGAGCATGTGGCCCCAGAAGTCGCCGAACCCCCGGTTCCGCCGCGAACCGGCCAGGAGGTCCAGGAACTCCTCCCGGCGGGGCCCCACCAGCCACGTGTCCACGCTGGAGAAGTTGACGAAGGCCCGGGAGACCCGATCGCAGCGCGAGACGTGGATGTCCCGTCCGTTCCACCGGGCCCCATGGCCTCGAACGGCCTCGTACCGCTCGCCGAGCGCCGGCGAGCTGGTCAGACCCAGCACGCCCTTCCCCTCGATCTGCAGGGCGATCAGCGTCGCCCACACCGGCACACCGTCTGCGAAGTTCTTGGTTCCGTCGATGGGGTCGATGACCCAGACTCGGTCGCTGGCGCCGGTCAGGCCGCCCTCTTCTCCCAGCACGGAGTCGCTGGGGAACCGTTGGGCCACAACCTCCCGGAACATGGCCTCGACCGCGATGTCGGCCTCGGTAACCGGAGACAGGTCGGGTTTCTGCTTCACCTCGAACTCGCCGAGGTAATAGCGCATGGCGATCTCGCCGGCCGCGTCGCCCATCTCGTGCGCGAACGCCAGCTCCTGCTCCAACACGGGCGCCAGGGTAGCGCGACGCGCCGATCGACGCGGTCGGTCCTGGGCTTTTCGGCTACGCTCGGAGAAAGATGCAGACCACGCTCGAAGAAACCGACAAGCACAAGGTCAAGCTGACTGTCGAGGTCGCGCCGGAGGAATTCGGCAAGGACCTCGACCGGGCCTACCGCAAGATCGCCAACCAGGTTCGCGTCCCCGGCTTCCGCAAGGGGAAGGTCCCGAAGAAGATCATCGACGCACAGGTCGGCCGGGAGGCGGTCCTGGAGGAGTTCCTGTCGGACTCCGTGCCCGTCTACTACCGCGACGCCGTGCGCGAGCACGACCTCGCCCCGATCACCGACCCGGACATCTCCCTGGACCAGGTGGAGGAGGGCAAGCCGCTCGTCTTCACGGCCACCATGGAGGTCCGGCCCCGCCTTGCGCTGGAGGACTACACAGGGATCAAGGCGGAGCGCCCCTCCACGGATGTATCCGACGCTGAGATCGATGAACTAGTCAACCGGTACCGGGATCGCTTCGCGGAGCTCGAGGTGGTCGGCAGACCGGCGGGCAAGGGGGACTATGTGGTGGCCGATTTCCGGGCCACGGTCCACGACCAGGAGGTCCCGGAGGCGACGCGGCCCGACTACCTGTACGAGGTGGGGTCCGGCGAGTTCGCCGACAAGGTGGACGAGGAACTCGAGGGCAAGCGGGCCGGCGAGATCATCAAGGCCAACGTCACGCTTCCCGACGACCCGCGTTACGGCGACCGTGCGGGGGCGGAGGTCACATTCCAGATCCTGGTGAAGGAAGTCAAGGGCAAGAAGCTCCCGCCGGCCGACGACGACTTCGCCAAGACCGCCTCTGAGTTCGACACGCTGGAGGAGTTCCGGGCCGACTTGCGCGACAAGCTTCACCAGACCAAGGAGCGGGAGGCCGAGGGTATCGTCCGCGACCGGGTGCTGGAGGACTTGGTGGGTCGCGTCGACGTCGACCTCCCCGACACACTGGTGGATGAGGAAACGGAGCACCGTGTGGTGCACACTCGAGAGCGGGCCGAACGGGCCGGCATGACCCTGGAACAGGTCCTGGAGACCCAGGGGTGGGACGAGCTCCGGTTCCGCAGCGACGCTCGCACTCACGCGATCCGCGCCATCAAGGCCGACCTCGTACTGGAAGCGGTGGCCCGCCAGGAGCAGATGGAGGTTACCGCCGAGGAGTTGGGGCGGGAGATTAACGCACTGGCCGCGGCCATGCAGCGCGACCCCAAGGAGCTCGCCACCCAGCTCGACAGCAGCGGTCAGATCGTGTCCCTGGCCGGTGATATCATCCGAACGAAGGCGCTCGACTACCTGGTCGAGCATGCCGAATTCACCTCGGAAGGCAAGACCCTCAAATCGGATCAAGGTACCGTCGAGGGATCCTCGGGGCCTCCCGAGCAGGAGCAGGCGGAGGAAGGAACGTTATCGTGAAGAACTACCTCGTTCCCGTCGTCGTCGAGCAGACCAGCCGCGGCGAGCGCTCGTTCGATATCTACTCGCGGCTCCTCAAGGAGCGCATCGTGTTCCTGGGAACGCCCATCGACGACGCCGTCAGCAACCTCATCATGGCCCAGCTGCTCCATCTGGAGAGCGAGGAACCCGAGAAGGACATCAACCTCTACATCAACTCGCCGGGCGGGGACATCACGGCGCTCTTCGCGATCTACGACACGATGGCGTACATCAAGCCCGACGTCTCCACGATCGTGATGGGACAGGCCGCCTCGGCCGCCGCGGTGCTGCTGCTGGCCGGCGCCAAGGGCAAGCGCTTCGCGCTCCCGCACGCCCGGGTGTTGCTCCACCAGCCGCACGGAGGAGCCCAAGGCCAGGCAGTCGACATCGAGATCCAGGCCAAGGAGATCACCCGCTACCGTAGGCTCATGGAGGAACTGATCGCGGAACACACGGGCCAGCCGCTCGAGAAGGTGGCCAAGGACACCGACCGCGACTACATCCTCACGGCCGAAGAGGCCAAGGATTACGGCATCATCGACGAGATCATCACGAGTCGCGGAATCACACCCGAACTTGCAGCGGCGGCCGCTGGGGGCTCGTAAGATAGGGGCCCTCGAGCCGGGCGACATGACCCGGCCGATCGGTTCAAGGGGCTAGGGGGCTCACTTGGCGAAGTTCGGCGACTCGGACCTTCTGAAATGCTCTTTTTGCGGGAAGAGCCAGAAGCAGGTCAAGAAGCTGATCGCCGGCCCCGGCGTGTACATCTGCGACGAGTGCATCGACCTCTGCAACGAGATCATCGAGGAGGAGCTCTCCGAGACCTCCGAGCTGAAGCTGGAGGAACTGCCCAAGCCGCAGGAGATCTGCACCTTCCTCGATGACTACGTGATCGCGCAGGGGCAGGCCAAGAAGGTCCTCGCGGTCGCGGTCTACAACCACTACAAGCGGATCCAGGTCGGCGCCCGCGATACCGATGTCGAGCTGCAGAAGTCCAACATCCTGATCCTGGGCCCCACCGGCTGCGGCAAGACCCTGCTCGCGCAGACGCTGGCCCGGATGCTCAACGTGCCGTTCGCCATCGCCGACGCCACCGCGTTGACGGAGGCTGGGTACGTCGGCGAAGACGTCGAGAACATCCTGCTCAAGCTGATCCAGGCTGCCGACTACGACGTGAAGAAAGCCGAGACCGGAATCATCTACATCGACGAGGTCGACAAGATCGCGCGCAAGTCCGAGAACCCCTCGATCACGCGCGATGTGTCTGGGGAAGGCGTGCAGCAGGCCCTGCTGAAGATCCTGGAGGGAACGACGGCCAGCGTCCCGCCGCAGGGCGGCCGCAAGCATCCCCACCAGGAGTTCATCCAGATCGATACGACGAACGTCCTGTTCATCTGCGGCGGCGCCTTCGCCGGCCTGGAGAAGGTTATCGAGAGCCGCATCGGAAGTCGAGGCATCGGCTTCGGCGCCGACGTCCGTCGCGTTGAGGAGAAGAACCTCGGCGAGATCCTGGGCCGGGTGCTGCCGGAGGACCTCCTGAAGTACGGGTTGATCCCCGAGTTCGTGGGGAGGCTGCCGGTCATCACCAACGTCCACAACCTCGACAAGCAAGCGCTGGTCGACATCCTCACGATGCCGAAGAACGCGCTGGTGAAGCAGTACTGCA
>JAHEXX010000168.1 GCA_023251895.1 bacterium
AGCGGCGAGTACTCGGACAGGATGGCCATGATCTCGCCCGAGACACGGGCGTACTTCTCCATGTCCACGGGGAGGAAAACGGCGTCGGGACAGAGGCGGGCGGCCCTGCCGATCGGCATGGCCGAGTGAACGCCGAACCGGCGCGCCTCGTAGGAGGCCGCAGAGACCACGCCCCGACCCCGGGGATGGGCCCCCACGATGACCGGAAGCCCACGGAACTCCGGGCGGTCGCGCTGCTCGACGGACGCGTAGAACGCGTCCATGTCCACGTGGATGATCGAGCGAACTGACGGCGGAAGGTCGAACATCTACTCGGGCCTCGCCTCGAACTACGCTCGCTTCGCCTCCCGCTGACGGCGCCATTTGTCGATGGACTTCTTGGAGAAGACCCACTGTCCCTCGACCTGGAGCGACGGGATGCTCCGCTCCGACGCCATCCGCGTCAGCGTTTCCGCGTCCACCGCCAGATATGCCGACGCCTCCGACACCGTCATCCGATCTTTGGGAACCACGTGTCCGCGCCCTCCTCCGTAGCCGTCCGGCCACCCTTCGTCGGTGAACCCCCCGGCCCCCGCTGTCACAGGCGCCCGACCTTCGGCTCCTCCAGCGTCTTGCGCAGTGTCTGTACCTCGGACTCCAGGTGATGAAGCCGCTCCAGGAGCTGCTCGATGGCCTTCGCCACCGGATCGGGAAGGTCCGTCTGGTTCAGGTCGATCTCCCCGACGACCCGCTGCCCGTCCCTGTAGGTGACGCGCCCGGGAACCCCGACGACGACCGAGTTGGGCGGCACCTCCCGGACGACGACGGACCCGGCACCGATCCGGCTACCGTCGCCGATCTTGAACGCCCCGAGGATCTTCGCCCCGGCGCCCACCACGACGTTGTTCCCCAGGGTCGGATGCCGCTTCTCGCGCTTGAGGCTCGTCCCGCCCAGCGTGACCCCGTGGAGCAGGGTCACGTTCTCACCGACCTCGGTCGTCTCCCCGATGACCACGCCCATGCCGTGGTCGATGAACAACCCGGGCCCGAGCTTGGCCGCCGGATGGATTTCGATCCCCGTCAGGAATCGGCCCGCGTGGGAGACGAAGCGGCCGAGCGTCAGCCAGCCCCACCCCCACAGGCGGTGGGCGATGCGGTGAAGCCAGATGGCGTGGACGCCAGGATAACAGAGCACGACCTCGAGCGCCGACCGCGCCGCCGGATCCCGCTCGAGAGCCGCGCCGACGTCCCTCCGCATGCGCTCAAACATGCTCCTGCCCTCCCCTCAAGCTGGGCGCCTTCCGCCTCGAGAGATAGTCGAGAACCGCGGCGCGGATGGCTCCCGCCACAACCTGCGCGGCGTGACGGCGTTCGTCGGGAAGTCCATCCACCGCCGCGGTGACCTCCTGCTCGCTCAGCCTCAACAGGTCCGAGACGGGCCGCCCCGTCGCCAGCTCGGTGCCGGCACTCGAGGCCGCGATCGTCGGCCCGCATCCGTAAGTCTGGAACCGCACGTCGGCGACACGCCCGTCCACCACCTTGAGATAAAAGCGGGCCAGGTCGCCGCAGCCGTCGAACGTCTCCTCGCCGACCCCGTCGGGGTCGCGCATCATCCCCGCGTTCCGCGGGTTCCGGAAGTGCTCGATGAGCGTCTCGCTGTAGTTCATGACACGGCCGCGGGTGAGAGGCTCCGGATCCGCGCCACCAGCGGCGGCAGCACTTCCAGGACGTAGTCGATGTCCGCGTCCGTGTTTAGGCGCCCCAGCGTGGCGCGGACCGACCCCATGGCCCAATCGAGCGGGATGCCCATGGCCACCAGGACGTAGGAGGGCTCCACGTTGCCCGACGTGCAGGCCGAGCCCGCCGACACGGCCACGCCCTTGAGGTCGAGCCCCAGCACGATGGATTCCGACTCCACGTGCCGGAAGCACAGATTGAGCGTCCCCGGAAGCCGCCGCGTGGGGTGGCCGTTGAGCTTGACCTCGGGGACCCGGGCGCTCACGCCTTGCCAGAACCGGTTCCGCAGCGCCGTCAGCCGGGGGGCCTCCACCTCCATCTCCCGGGCCCGGAGTTCCACCGCCTTCCCGAACCCCACGATGCCCGGGACGTTCTCGGTCCCGGCCCGGCGGCGGCGCTCATGCTCGCCGCCGTGCTGGACGGACACCATTTTCGTTCCCTTGCGAATATACAGGCCGGCGACCCCCTTGGGACCGTAGATCTTGTGGCTCGAGAACGAGAGCAGATGGATGCCGAAGCCGTCCAGGTCAATGGGAACCTTGCCGAACGTCTGGACGCCGTCCACGTGGAACGGGATTCCCCGCTCGCGCGCGATCGTTCCGATGGCGTCCACGGGCTGGATCGTCCCCACTTCGCTGTTGGCGTGCATGATCGTGATCAGGATCGTGTCCGGCCTGATGGCCCGCAGAACGTCGTCGGGATTGATCAGCCCGTCTCCATCCACCGGGAGATAAGTCACCGCGAATCCCTGGGTTTCCAACACCTGGCACGTCCGGAGCACCGCGTGGTGCTCGATCTGGGACGTGATGAGGTGCCCAGCCCCCCGAGCCCCGGCCACGCCCTTGATGGCCAGGTTGTCGGACTC
>JAHEXX010000030.1 GCA_023251895.1 bacterium
GTGGCGTCGCTCCCGAACCGGGACCACGCCGTCGACAACTCGTCCAGCGCCGGGATCAACACCTCGGGGACGTACCGGCCTCCGAAGCGGCCGAATCGGCCCCGCGCGTCCGGCACGGCCCGCGCCGCGCTCACACCGCCTCCTTTCCCAGGAGCTCCCGGATCTTCGCGGCCGGGTCCGGCGACCGCATCAGGGCCTCCCCGACCAGAACGGCTCTGGCCCCGGCCTGCAAGGCTCGCTCCACCTGCCCGCGCGTGGAGATGCCGCTCTCGAACACGACCACCCGGTCGGCCGGGACACGCCCGAGCTGCTCGAGCGCGCGCTCGACGTCGACCTCCAGGGTCTCCAGGTCCCGCGCGTTCACTCCGACCACCGGGGCACCCGCTTCGAGCCCTTTCGCCAGGTCTTCCTCCGAGTGGGTCTCCACCAACGTTCCCAATCCCAGATCGGCGGCGGCCGCGAGCATGGCCGCCAGCTCGTTCGGGGACAGGCAGGCCGCGATCAGCAGGACGGCATCGGCTCCCGCGGCCCGGGCCTCGATCAGCTGGGCCGGGAGGATCAGGAAGTCCTTGCGCAGCACCGGAGCGCCGGTGGTCGCGAAGTGCACGGCGCGGAGGTCGGCCAGGGAGCCGTTGAAGCGCCGGGGCTCGGTCAGCACCGATATGGCCGCCGCACCGCCTTCCTCGTAGGCCCTCGCCTGCGCGGCCGGCTCGGCGTCGGTGATGGCTCCGGCCGAGGGCGACGCCCGCTTGATCTCGGCGATGATCGCCGGCGGTGAGCCGGCGGTGAGCGCGGCGGCGAAGTCCCGGGTCGGCGGCATCGCCATCGCGTAGGCCATCAGCGCGGACTCGTCGAGCGGCCGCCGTTCCAGATCGCGCCTGACCCGGTCCACGATGTCGGTGAGGAAACCCATCGACCGATTCTAGGAGCGACCCTCAGCCGCGACCATCGACCAGCCCGAACGCGGCGGCCGGGTTCAGGTCGCCCTCGTACAGGGCGCGGCCCACGACTGCCCCCTCGATCCCCAGTCGGGCGAGTCCGTGGAGCTGTTCCAGCGTCGTCACGCCTCCCGAGGCGATCACCCGGGCACCCACCGCCGTGACGACCCGTCGAAGCTCCTCGAGCGCGGGCCCGCGCAACTCCCCCACGCGCTGTGTGTTCGTGTACAGGAACCGCGGCGCCCCTAGGCCACCCAGCCAGATCAGCGTGTCCCCGAGATCCAGGTCGAGGTCCGCCCTCCGGCCTCGGGGTCGGATCCGCCCGCCCTCCGTCTCGATGCCGATGACCACGCGCTCTCGCATCTCCGCGACGATCCCCGACACCGCGCCCCGGTCGCCGAACGCGGCCGAGGAGAGAACGGCCCGGTCCGCGCCGGCGTCCATGATTCGCCGCAGCTCGTCCGCGGTGACCATGCCCCCGCTGGCCTGAACCGGAACGCCGAGGGAGGACAGCCGGCGCACGACGGCGACGTTCGCGGCGATCCCCGTGAACGCCAGGTCCACGTCGACCACGTGGAGCCGTCGCGCGCCCGCCTCGATGAACGCCTCGGCCGCCGCGACGGGGTCGGCCCCGAACGCCCGCAGCTTCGTCGGCCCCCCGATGCCCAGGAAGCAGAGCTTCCCCTCGGAGACGTCGATCCCCGGGATGACCTCGAAACCCACGCGGGACAGCGTACCGGCGCGACCCGGCTCAGACGCCGGGGCGCGTCGCGGCCGGCTCGGACGCCGTCCGAGACACAACGGGGCTCTCCGGGACCCGTGCCACCCCGGGCTCCACCCGCGCGCCGCTCGACCCCAGCAGCAGGCGCAACTCCGACAACAGGCCGGCCCCGGGATCAACCCGGAAGCTTCCGACGGAGAGTGGCGTCACGCCGTCCGAGGAGATGAACCGCACCTGCACCGGGGTCGACCCGGGGTGCGCCGCCAGCAGTTCCTTCAGCTTCGCGATGACGGCGTTCGTACAGGCGGCCGCCGACAGCTCGACGATCAACGTCCCCGGAGGAACTTTCGAGGCCCCGCTCTCCTCCGGGTCCAGCTCGCGGATCTCAACCGCTCGGAGCTGCAGCTCGCGCCCCCGGAGGTCCACCCTGCCCTTGACGAGCAGGATCGCGTCGGGCTCGATCAGGTCGGGGTTCTGCTCGTAGACGTTGGGGAACGCGATGACGGAGACCCCGCCGGTCAGGTCCTCCAGACGGAACAGCGCGTAGGGCTCGCCCTTCTTCGTGTACCGGCGTGCGACGGACGCCACGATGCCGCCGACCGTGACCAGGTCGCCGTCCCCCAGTGCCGGGATATCGCTCATCTCCAGATCCGCCAGCCCTGCCAGCGTGTCCCCGACCCCAAGCAGCGGATGGTCGGTGACGAACTGCCCCAGCATCTCCTTCTCGAGGCGCAGGAGCGTCCGCTTCTCGTACTCCTCGCCGTGCAGGATCGACTCGTCGATCTCGTGCGGGGCGTTCTCGCCCCCGCCGAACAGCGAGAACTGGCCCGCCGCCTCGGCCCTGCGCTCGGCGACGATGGGGCCCGAGATCTTGTCCTGGTTCTCCATCAGGCCCCGCCGCGCGTACCCCTGCGAGTCGAACGCGCCGGCCAGGATCAGGCTCTCCAGGACCTTCTTGGTCAAAGCCGATGGGTCGACCTTCCGGCAGAAGTCCGCGAACGACTCGAAATCACCCTTGGCCCGGCGGGCCTCGATGATCTGCCCCACGACGCCCGACCCCACGTTGCGGACGGCGGACAAGCCGTACCTGATCTTCGACTCGCCGCTGGCGACCGGGTTGAAGTCGAGCTCGGACTCGTTCACGTCCGGCGGCAGAACCTCCACCCCCATGAGGCGGCAGGCGTTCAGGTAATAGGGTTTCTTGTCCTTGTCGTCCTTGACGCTGGTGAGCAACGCCGACATGTACTCGATCGGATGGTGGGCCTTGAGGTATGCCGTCTGGTACGCGATGTAGGCGTAGGCGCAAGCGTGCGCGGCGGGGAAACCGTAGTCGGCGAACGGCTCGATCAGGTCGAACAGGTCGCGCCCCAGCCGCTCCGGGTAACCGTGATCCACGCAGCCCTGGATGAACTTCTCCTTGTGCACCATGAGCTTCTCGCGGATCTTCTTGCCCATGGCCTGGCGGAGCAGGTCGGCCTCGCTCATGTCGTAGCCGGCCATGCGCACCGCGATCTGCATGATCTGCTCCTGATACACGATGATCCCGTACGTTCGCTCGAGGATCTCCTCGATGTCGGGATGGGGGTAGGTGACCGGCTTGCGCCCGTGCTTGCGCTCCGCGTACTCGGTGTGCATCCCCTGGTTCAGCGGGCCCGGCCGGTACAGGGCCACCAGGGCCATCATGTCCTCGAACCTGTCCGGCGCGAGCGACTTGATCAGCGAACGCATGCCCCCGCCTTCGAGCTGGAACACGCCGGTGGTGTCGCCGCGGCGGAGCATCTCGTAGGTCGCCGCGTCGTCGAGCGGCACGTGGTCGATATCGAGCCCGATGCCCTTGCGGCGCACGATCCCAACGGCGTCCTCGATGACCGAGAGGTTCCGCAGGCCCAGGAAATCCATCTTCAGCAGGCCGAGTTTGTCGACGCCATGCATGTCGAATTGCGTGACGATGCGACGCGAGTCGTCGCGTGAGTCTTTCGAGAGCTTGAGCGGCAGGTAGTTCACGAGGGGCGCGTCGCCGATCACGACCCCGGCCGCGTGCACCGAGTCCTCCCTGCGCAGTCCCTCCAGAGCCCGAGCCGTATCGATGATCTCCCGTGCCTCCGCTTCGCGCTCGTACGCGTCGCCCAGCTCCGGCGACAGCTCCAGGGCCTTCTCGATCACGTGCTCGCGACCGAGCACGGCCGGCGGGTACATCTTGCACAGGCGATCGCCGACGCTGGCCGGGAACCCCAGCACGCGTGCGGCATCGCGGATGCCCTGCTTCCCCTTGATGGTCTGGAACGTGATGATCTGGGCGACGTGATCTTGCCCGTATCGGGTGCCCACGTACCGGATGACCTCGTCCCGGCGGCGCTCGTCGAAGTCCATGTCGATATCGGGCATCTGGCGCCGGCCGGGGTTCAGGAACCGCTCGAAGATCAAGCCGTACCGCAGAGGGTCGAGGTCGGTGATGCGCAGCGCGTAGGAGACGACGGAGCCGGCCGCCGACCCTCTGCCCGGGCCAACGCGGATGCCGCTCTCGCGGGCGAACCGGATCAGGTCCCACACGATCAGGAAGTAGCCGGAGAACCCCATCTTGCAGATGACCTCCAGCTCGTGCTCGATCCGTTCCCGGATCTCCGGCGTGAGCTCCCCGTACCGTTCCCGGGCGCCCTCGAGGACGAGCTGCCCGAGGTACTCGTCGCGGTCCATCCCATCCGGCGGGTCGAACCGGGGCACGTGGAACCGTTCCGCCTTCGGTGCGCTGTCGCCGTACCGAAGGTCCAGGTCGCACATCTCGGCGATCGCCAACGTTTTGTCGCAGGCCTCCGGGAGCTCCCGGAACAGCTCGCGCATCTCCTCCGGCGACTTCAGGTAGAACTCGTCGGAGTCGAACTTTAGCCGCTGGGTCTCGGTCTGGACCTTCTGTTGCTGGATGCACAGCAGCACGTCGTGGGGCTTGGCATCCTCCCGGCGCGTGTAGTGGAGGTCGTTGGTGGCGACCAGCGGAAGCCCCATCCGTCCGGCCAGGTCCACTAGTCTGGGCAAGACTAGTTGCTGGTCCTGCAGCCCGTGATCCTGGACCTCGATGAAGAAGTTCCCCTCGCCGAAGATGTCGCGGTACGTGGCCGCGACCTCTTCGGCCTTGGCCGTCTGGCCCGTCAGGAGCAGCGACGCGACCTCGCTGGACAGGCAGCCCGACAGCCCGATGAGCCCATCGGCGTTCTCCGACAGCAGGTCCTTGTCGATGCGGGGCCGGTGGTAGAAGCCCTCGAGGTGGGCGTCGGTGACCAGTTTCAGCAGGTGCCGGTACCCGGTTTCGTTCCTGGCCAGGATCCCGAGGTGCCGGTACTTCTCCTCGCTCTCGCCGGGGTTCCGGTCGAACCGCGAGCCCGGGGCGACGTAGGCCTCGACCCCGATGATGGGCTTGACCCCTGCGGCCAGGCCAGCCTCGTAGAAGCTGAGCGCCCCGAACATCGCCCCGTGATCGGTGACCGCGAGCGCCGGCATCCCCATCTCGCGCGCTCCTGCGAACAGGTCGCTGATCCGGGATGCCCCGTCGAGGAGCGAGTACTCGGTGTGCGTGTGGAGATGGACGAAGCTGTCGCCGGCCAACGGCACCTCTGCTACCTCGGGGGGAAGCCCGCCCGAGAGGCTACCGCGGCCTTGCCCCTCGGGGGGTCCGAGTGTAGCCTGAGGCGGTCATGAATTACAAGCGTGTTATCTTTCCACAGGTTATCCACACGATGGGACCCCGATGAGGCTCTCGTATTCGAGCATCAACACGTACGAGACGTGCCCAGCGAAGTTCCAGTTCCAATACGAGGATCGGGTGCCGGGCCGGCCCTCCCCTGCTCTGTCCTTCGGGGACTCGCTGCACCAGGCGCTGCACTGGTTCCACAACCGGCCGGTGCCGGTGGCGCCTGCCCTGGAGGAGCTGCACGAGGCCCTCGATGCGGTCTGGGTGAGCGAGGGGTACGCCGACGAGTCCGAGGAGCAGATGTACCGGGACCACGGGCGACAGGTGCTGACCCAGTACCACGTCGAGAACGCGCCGGGCTACCGGATCCCGGCGGCCATGGAGTTCCGATTCTCGATCGAGGTCGAGGCCGTCCAGCTGAACGGGGTGATCGACCGCATGGACCGGATCCCAGGGGGCGGGTACGAGATCGTCGACTACAAGACCAACCGGCGACTGCCGCCCCAGGCCCAGATCGACCGCGACCTCCAGCTGTCGATGTACTTCCTGGCGGCCAAGGAGGTCTGGGGCATCGAGCCCGAGCGGCTCACGCTGTACTACCTGCTCCCGGGGCAGCGCATGACCACGACGCGGACGGCCGCCGACGCCGACCAGTTGCGGCGACGGATCGCCGTCGTGGCCGAGCGCATCGCGGCCGGCAGGTTCGAGCCGCAACAGAACCCGCTGTGCAACTGGTGCGACTATCAGCGCCTGTGCCCGCTGTTCCGCCATAAGTACGAGAAGGAACAGGGCGACCCGGCCCCGCGCATGACCCAGCTCGTCGACGAATGGATCTCGCTGAAGAGGGGCGGGCGCCGTGTGTACCGGCGGCTTGACGAGCTGGCTGGCGACATCAACGCGTTCTGCGAGGAGCACGGTTACCGGCGGCTGTTCGGAACCGACGGCGGGGCCATCGACCGGCGGCCCCAGCACGTCTCGGCCCCCGACGAGGAGAAGCTCCGGGCCATCCTGCAACCCCTCGGCCTGTGGGAGCAGGTCCTGTCGGTGGACCCAGCCAAGATCAACCAGCTGATCGAGTCGCGGAAGCTCCCGCCCGATGTGGAGGACGCGGTGCTGGCCTCACGCGAGGAGGTTCGCACCCAGCACGCGCTGTACCTGAAGGAGCCGGCCAGGACCCGGCGCTGAGCGCCCGTCGCCCTCCGCGCGCCCTCGGCGAAGGGCGTACGATTCGCTCAGGTGCATCTGTAGAGCGGCCGCGGGCCGGGAGGAGGATGTATGCCGGAGTTCATGGACGTTCATCACGGCATGGAGGGGATCACTCCCGAACTGCTGGCGGAGGCCCACCAGGCCGACCTCGACATCCAGGACACGGAAGGCGTGAACTTCAAGCACGCGTGGGCGGACCCCACCACCGGTGTGGTGTTCTGCCTGTCCGAGGCCCCGGACGCCGATGCGGTCAGGCGCATCCACGAGAAGACGGGGCACCCCGCCGACGACGTGTACCAGGTCCCCGTCCAGGCCTAGGCGGTCCCTAGTCCTGCGCGCAAGCGTTCCAGCGGGCCCGCCAGATCGGGAGGCAGCGGGTCATCGACCTTCACGCGCTCTCCGGTCCGGGGGTGCGTGAACGACAGGCGCCACGAATGCAGGAAGGGGCGCTCGAGACCGAGCGCCTTGGCCTCGTCTCCCCCTCCCCCGTAGGCCCGGTCGCCCAGGATGGGGTGGCCAACCGCAGACAGGTGAACCCGGATCTGGTGGGTGCGGCCGGTGCGAGGTGCGGCCTCGAGCAGCGTGGCCCGCTCGAACCGCTCCCGCACCTCGAACGCGGTCGTCGCGGCCTTCCCCGTCGCGGTGTGGACGCGGATCCGGCCCCCGCGCCGCCCGAGCGGGGCGTCCACCTCGAACCGGTCGTGCTCCACGGTGCCGCGAACGAGGGCCAGGTACCGGCGGTCCACCTCGTGCCGCCGGAACATCCGGGCCAGTGCCTCGTGGGTCTCGTCATCCTTCGCCACGACCAGCAGACCGGAGGTCCCGGCGTCCAGCCGGTGAACGATGCCCGGCCGGAGCGGCCCCCCCAAGCCCGAGAGGTCGACCCCCATGCCGAGCAGCCGATTGACCAGCGTGCCGGTCCGGCGGCTCTCCGTGGGATGGGTGGGCAGGCCGGCCGGCTTGCTCACGACCAACAGGAACGGGTCCTCGTGCCGGACGGGGACTGGCGAGGCCTCCGGCTCGAGCTCGGCCGCCGTGGCCAGATCGGCCTCGATCCGCTCTCCCCCGGCCAGGCGGAACGACTTCGGCCGGGGCCGTCCGTCCACCAGGACCAGCCCCGCCGCGATGGCCCGCTGGGCGTCGGCCCGGGGAACCCCCAGGCGTTGCGCCACCACGACGTCTAGGCGCCCCGGGGCGGCCTCGAACTCCCCGGTCAAGGGGTTTCCCGCTGCCGGATGCTCGTGACCAGCAGGAGCCCGATCCCGATGACGATGGCACTGTCGGCCAGGTTGAACACGGGCCACACGTGGAAGTCGATGAAGTCCACGACCCTCCCCGACAAGCCGGGGCCGCGCACGACCCGATCGGTCAGGTTTCCCAGAGCGCCCCCCAGGACGAGCCCAAGTGCCACGGCCGTGATCGCGTGACCCACGCGGAACGACCCGACGACGATGGCCGCGGCCACCGCGATCGTGGCCGTCGCGAACAGCAGCGGCGCGCTGCCGCCAAGGCCGAAGGCGCCGCCGGAGTTGGTCGTGAAGTCCAGCTGGAGCACCTTGGGGATGACCTGGATCGGCCGGTGACCCGCAAGGGAGCCTTCTGCCCACGCCTTGGTCAGTCGGTCGAGGAGATACGCCGCCGCCGCCGCCCAGTACAGCCATGCGGCCGTCCGCGGGAGGCGGGCCATGGCCCTACCGGGGACGGGCCTGCGCCTGGGCGTCCTTGATGCAGAGGTCCACGTACGGCAGGGCCCTCACGCGCGCCTTCTCGATGGGCTTGCCGCATCGGGCGCAGATCCCGAAGGTCCCCTCGTCCAGACGCCCCAGCGCGCGGTCCACCTTGTGCAGGAGGTCCCGCACGTTGTTCTCGATCGAGAGGTCCCGTTCCCGCTCGAACGTGAAGCTACCCGCGTCGGCGTTCTCCTCATCGAACGAGACCTCGCCGGACATGTCCGACTGTGTCTGGGCGAACGAGGTCTCCTCGATCGTCGTGAGCTGGGTCTGGAGCTGCTTCTGTTCCTCGAGCAGGCGGCTGCGAAGGTCCTGCAGCTCCCTCTTCGTGAATGCGGACTTCACGGCCATGGCCGAGGGACGGTAGCAGCCCCGGCGGAACCCGACAAACGGCCCCGATCAGGTTGCGCGCAGACGCACCTCCAGCTCCCCTTCCGGGAGCCCCACCACCTCGAAGACCTTGATCCGCGAGCGCGCCCCGGTCGAAAGGCGGACGCGCGAAGGGGGAACCCCAAGCGCATCCGCCAGGGCCCGCCGGGCCTCCTCGGTGGCCTTCCCGCCTTCGGGTGTCGCCCGCACGCGGACGACGACGCCCTCCGAGCCGGCCTCCACCGCCGTCCGGCCCGACTTGGGCACGACCCGTACCGTGATTCGCGTCATCGCTGTGTGTAGGATGCCTGGTACAGGCGACGACGGGAACGAGTCTCGGAGTATCACCTCGGGGAGCGAGCCGGGGACGGTGCGAGCCCGGCGCGAGGCCCTCCGCGAACATCCTCCCCGAGCCCCTGCCCGAACCGGGGCCGGACGGTCCGGCCCCGCAGTAGACGCAGGCGGGTCTGCCCGTGACAGCAGGAGGCCGTGTCGGCGGCCGCTGAGTGGTCGAGCCCTGGAGGGCGCGGCAAGCGGGGTGGTACCGCGGGGCGCACGCCCCGTCCCCAGGGGACGGGGCGTTTCTGCTTTTCGTGATAGGGAGGATGAGGATGCAGCGGTTCGAGCCGGTCGACCCGAAGGTGGCCTTCCCGGAGCTCGAGCAGCGCATCCTCGTGTTCTGGCGCGAGGCCGACGTCTTCCATCGCTCGCTGGAGCAGCGGAGGAACGCCCCCGAGTGGGTGTTCTACGAGGGGCCCCCAACCGCCAACGGGCGTCCCGGGATCCACCACTGCGAGTCGCGCACGTTCAAGGACGTCTTCCCGCGGTTCAAGACGATGACCGGGCACTCCGTGCCCCGGAAGGCCGGATGGGACTGCCACGGCCTCCCGGTCGAGATCGAGGTGGAGAAGGAGATCAACACCACGGGCAAGCGCGACATCGAGCGGTTCGGCATCGCCGAGTTCAACCGACTGTGCCGCGAGTCGGTCACGCGGTACGTCGACGATTGGGCCCGTCTGACGGAGCGGATCGGCTTTTGGATCGACACCTCCGACGCCTACTGGACGATGGACACCGAGTACGTCGAGAGCGTGTGGTGGTCGCTCAAGACGCTGCACGGGCAGGGGTTGCTGTTCGAGGCCGACAAGGTCACGCCGTATTGCCCCCGCTGCGGGACGGCGCTGTCCGATCACGAGGTGGCCCTGGGATACGAGCAGACCGAAGACCCCTCGCTGTATCTCCGCTTCCCCATCGCCGAGTCCCCCGATCCCTCCCTGGCGGGCGCCTCGCTCGCGGTGTGGACGACGACGCCGTGGACCCTCCTCTCGAACCTCGGCCTGGCCGTCGACCCCGATGCCACCTACGTCGAGGTCGAGGTGGGGACGGAGCGGCTGGTGGTGGGCGCGCCGCTCCGTGAGCGCGTCTTCGGCGAGACGGCCCGCGAGATCCGCAGCCTGGCCGGCCTCGACCTGGTAGGGGTCCGATACACGCCGCCGTTCGAGAACGTGAACGGGAACACGCACCGGGTAGTGGCGGCGGACTTCGTATCGATGGAGGACGGCACCGGGATCGTCCACACGGCTCCGGCCTTCGGGGCCGAGGACCTGGAACTCGGCCTGCGCGAGGGATGGCCGGTGTACAAGCCCGTCGACGAGGAAGGCAGGTTCACGGGCGATGTACCCGAGTTCGTCCACGGGAGATTCGTCAAGGACGCCGACCCTCACATCATCGAGGACCTGGAACGTCGGGGCCTGGTGATCAGGGCCGAGACCTACGTGCACAACTACCCGTTCTGCTGGCGGTGTAGCACGCCGCTCCTCTACTACGCCCGCACGTCCTGGTACGTGCGGACGACGGCCAGGAAGGATCGCCTACTCGAGGTGAACGACTCCGTCAACTGGTACCCGGACCACATCAGGAACGGGCGATACGGCGACTGGCTCCAGAACAACGTGGACTGGGCCCTTTCGCGGGACCGGTACTGGGGGACGCCGCTGCCGGTGTGGCGATGTGCCCAGGGCCACCCGCACGTGATCGGCTCGCTGAAGGAGCTGTCGGAGATGTCCGGGCGCGACGTCACCGGCATCGACCCGCACCGGCCCTCGATCGACGAGGTCACGTTCGCCTGTGGCGAGTGCGGGCAGGAGATGCGCCGGGTACCGGAGGTCATCGACACCTGGTACGACTCGGGCGCGATGCCGTTCGCGCAATGGGGCTACCACCCGGAGCTCGGGCGGGGACTCGACCTGTTTCGGCAGCGGTTCCCCGCGGACTTCATCTCCGAGGCCATCGACCAGACCCGGGGATGGTTCTACACGCTGATGGCGGAGGCCACGCTGCTGTTCGACGACACGTCCTATCGGAACGTCGTGTGCCTCGGCCACATCGTCGACGCCCAGGGACGGAAGATGTCGAAGAGCCTGGGGAACGTGATCGATCCGTGGGAGGTGCTGAACCGGCAGGGGGCCGATGCCCTCCGATGGTACCTGGTGACGAGCGGTTCCCCGTGGGCGTCGCGGCGAGTCTCCATGGACGTCCTCGACGAGGTCGTCCGACAGTTCCTACTGACGCTGTGGAACGTCTACTCGTTCTTCGTGACCTACGCGAACGCGGAGGGCTTCGATCGTTCGGCGGACCGGATAGCCTTGGGCGAACGGCCGCTGCTCGACCGGTGGGCACTGTCGCAGCTGGCGCAGGCCGTGGCCGAGGCCCGTGAGGGGTTGGAACGATACGACGCCAGTGGGGCCGGCCGGCGCGTCGCGCGCTTCGTCGACGACCTGTCCAACTGGTACGTGCGCCGCGCTCGGCGGCGGTTCTGGAACCCGGGCGGCGAGGGCGGCGGCGACGCGCGCGCCGCCTTCCAGACCCTGTACGAGTGCCTGGTTACCGTGGCCAAGCTGCTCGCGCCGTTCACGCCGTTCGTGGCCGAGGAGCTGTGGCGGAACCTCGCTGCCGGCAGCGAAGGTGCCCCCGAGTCGGTACATCTATGCGACTACCCCGTACCCGACGCGGCGGCCGTCGACTCGCGACTCGATACGGCCATGCAGGCGGTTCGGGACATCGTGTCGCTGGGCCGCACGATCCGGACCGAGTCCAAGGTGAAGGTCCGCCAGCCGCTCCTCGAGGCCGTCGTTCACTACCCCGGCGACCGCGCCGCGCTGGCGCCGCTGCTGGGCCTGGTCGCCGAGGAACTGAACGTGAAGGAGGTCGCGTTCGCCGAATCGACGGAGCAGTTCGGGCGATGGCGGGCCAAACCGAACTTCAAGGTGCTGGGACCGCGGCTCGGGGAGCGCGTGAAGGAGGCGGCCGCTGCCCTGTCGGTGGACGACGGATCGCTTGCAGCGGCACTGGCCCGGGGCGAGTCGATCACCGTCTCGACCCAGGGCGGCGACGTGACGCTCTCCCCCGACGAGGCCGACCTGCGTCAGGAGACCCTGGAAGGCTGGGGCGTGAAGGCCGAGGGCGGCCTGACCCTCGCCCTGGAACTCGCGATCACGCCGGAGCTCCGCCTGGAGGGGTTGGCCCGAGATCTGGTTCGGCTGGTACAGGACGCCCGGAAGGCGGCCGGCCTCGAGGTGTCGGACCGGATCGAACTGGGCCTTCGGACCTCCGGCGAGCCGGCGGAGGCCCTGTCGCTCCATCGCGACTACGTGGCGGGCGAGACCCTGGCGGTGAAGGTGTCCGAGATGATCGGGGAACCTTCGTACGCGCAGGACACCGAGGTCGAGGGGGTCCCCGTGTCGCTCACGCTGCGCCGGGTCTGACGGTCAGCCCCGTGGGGCGCTGCGGACCACGCCGGTGACGATGAGGGTCAGCGCCCCGGCGCTCGCCACCGCGCCGGCGACCAGAGCGCCGGTGGAGTCCTTCACCAGACCCAAGGCGACGCCCGCGATGGCGGCGAGCGTGAGGAGGAAAGCCGTTCCGTAGATCGCCCCGGAGGCCCGGTCGGTGCGGTGGGGCCCGTCCGTCAGTCCTCGCTCCAGAACAGCTCCCGGAGCGACCGCTCCGAGTCATCCCCCCCGGCCTGGTCGGACCGCACGCCGGAGATGGCGGGTTCATCGACCACCGTGACGCCTTCCACTTTGGCGGCCGCGGGCTCCTCCTGTTTGGCCTCCACCTTGACGGGCTGTCTGGCCGCCTCCCGAGTTTCGCGCACCGCCCTTGCCATCTCCTTCACGGTCTCCACGTGGCTCTGGACCAGGGTCCCCAGGCCTTGGAGGAATTCCCGCTCCGTGAAGAGGAACCGGGCTACGGCCTCGGCATCGGTCCCGGACAGGGAGACAGGGCCGGACGCACCCGAGACGGCCACCGCCTCCTTTCGCGCACGCGCCAGGATCTGCTCGGCCTCCTTCCGCGCTCGAGCCAGGACCTGTTCGGCCTCCCCCTCCTCGTCCGCGGTTCCCGAGCCGGAGCCGGCCGATCGCTCTGACACCCGGCGCTTCTCTTCGATGACGGTGTTGAGCTCCTCGGTCAGCTCGTCGAGGAACTTGTCCACGTCGCGCTCGTTGTAGCCCCGGAACGACAGCCGGAACTCCTTCTGCTGGATGTCCATCGGCGTGATGCGTTTGTTTCCCGAGCCCTCGCTCACGAAACCGGCCTCCGGATCCTGCTGCTTCTTCTTCCTCATGGTGCCCCCCGGTCCAAGGCTCAACAGCCTATCGCAATGCGCACGACGATCAGGATGATCGTGGCGACCATGAGGGACAGGTCGATCCCAACCCCGCCCGCTCCGACCGGCGGGATCACCCGCCTGAGCGGACGCAGGGCTGGCTCCGTGACGTCCTCCACGAGCTCGATCGTGCGGCGCGCGGGCCCCCCGATAGGTGGGCGGAAACCCATGAGGACGGTGATCGAGAGCAACGCACGCAGCACCAAGAGCAGGATATAGACGAACGTCGCGATGCAGACTGCGGTGAGGAACGGGTTCGACGCGGCGCTCACGGTGACTGACGCGCCTAGAACTGGTTGTAGAAGGCGCCCCCGGCGATGCGCTCCCGTTCCTCCGCCGAAACCTCCATGTTGGCGGGAGTGAGCAGGTACACGCGCTGTGCAACCATCTCGATCTTCCCGTCGATCCCATAGACGAGCCCGGAGGCGAAGTCGACCAGGCGCCGCGCGATGGTGTCGTCCGTTCCCTGCAGGTTCATGATCACGGGGATCCCGGCCTTGTACCGGTCGGCGATGTCGCGCGCTTCGTTGAACCGCTTGGGTTCGGACTTGTGGATGGCGGAGCCGACAGGCCGCGGTGCCGGGATGGTCCTCACCACGCCCCCGCCCGCGGCATCCATGCTCATCTCACGCACTGCCTGCGGACGCGCGATCCGCCGCACCTGCGCGCCCTCGGGCTCCGTGGCGATCTCGTCCAACTGCTCGTACTCATCCTCCTCGACGAGCCCCAGGTACGAGAGCGTCTTCTTCCAAGCCCCGGCCATCGCGTTCCTCCCTCGTCAGGTCTTCGGGGGTCGTTCCCCGAACAAGGCGGTTCCGATCCGGACAATGGTAGCGCCTTCCTCGACCGCGATTCCGTAATCCAGCGACATTCCCATGGAGAGTTCGACGGCCTCGGGATGCCCCGACACCAGGTCGTGCCGGAGATCCCTGAGCCGCCGCAGGAAGGGCCGGGCTTCCTCGGGCACAGCGGGAAGGGGCGGGAGCGTCATCAGCCCGACCAGCCGCACGCCCTCCGTGGTCGCCACGTCGTCGGCGAACGCCGGTAGCTCCTCGGGCGCCACTCCGGTTCGGTGCCCGGTGAAGTCGACCTCGATCAGGACCGGGATCGTGCGGCGCGTGGCGGCGGCTCGCCGCGCGAGCCGCCGCCACGCGTTCCCCGGTTCCACCGTGTGCACCACGTCGGCCAGGCGGGCGACGTGGTGGACGGTGTTCGTCTGCAGGGTTCCCACGAAGTGCCACCGGACCCCCGGGAGCTCGATGTGTCTGGCCTGGAGCTCTTTGACGTAGTTCTCCCCGAAGTCGTTGACCCCCTCTTCGTGCGCCCACCGCATGACCTCGGCCGGCACGGTCTTGCTCGCCGCAACGATCGTGACCGAAGCGGGATCTCGGCCAACCCGTTCGCAGGCCTCCGCGATCCCCGCCCGGATAGTGGCGACGTTCCGCACCACCTGCTCCCTGGTTTTCATTGTCATGGGAGCCGCATGACCACCGCCGCTTGCCGGCCGGTGACTCCGCCGTCCCGCCGATACGAGAAGAACCGACTCCGCTCGCACGCTGTGCACAGGCCGGTGTGCTCGACCCTTCGGACTCCGACGTGCCGGAGCAGGCCGCGGACGGTGGCGACAAGATCGAGGTACCGGTGGCCGTTCCGCAGTTCGGTCGTCGCGCCTGCGCCCGAGGCCGCCGCAACCGCCAATGCCACATCCTCCCCCACCTCGTAGTGGCAGGGGCCGATGGCTGGGCCGATCACGACGCGGACGCTCCGAGGTTCCGAGAACACGTCGACCGCAGACGCGACCACGCCGGCCACGATCCCCCGCCACCCGGCGTGCACGACTGCGACGCGCGACTCTTCTTCGGAGGCCATCACCACGGGAACGCAATCGGCCATCGTGACGGCCAGCGACACCCCCGACGTGGCGGTGAACAGCCCGTCCACGCGCGAGATAGCCTCCGTCGGCCGGTGGAACCCCGCGCCGGCGCGCTTGGTTCCCACCCGAGTCACCGTGCGTCCGTGGGCAAGCCCGGCCACCGCGAACGGCGGTACGCCGAGGCCCTCGGTCAGTCGGTCGCGGTTCTTCGCCACCGCACCCGGATCGTCGCCCACCGTATAGGACACGTTCAGGCCCACGAAGGGTCCTTCGCTTGCGCCGCCTGGACGCTCGGAGAAGGCGGCCAGCACTCCCATGCGTTCCATGGTGGTCGAAACGAGCGCGTAGGCCCGGCCGGCCAGGTGGCGTCGCTCGAACGTCATGGCGGTCATCCTCCCAAAGGGAAGGGGGCGGGGAGCTCCTCTCGGCCAGAGGCGGGGGAAGGACGCCTCGTGTCTCGCTCCCCGCCCCACGACCGGAGGGCCGCACGGGGCGGTCGAATCCGCTAGCTCTTCAGGAAGTCCGGGATGTCCAGGTCCTCTTCCGCATCGAACGAGATCGGCTCGGGGGCTGACCGGAACACGGCCTCCTCGTCCTCCTCTTCCAGGATCGACGGGAGCGGCGACTCGGGCTGCTCGGAGATCACCCGGACCTCCGGCTCCTCCAACAGCCGGGACAACCGACTCTCCCTGTGCACCGTCGGCATCATGAGCTTGTCGAAGCCTGCCGCGATCACCGTGACGCGGACCTCCTCGCCCAGGGCGTCATCGACCACGGCGCCGAAGATGATGTTGGCGTCCGGGTGTGCCACCCGTGTGATGGTGTCCGCCGCCTTGTTCACCTCGTGCAAGGTCAGGTCGGTGGGGCCGGCGATCGAAAGCAATACACCCTTGGCCCCTTCGATCGATGACTCGAGGAGCGGCGACGAAATCGCCGCCTTTGCAGCCTCCTCGGCCCGGTCTTCGCCCGACCCATGGCCGATCCCCATCAGCGCGGAGCCTGCGGCCGTCATGACGGCCTTCACGTCCGCGAAGTCCAGGTTGATGAGCCCCGGGGTCGTGATCAGCGACGTGATCCCGTCGACACCCTGGTAGAGCACCTGGTCCGCCATGCGGAACGCGTCGATCATCGGCATGTCCGCCCCGGCCACCTGCAGCAGTCGGTCGTTGGGGACCACGATGAGCGTGTCGACGGCCTTCTTCAGCTCGTTGATCCCGACGTCGGCTTGCGTCGCCCGCAAGCGGCCCTCGAACCCGAACGGCCGGGTGACGACACCGATGGTGAGCGCTCCGAGGTCCCGGGCGATCTGAGCAAGGATGGGGGCCCCGCCGGTCCCGGTTCCGCCGCCCTCGCCCGCGGTGATGAACACCATGTCCGCGCCCTTCAAGATCTCCTCGATCTCGTCGCTATGCTCGTTCGCGGCGGTCTGCCCGACCTCCGGGTCGGACCCGGCGCCGAGCCCCCGCGTCGTCTCACGCCCGATGTCGAGCTTCACTTCAGCGTCGGACATCAGGAGCGTCTGCGCGTCCGTGTTCACGGCGATGAACTCCACGCCCCGCAGGCCCGCCTCGACCATGCGGTTCACCGCATTGACCCCGCCGCCGCCGATCCCGACGACCTTGATCACGGCGAGGTAGTTCTGAGGAGTCTCCATCATCTGCAGCCTCCGCCCCCCGGGTGATATCCCCCGGTCTACCTGGGGAAACGCCGTTCGTGATCCCCCTGTGTCCCTCCGGTCTAAGCCTCCACTTCAACGTCATTGCCATATCAACCTGACGTCGACCGGCGCCAACGTACTATCAAACCGCAGGTGCCGTCAAGCGGGAGCGGAGGCGCAAGCATCTTTCCATTGCTCGATCCGATGACAGTTAGTGGGAAGGAGACGACCCGCTCGGCGTCGTACCGATCATGCGCGCCGTCGGCGCGTCGGGGAACCGAACGTCCACCGCCACCAGCTTGGTCCCGGCCTGTTCCGACCACTGGAGCAGACCGGCCAGGGCGGCAGCCTTCTTGGCGGTTTCCGTTGCGCTCCCGTACTCGATATGGACTCCGGTCTCGAGGAGCACTCGGACGGATCCGTCCCATGCGATGCTCACGCGGTCCACCTCTCGGCGGAGCCAGCGCGGCATCGGCGCGATCACCCGGATCGGAGCCTCGAGGTCCTTCCCCACGACCCTCGGGAACGCATCGCCTCGTCGGGCCGCTCCCAAGCGCCTGCCATCGGCCGCAATGAGCACCGGTCCGCCCTTGCCACGAACCACGACCAGGGGCTCGCGTTCAACCACGTCGATCTGCACCCTCGCCGGGAACGAGCGACGCACGGTCGCCATCCGGATCCATGGGTTCTGCTCCAGCCGGCGTTGGACGGTCCCGGTGTCCAGCCACAGCAGGTTCGTCCCGGACGAGATCCCGGCCAGGCGCACGACCTCGTCCTTCGACAGGTGTGCGACCCCCGATACCTCGATCGTCCGCGCGTGGAAGACCGGAGACACCAGAACCACGCCTGCTACAGCGGCGGCCACGATCCCAACCGTAGCAACAGCCCACAGATGCGGGCGCACCCGCATCGGAGGCGGCAGGTCAGCGGGGCGCAAGGTCGAAGTCGCCAACGAACCGAACCTCTGGCTCGAGATGGATGCCGAAGCGCGCCTCCACCAGGTCTTGCACCCGGCGGATCAGAGTGACGACGTCCGTCGCGCAGGCGCCTTCACCCGCCACGATGAAGTTGGCGTGCTTCCCCGAGATCGCCGCCCCACCCACCCAGGTGCCCTTCCCACCCGCCGCCTCGATCAGCCTCGCTGCGTGGTCGCCCTCCGGGTTCTTGAACACGCTTCCGCAGTTGGGTTCGGCCAGCGGCTGGGTGCGCCGCCGCCACTCCCGGGCGTCGTCCATCAGGGATCGGATCTCCGCCCGGTCCCCGCGAACCAGGCGAAGGGTGGCGCCGGTTACGACCGCTCCCTGGGGAAGCGTCGTGCGCCGATACGAGAACCCCGCCGCGGCCGCGGGGATGGGCGCGACGCGCCCCTCTTGCAGGAGGTAGACGTCGACGCGCTCAACCACGTCGGCAAGAGATAGACCGTGCGCGCCCGCGTTCATCTTGACGGCGCCCCCCAGCGACGCCGGGATGGCCACGGCGAACTCCAGGCCGGCCAACCCGTGTGAGAGCGCCACCCCCGACAGCGCCGGGAGCGGCATCGCGCCGCCACCGGTGAGCCGGTCGCCGTCCCTGCCCGTCCACCGGAACCGACGCCCAAGTCGCAACACCAGCCCATCGAAGCCCAGATCCGAGACCAGCACGTTGGAGCCCTTGCCGATCACCACCACATCGATCGCGGTCTCCCGGACCGCCTCGCTCACCGCGGCCAGATCGCGGTCGGATTCCGGCTCCAGGTACAGGGCGGCCGGACCGCCGATACGGAACGTCGTCAACGGAACCATGGGGAACGACGTGCGGAGGCGCTCGCCGCAAGCCGCCCGGAGCATCGTCTCGGCACGGGTGAGGGCGTTCCTCACGAGGCCTCCCGCAACCGCTCGAGGGTCTCCTCGGCCACCATCGTGATATCCCCAGCGCCAAGCGTCAGCACCAGATCGCCGTCGCGTACCTCTCCGGCGAGGAAGTCGATCACCTCGGAACGGCGCGGCAGGTACACCAGGCGCTTTCCGGGGGCGACGGCCGCGAGCGAATCCACCACGAGCTTGCCGGTCACTCCGGGTATAGGTTCCTCCCCCGCACCGTACACCTCGGTCACCACCACGACGTCTGCCGCCGCCAGGCTCTCCCCCAACTCGCGCCAGAGCGCCTGGGTCCGCGTGTAGCGGTGCGGCTGAAACACCGCAACCACCCGGCCGCGGACCGACGCATCGTGCATCGCCGTGGCCAGCGTGGCCGCCACCTCCGTCGGATGGTGCGCGTAGTCGTCGTAGAACTCCGCGCCCCGTGCCACGCCCCGGTGCTCGAATCGGCGACGAACGCCGGTGAAGGCCGTAACCGCGTCCGCCGCCGCCGCCGCATCGACCCCGGCTTCGGACGCGCCTAGGATGGCGGCGGCGGCGTTCAGCACGTTGTGCGCCCCCGGGACCCGCAGCCGCAGATCGATCTGGACTCCCCCGATCCGCAGGAGCCCGCGGGCACCGGCGTGATCGGGCTCACCCAGCTCCACCTCGACCGCACTGCCGGGGGACAGCCCGTAGGTCATCACGTCCACCCCAGCGGCCTCGATCGCGGCGCGGGTTCCCGGATCGTCGCCGCACGCCACGACGCGGTTCGCGCCTTCCATGAACCGGGCGAACGCCTGCACGATCTCCGCACGACCGCCGGCGTAGAAGTCCAGGTGGTCCTCCTCGACGTTGGTCACGACCGCCACTGTCGGCGACAGCAGCAGGAACGAGCCATCGCTCTCGTCGGCCTCGGCCACGAACAGGTCTCCCTCGCCGTGCCGAGCTCCCGACCCGATCTCGTTCAGGTCGCCTCCGATCACGTAGGAAGGGTCCAACCCCAGGCGGTCCAGGATCACGGACAACATCGAGGTGGTGGTGGTCTTCCCGTGCGTTCCCGACACGGCCAGGATCCGGTGTTCCGAGGACAAGGCAGCCAGCGCCTGCGCTCGCGCCCACACCGGGATGCCCCGTGACCGGGCCGCTGCCATCTCGGGGTTCCGTTCCGGTATTGCCGTCGACACCACCACGGCGTCCGGGTTCCCCACCTGATCGGCGCGGTGGCCCACGAAGACCGTGGCCCCCGCGTGGCGCAGCGCCTGGAGCCCTCGGGAGTCCTTCAGGTCCGAGCCTTGCACCGCGACGCCGCGCGCGAGCAGGAGCCGCGCGATGCCGCTCATGCCGGCCCCGCCGATCCCGATCAGGTGTACGGAGAGGACGTTCGACAGATCGGGAACCTCGAGCGTAGGGATGCTCCCGGGCGGCGGCGCATAGCTCGAGGACATCAACGTGCCCCCGCCTCCTGGACGACCTTCGCCAGGGCTTCGGCCGCATCGGGTCTGGCCCACGCCGCGGCATGCTCCGCCATCTCCCGCAGCCGCCCCTCGTCGTCGACCAGCCACAGGATGCGATCCGCCAGCGCTCGAGGCGTCATGTCCTCGTCCAGAAGCAGGCTGGCCCCGCCCGCGCGCTGCACTGCTCTCGCATTCAGCTCCTGCTGCCGGTCTCGGTGATGCGGGTACGGGATCAGCACCGAGGGAAGCCGGCAGCAGGTCACCTCCGCGATCGTCGTCGCCCCGCTCCGCGCCACCACCAGGTCCGCGGCCGCGAGCGCGAGATCCATGCGATCGAGGAAGGCGAGCGCCCGCACCAGTATCCCCCGCCCGCGGGGGAGCCTCCGCTCCACGGAGTCCAGATGGGCTGGACCCGTCAGGAGGAGAACCTGGAGGTCGCCCCTACCTTCGAGGATCCGGACGGCGCCCAAGGCGGCTTCGTTCACGTGGAGGGCGCCCTGGCTGCCGCCGAAGACCACGATCGTCCGTCTTCCCTCCTCCAAGCCTAGGTCCCGCCACGCCTCCTTCCGGAGCGCCTCGCGGTTCTCGCGCACGGCCGCCACGGTCTCCCGAACCGGGTTGCCGGTCACAACCGTGCGGCCGCGGATGCTCCTGGCGAACTGCCTGACCGACTCCGCGAACGAGAGTGCCACGACTCGGGCGATCCGGGCCAGTGTCCTGTTGGCCATCCCCGGAACCGCATTCTGCTCGTGCAGGACCACCGGGCTCCGGGTGCGCGCTGCCGCCAGGATGGTCGGGACGCTCACGTAACCGCCCATCCCGACGACGACGTCCGCCTCCTCGGCCAGCGGCCGGCATTGCCGAACCGATCGGATGGCCACCGCCGGAGCCGCGACGGCTTGCCAGGAAGGCTTCCCCACGAAAGGCCTTGCCTCCACCGCGGTGAAGGCGAAGCCCGCCTGGAGGACGAGTCGCGATTCCAGCCCCCGCTCGGTCCCCACGAACCGAACGTCGGCTCCGTGCGCCTCGGCCAATCGCTGTGCCAGCGCGATGGCAGGGAAGACATGGCCGGCCGTTCCGCCGCCGGCGATCAGGACCCTCACCCCGCGCGCCTTCGCGTCGCCTTGCGCCGGGGGCCCGGCGCCGAGCACCTGGAGATGTTTGCCAGGATGCCCACCGAGGCCATCGACACGACCAGCGACGAGCCACCATAGGAGAGGAACGGCAGGGGCACACCCGTGATCGGCATCAGGCCGGTGACCGCGCCAAGATTCACGACGGTCTGGATACCGAGCCATCCCACGATGCCGGCCGCCAGCAGCCGCCCGAAGGCGTCCGGGGCACGCGCGGCGATGCGGATGCCGGCGAAGATCAGCAGCCCGAACAGGGTGAGGATCACGATCTCGCCGACCAGCCCGACCTCCTCCCCCAGGATCGAGAAGATGAAGTCGGTGTGGGCGTTCGGGACGTACCCCCAATCCTGACGGCTGGCCCCCAGCCCCACGCCGAACCATCCGCCGGACCCCAACGCGATGAGCGACTGGAACAGGTGCCATCCGGTGTTCCCCGGGTCGTGCCTCGGATGGAGGAACGCCAGGAGCCGAGCCCGCCGGTACGGCTCGCTCAAGATCAGTGCCATCGAGAGGATCGATCCGAACGCCGCCGCCGAGACCAGGTACCGCATGCGGACGCCGGCCACGTACAGCAACAGGAAGACGCTCATCGACAGGATCAGCGCGGTCCCGAGGTCCGGCTGGAGGATGACGAGCCCGCACACCACGCTGACCACCGGGAGCAGCGGCAGCGCGAGGTGGACGAGATCCTGGAGGTGATTCCGCTTCCTTGCCAGCAGTGCCGCGACGAACGTGATCAGCGCCAACTTGGCGAACTCCGACGGCTGCACGTTGACCGGCCCGAACGTGAGCCACCTGGCCGAGCCCCCCGCGACCGTGCCGGCCGAGGGTTGGAGCACCATGATCAGCAACAGCACGGCGACGACGAGGAAGGGCAACGCCAGCCGCCGCCACGCCGTGTACCGCATCCGGGACGTCACGAACATCGCGCCGGCTCCGACAACCGCGTAGACGGCCTGGCGTCGGAAGAACAGGAAGCTCGAGCCGTATCTCGTGTACGCCGTCCACGAGCTCGCCGACAGCACCATGATCAGGCCCACCGCCACGAGGGCGCCGGCCGGCACCAACAGGAGCGCGGTGTTGCGGCGTGACAGGCGCACCGCCAGCGCCGGGCTGACTACCCGGTCGTCGGGCCGGACCAATCGAAGACGGGGACCGGCGACCTCGACGGCCCTACTCGCCACGCCCTGCGACCTCCTTCGCAAGCTCGGCCACGGCCGCGGCGAACCGCTCACCCCGGTCGCGGTAGTCAATGAACATGTCCTGACTCGCGCAGGCCGGAGCCAGGAGCACATCGCCCCGGCCGTCGGCCAACGCGAACCCTTCGCGGACCGCATCATCCATCGAGCCAGCCCTGCGGACGGGGATTTCTGGGGAGAAGATCGAGACCACCTCCTGGGCGGCCTCCCCGATCGCCACGACTCCTCGCAACCGGTCGGCGGCCAGCTTGAGCGGTGACAGATCGACGCCCTTGGACAGGCCGCCGGCGATCAGCACGACCCCGCGCCGTCCCTCCAGCGCCGCAAGAGCCGCATGCGGGTTGGTCGCCTTCGAGTCGTCCACGAACGAGACGCCGCCCACCGTTGCGATGAGCGCGTCTCGATGCGGCAGCGGCTCCATCGATGAGAGACCCTCGGCCGCAACCTCTGCCGTGACCCCGAACGCCGCCGCCGCCGCCGCCGCGGCGGCGGCGTCGAACAGGAATCCCCGGTTCGACCACATCCGCGCGGTCCCCGGGTCCTTCATCTCACGCAGCCTTCCCAGGAATCCCTCCCCGAGATCTCGGGGGGCTTCCTCGGACCCGAACCACACGACCCGACACGGGGCCCGCTCGGACACGGCGGCGGCGGTGGGGTCGTCGCGGTTGCCAACGTGGGTGTCGCCCTCGGCCTGCAGCTCGTAGATCCGCGCCTTCGCGGCCGCGTACTCCTCGAAGGAGCCGTGCCAGTCCAGGTGGTCGGGTGCCAGGTTCAGCAGCACGGACACCTTCGGATGGAACGTGTGGTGGAACCGGAGTTGGAACGACGACGCCTCCACGGCCAGCGCGTCGTGACCTTCCCGGGCCGCGAGCGAGAACGGATACCCGATGTTCCCGCACGCGACGGCGTCCAGCCCCGCCGCGGACATGATCCGGGCAACCATCTCGGTCGTCGTCGACTTCCCGTTGGTCCCGGTGATCGCGACGTACGGGACGGCGCACAACCTGGAACCCAGCTCCAGCTCGCTCCAGATGGGGAGTCCGCGCTCGGCGGCCCACCCCAGTACGGGCGCGTGCTCGGGAACCCCGGGACTGGCCACGACCAACGTCGCCCCGTCCAGGTGCTCGCGCCGGTGGCCGCCGGCCATGACCTCGATGCCGAGCGCCTCGAGCGCCGAGGCGCCGGTCAGCACGTCGCGCCCGCGCCGTTCGCTGACGCGAACCATGGCGCCCTCCTCGGATAAGACGCGAGCGGCGGCAGCGCCGCTTGCCCCCAGACCGATCACGACCGCGAGTTCCCCGACGAAGGAGCCGCTCATCCGACGCCGCCGCGGGCAAGGAAGTCTGCGTAGAAGAGGCCCAGGCCGAACGCCACCGCCAGCCCCGCCACGATCCAGAATCGTACGATGACCGTGAACTCGGGCCACCCCGCCAACTCGAAGTGATGGTGGATCGGCGCCATCCGGAGCACCCGACGCCCGAACAGCCGGAAGCTCACCACCTGCGCGATCACCGAGGTGGCCTCCAGCACGAACAAGCCACCCAACACCACCAGCAGGAGCTGCGTGTTCGTCGTAACGGCGAGCGCCGCCACGAGCCCGCCGAGCGCGAGGGAACCGGTGTCGCCCATGAAGATCCGCGCGGGCGCCGCGTTCCACCACAGGAACCCCGCCGCGGCCCCCATCGCGCCGGCCGCCACGATCGCCGTGTCGAGGGACGAGTCGACGCCCACCCGGTAGCAGGCGTCCACCGCCGGCGTGCCACACGCGTGACGGAACTGCCAGAACGAGATGAATACGTACGCCGCCAGCACGAGAATCGAGGAGCCCGACGCTAACCCGTCCAGGCCGTCGGTCAGGTTCACGGCGTTCGACGAAGCGATCAGCATCAAGAACGCCCACGCGTAGAAGAACCATCCGAGGTTCAGGCTTGTCTGCCGGATGAACGAAAGGTCCGTCGACGTGTGGGCAGCCTCCACGGCGACCACGGCGAACGCCACGGCCACGGCGGC